>NZ_CP109090.1:7963169-8269445 GCF_035917575.1 Streptomyces sp. NBC_01788 | reverse complement strand
CACGGTGGCTGCGCTCCCGCTCCGCGTGAGCGCCTGTCAGGTCACTGCGTGACCTGACGTCAACTCGCATGCTGCGCATGCGAGTTAGTCTCGCGCCGCTGCGCGCCACGAGCCACGGCCGCAATGCGGCCGGCCCCCACCTGAGCCCGGAACGGGGCCTCCGCTGCGCTCCAGCCCCAACCCTCCCCGCCTACTGGGGAACCGGCCAGGAAAGCAGCAGCAGGAGGGGTGACGGGAAGTCAGAGGGGCTTGGAAGCGCTGGACTGGGAGTGGACTTGAGACCACGATCACGTGACCTCCCGTCAGGCTGCTTTCCGGCTCCGACTGGGCCAGACTATCGTAATCGTGCCACGTTCGAGGGATTTTCTCTCTTGTTGCTGCTTCATTTTGAAGCACGAGATAGACTCTGGACTCAGAGCGCACCACCCTTGGAACGCTCGGAGGCTTATCGAGATCCGCTTAGGACCCTTGCGTGTGCTTCGGTGAGGCAGAGTAGCCAACCACCCGAGCCACTCCCACCGTAGCCCTTCTGGCGCCTCTACGTGCAGGTTTCCCGTTTCCCATCGCTCGAACCGACAGGGCATCACCCAGGAGAAAGCAGACAGGAATGTCGACCACGAACCGCGCGGATCAGCGTGAGGCCGCCCAGCGAGAAGCCATTGACGCGGTACTGCGCGCCCTTGAACTCCCTGCAAGATCGCTGGTGCCAGAGCGGGGTCTGCGGACACAGGTGATCATGGCGACCGGGTCCGGGAAGACACGGGTGGCGGTCCGGAGCGCGGAAGAGCTCCACGCGGGCCGGGTGCTGGTCCTCGTGCCCTCGCTGGATCTGCTCGCCCAGACCGAGGCCGCATGGCGCGAGGGCGGCCGCAGGGGCCCGATGATCGGTGTCTCCTCCTTGCGGGGTGAGGAGGTGTCCTTTCCCAACACCACGGACGTGGACGAGCTGGTGGAGTGGACGAGGGGCCTGGAGAAGGTCACCGTGTACGCCACCTACGCCAGCCTGGGTCTGGGCACGCTGGAGCGGGCGCATGCCGCCGGCCTTTCGGCGTGGGACCTGATCGTGGTCGATGAGGCGCACAGGACTTCGGGCCGGATCGGCAAGCCGTGGGCGGTCGTTCACGACAACCTGCGGATCCCGTCGCTGCGGCGGCTGTACATGACGGCCACGCCCCGGCTGTGGCAGCTGGACGAGGACCAGGAGCAGGGCGGTGCCCCGGGTGAGCTGGTGGCGAGCATGGAGGACGACCAGGACGGGCCGTTCGGCAGCCGGTGTTTCACGCTGACGCTGTCGGAGGCGATCGACCGGGGGATCTGTGCGCCGTACCAGGTGGTGTGTGTGGACATCACCGATACGCAGTTTCAGGCCGTGCTGCTGCTGGGTGCCGAGGGCCGGTCGGACGAGATGCGCGGCGCCCGGCTCGCCGCGCTCCAGACGGCCCTGGTGAAGGCGTCAGCCGAGGAGGCCTTCAAGCGCACGCTCGTGTTCCATCACGTCGTCAAGGAGGCCGAGGCGTTCTCGGCCGGGGTCCCGGATGTCGCCGCGCAGCTGCACGCCGCCGATCCGGAGCTGTACCCGGCGACGGTGTGGGCGGACTGGCTGTGCGGGGATCACAAGGCGCTGCACCGCCGGCGTGTGCTCGGGGAGTTCTCCTCCCTGATCGCCACGGACGGCACGGTGGTGGAGAAGGCGTTCCTCAGCTCGGTGAAGGTGTTGGGCGAGGGCGTCGATACCCGCAACTGCGACTCCGTGTACTTCGCCGACGTGCGCGGCTCGATGCCGGACCTGGTCCAGGCCGTGGGCCGTGCGCTGCGGATGCAGCCCGGCGAGGGCAAGATGGCATCCCTCGTGGTGCCGGTGCTGCTGGCGCCCGGGGAGACGGCGGACAACATGCTCACCAGCCGGGCGTTCGGCGGGCTGGCGAAGCTGCTGGAGGCGCTCAGGGCGCACGACACTCGCATCGTCGAACAGCTGGCCCAACCGCAGGCCCCGAGCCGCTACAAGCCGGTCCAGAAGGACGCCCAGGGCAAGGAGAAGAGCGGCAGGGACGGGGGGCCGTCCGCGTCGGCGAAGGCGTTGCTGAAGTTCTCCACGCCGCGTGACCCGGCGCAGCTGGCCGCGTTCATCAACCTGCGGGTCCTCAACCCCGAGCACGAGCACTGGCGGCGCGGCGTCGAGGCCGCCGTGCTGTACACGCGCGAGTTCGGCGACCTGAAGGTGCCGTTCACGTACCGGGTGCCGAAGGGACCGGAGGCGGTGGAGGCGGGGTGGCCGGCCGCGCTGGGCAACTTCCCGCTGGGGCAGTGGATCGCAGATGCCCGTCGCTTCTACGCCCGAGGGGACATGGACGAGGACCGCGTCCAGCAGCTGGAGAAGCTGGGCATGGTGTGGTCGCACTTCGACGTCGCATGGGAGGAGGGCCTGGCCGCTGCCCGCGGCTGGGCTGCCGAGAACGGGCACCTCCTGGCTCCGCTGGACGCCACCTACCAGGGCGCGAAGGTGGGCATCTGGCTCAAGAACGCCCGGGCCGCCGCCCGTAAGGCAGCCGAGATCGAGCAGCGGCATGCCGAGGGCCTGCCGGTGGGATCGGTGGCCGGTGCGCTGTCGGAGGACCGGCGCGAGCAGCTGGAGGAGATCGACGCCTCGTGGTGCCCCACCTGGCCGGTGGAGTGGCAGCGGGCGTTCCACCTCACCCGGCTGCACCTGGACGAGGGCGAGGCACTGCCGACCGAGCCGGGTGACGTCCTGCGCCAGGGCGAGGACCTCGGGCGGTGGGTGCGTGCCCAGCGGCTGGGCTGGGACAAGCTCACCGGAGTGCAGCAGTGGATGCTGGAGCAGGTCCTCGGGATCGAGCCCGCCACCGAGGACGAGAAGCCCCAGCCGCGCCGTACGCAGGCCGACAAGTGGGCCGCCAACCTGGCCGCCGCGAAGCAGTTCTACGAGCGTGAGGGCCATCTGATCGTCCCCCGCAGCCACGTGGAGACCGTGCTCTCGGACGAGGGATGGGAACTGCAGTTCCGTCTGGGGGCATGGGTCAGCAACCAGCGCTCGCGTGCGGCGACGTTGTCGGAGGACCGGCGCGAGCAGCTGTCCGCGATCGGGATGCGGTGGTCCTGACGATGAGCGGGAACGCCTCGGTCATCACGGCGGCCGCCGTGGCTCTGGTGGTGGGCTACCTGGTGGGCCGGGTACGGCCGTGGCAGCGACTGGGCTGAGGACCAGGTGCGGTTCACCGGAGCGTGGGGGCGCGGCGGCCGGATCCGCCAGGCCGCCGTCGTCCTGGTTCGCTGTGTGAGGGGCGAGTCCAGAGGCGTGGGCTGCGCGCACCGTCTATCGGAATACCCGGAAGAGCTCACCAGAAAGGGCCGATGTTCACCCGAACGAGGGACCTACGGAGGCGTGATCCCTGAATTCTGTCCGGAATGAAGGATGTTGTTCTGATTTGCCCTTATAGACGGGTCGGATAGACGCCCTGAAAGACCGTAGAATCCACCACGGGCGTTTCTCGAAGTGTCCACCTGCCGCACCCCTCCGGGTCAATTGACCGGAGGAGAGCCCTCCGGCGCACCGGAAGCAGGAGAAACACCATGGGGGACGACGATGAACCGAACTGGGACTTCTGGACCTTCGTGGTCACGCTGGTTGAGTGGCTGCTCGACGTGATCACGAAGCGATAGGCCCAGCCCGGCCATCACCTACAGGAGCCGCCTCCCAGCCAGGGGGCGGTTCTTGTTTTATCTACCCGCCGAACCCCACCCTAACGAATCCATAGATGCGTCCGGCGTGCGGGCACCATCGTACCCGACAAACTTGCCGACCAGAAAGCTCTTCGGTTCCCGGCGCGTGATTTCATTTCTGAGCACCCAAATCGCTCCTGGAGGCTTTCAGAGGCTTTCACGGGCGTCCAGCGCTCGAAAGTTCCTGAATTTGAAATGCCCGCATGCCCACTTTGCCGCATTTCATGGTGATTCTCGAAGCGCTGTGCGGCCCTGGGCCTTGGGGAACACGCCACCTCAGGGCCCGTTTTGCAGCCCCAGAGGAAGGACTGACGCAAGTACAGGCGTAAGTACGCTCGAGCACCGCTACCTGTGGCCAGCAGGCGACCGGTGTCCACCGGGGGCAGGCTGATGGGGTGGAGTGGCCGGTGGACGTCGCCCTCGCGCAGCCCGTGACGCAGCTGCCGACGGGCCCGTCGTGGGCCTACAAGATCAAGGTCGACGGCCACCGGACCGTGCTGTGGCGGACCGAGGACGGCGTCCGGCTGCAGTCGCGGGCCAGCCGCGACGTCATCGTGCTATGGACGGACCTGGCCGTGGCCGCGATGCGCCTGCCGCCGGGCGTGATCCTGGACGAGCTGATGGTGTGGGAGCGGGATCGGCTGGCATTCGAGCGGCTGCAGCAGCGACCTCCCCGGCGCGGGGCAGCTGCCGCTCAGGCGGCACGGGAGTGGCCGGCGCACTTCGTGGCCTTCGACCTGGTCCACCGAGGTGACGACCTGACCGGCTGGCCGTACGCGCGGCGCCGTGCGGCGTTGGAGGCGTTGTTCGCGGAGCGCGGCTGTCGGCGCCGTTCACGCTGTGCCCGTCGACGACCGACCCGGCCCTGGCTCGGGAGTGGCTGGATTGGACGGCGGCCGCGGTGGAGGGGCTGTGCTTCAAGCGGCTGGGGGAGTCCTATCGCGGGTGCGTGCGGTCGTGGCGGAAGTACAAGGTGCGGGTCACCACGAAGGCCGTTATCGGCGCGGTCACCGGGTCGCTTGCCGCGCCCTGCACGCTGCTGCTGGGACGCTACGACCCGGCGGGTCGCCTGCAGTACGTCGGCCCGCCGCACCACTCTGTCCCGGGCCGCCGGCCGCGCTGTGGCCGACCATCTGGCCTCGCCGCACGGCGCGCACCCGTGGACGGGCTGGACGTTCTCAGCAGGGTGGGGAACGCAGCACACCCTCTATGCCGTCCTGGTGCAGCCGGATGTCGTGACGGAAGTCGGCGTCGACGTCGCCCGCGACAGTGCCCGCCGGTGGCGGCACCCGGCCGGCCCTCACCGCATCCGCGCGGACGTCGACGTGGCGCAGGTACCGCTGTTCGACGAGTGAGCCACGCTGACCGCCCCTACGCCGCAATCGACGCGACACGATCAGGTTGCAGACCAGGCGTTCAGTCAGCCTCTTCCTCAATCCAGTCGGCAGGTACGAGTGCTTGATCGGTGTCGTAGCGCCATCGCTGGGTTACGTATGGGCTGAAGTCCGGGTGGTCCAGGTCGGCGTGTTCCATGACGATGACCTGGAACTGGCCTTCCAGCAGGCGCAGCGTCTGATGGATTGTCTGGAAGATCTTCAGCAGCTTGTGGCGGTCGTTGGCTCCCAGAATGGCTTCGCCTGTGTGGTCGGGCGGGAAGAAGACCTGCGACGGTTGGTCGAGCACCAGGACACGAGGCACGGGTGCGCGGTGCTCAGTGAACCACTCGTGAAGGCTGAGCATGGCTGCTACGTGGTAGCCGAGGTGGTTCTCTCCGCTGCCCATCTCGGGTAGGGGCAACGGGCCATCGGCCTTGTCGGCGATGACGGTGAGGCGGTTGACGTCGAGCCGGATGGGGTTCTCCGAATGCTCGAGGCTGAGCCCTGCGGCCTTACTGGTGATCTTCTGGCTGATCAGTGAGAGGTAGCTGGCGAGGCGCTCGCCTTGTGTGTCGTCGCTGAGCAGTTCTTCCAGGTCGGCGATCTGCTGACGGAGTTCTTCTCGCCGGTCTTCCACTTGAGGGGTTACTGCGCGGCGAGCGGCGGTGTCCAGGTAGAGACTGATGCGTCCCTGGACCATGGCGGCGCGGCGAGCGTCGTCGGGTTCCTGTTGTAGGGCCCGCATCCCCGCGGTGACTTCGTTGATCTCTTCTTGATTCCGGGCGAGTGCAGAGCGCAGTTCCTGCAGGCGCTCTTCCTCCTGGCTGATCAGGCGTTGAATCGCTGGGGTGTCGCTACCGATTACCTGGAGATCGCCGTCCAGATGTGCGAGGTCGCGGGTGAGGGCGGTGACCGTGTCGTTGGCGGAGGGAAGGCTGCTATCACACACGGGGCAGTGCGAGGCGTTGGAGGTCTCGGGGTCTCGGCGGAGCAGGCCGAGGGAGACCAAACGGGCACGCTGCTCGGTGGCTTGGGTGGTGAAGTCCGTGTTCTCGGCAAGTGCTCGCTTGAGATCGGCGATCTTTACACGGGTCTGTCCGTGGAGGCCGCGTAGCTCGTTGCGTCGCGTGGTGAGTGCGCTGAGGGGATCCTCGTCGCTGTCCTGCTCAGGCGGGGGGCCGGTGTGGTTCATGGCCTGGCGTAGAAGGCTCAGCACTTCGTCGGCTGATGGCTCTGGATTGGTCAGGGGTGCTACCAGGTGCGCTTCGACGGCCTCAATGAGCAGGGCGCGGGCCTGGCCGGCGGCGGGGTCGAGGTTCCGTGAGGGGGCGAGCGCGGTTTCGAGGTCAGCGAGGTCGCGGCGCAGGAGGCGAAGCCGGTTGCGACGCAGTGCCTGCTCTGGGTCTACGGCGCCCAGGAAGTACGGGATGACACCGCGGATGGTGTTGGGTCGCCACTCCTCGCCTTGGGAGTGGAAGAGCAGGTCTGGGTTAGCGACCTCGTTCTGCGCTTGGAGGCAGAAGAACAGGGCGTGGCGGATGGACGGGGCGATGGTCTGGGCTCGGCCAACGGCTGGTACGCGGACTGTGCGGTCGATGCCGCAGAAGTCGCTGAGCATGTCCTTTGCCGCGTCCAGCGGGGTGGCGAACTTGAGCTCTTGCAGCGGTGGAGGCGGGGTGCCGGGGGCTTGCGAGAGGATGCACAGGACGGTGCTGACGGCGGCTTTGCCTTCGGGTGCGCGGCGGGCGACGAAGAGTTGCTGGCCGGGCTTGACCAAAGTGAGGGCGTAGACGCTGACGTAGTCGCGGACCTTGCCAGCCTTGACAGGGTAGCCGTTGCTGGCGAGGCAGTAATCGATGATGGTCAGCAGTGCGCTTTTGCCGCGTCGGGAGTCGCCGGTGACGATGTTGAGGGTGCCGGGATCAAAGGGCACGGTGCGCATCTGGCCGGGCTTCTTGCCGTAGATGGTGACCGCCTGGATCTGAAAGGTCACGGCTTGACTCCAAGGAGGGTCAGGACGGTACTGAAGCTTCCGGTGCTGGGCAGCCAGCGCCCGAGCTGGACGGCAGCCTTCTGGATGGCGACGCTCTGTTCCGTGTCGCCCTTGATCGTTTTGGTGAGTGCGCGGGGAACGAGAGTCAGTCCCTCGCTGTCCCAGTGCAGGATGTGACTCTGCAACGCGAACAGCAGGCCGGGGCGCACGACCGCAGCCAACGAGGCCGCGTGGCGTGTCATGGCGACTCGCACGGCGTCGTTCTCGTCCAGCCACCCCATCAGACCGGTTCCCGTGGTGGCCGGCAGGACCGCCCGGATGGATGGTTGCAGGGCCATAACGGCAGCTGTCACGGCCACCTGCAACGGGCACGGAGCCGCGTACTCCTTGTCATAGCCCTGGACTGCCCGGGTACACAGCACCGCTGTGAACGCCGGGTTGTACAGGGCCCGCTCCTCGCGGCTCAGTTCGACTGCCGCCATCAGCGTGCTCCGGTCGGCTCAAGGAGGGCCATCAGCCGGGCGGTGAAGTCCGGATGCCAGCCGACCCGTAGTTCGTCGGCGAGCATGTGGTATGAGCCCTTGGGGATGAACACTTCTTCGAGGCCGGTGCGGATCTGGGCGCGGGCCTCCCGGTCAACCCAGCGATAGATCAGTTTGGCCTCCCGCTTCATCTCCTCCTCGGTTGCGTCGTCTCCGAGGTCCTCCCGCATGTCCGCGAAGCGCGCCTGCCACTCCTCAACCAGCCTGCGCTCGTATCTGCCGAGCTCTCCTACGCGGAGCAGCTTCTCCTCCGACCAGCGCGATCGTTGGTTGAATGCCCGCACGTAGTCCCGCACGGCGAGACGGATGCGTTCGGATCCGACGCCAATCAGGTCAAGTTGGCGGACGAACATCTTGTCGGCGGACTCGGCAGGCTCAGGGTTCAGGTCGGCGATATCGGGGTCGATAGGCAGATTGTTGGGACCGAACTGGTGGCGTAGATCGCTGAAGATCTGGTCGAACTCCTCGCCGGTGATGGGCGCGCCGCCAGGTGTGCGCATCTGCTCGATCACCCGGTCGTAGAACCATCCCTCGAGGCGGGTGAGGAAGGACTTAGCGAGGTCGTGCCCCACCACGAGGGCCGCATGGCCGAGCATCGTCTCGCGGACCTCGTCGATCCGCGGAGCGTCACCGATGACGTCGATCCGGGCAAGCAGGGCGCTGTGTCCTACAGCCCCATCGGCTTCCAGCCCGTCGAAAGCCGCAAATGCCTTCTGCAGCTTGTCGCTCGAGGATGCTTCACGGGCCGCCCGCAGCAAGGTGAGGGCCTTGCCTTCGTCACGATGTCCGCTGGCTTTGGGCTGCAGGTGATAGCCGGCACTGTCTGGCGGGAGCTCGGCCGTCGTCATCAGGAAGAGGTTCGTTTCGGCGAGGTCGATCCGCCCGGCCGTAGCTGCCTCGCACCAGATCCGAAGCGTCTTCCACAGATCGGGGGCCGAGTCAGTCAGCCGCGTGCCGTCTGCTCGTTGCTTGAGCTGAAGTAGCTCTCTCACCGACCCGGCATGCTTCTCGATGTCGTCGGCGGCCTCAACAGCAACACTCCACTCCAGTCCGCCCACCCACTGCTCGATGCAGAACTGCAGCGCCTTGGCGAACTGGTAGAGGTAGCCGAGCGCTGAAGCAGATGCTTCGAACTGATCGTCCTTGGCCGCCATAGCCCCCTCCACCCATCCTGTCGAGCTGCCAGCGATCTTCGCACGCATGTGACGCTGGGCACATAGGCGGTACCGCAATCGTGACGCTTCCCAGGCCACCAACCTGATTGGTCCGCAACGGGCAAGAGCCAGCAGATCGTCGCCGGCGATAGGAAGGGCGGCAGCTGCGAGGAGGAGCGGGAGCTGAAGCTGGGCGCCTGGATCGGCCACCAGCGTCCGGGGCCGCGACGTTGGCTCCGGAGCGGGTGGAGCAGCAGTCCGCGATCAGTATGCGCTGGACGTAGAAGGCGCACGTCACATGTGACTCCCAGCGCCCCATAACAGGTACAGAGAGAGCGAAGGCCCGGACCAGGCGTCCGGGCCTTCGTCATGCCCTCGAATTTCCTCGCCGGTCGCTGCTGTCCGGGGGCCGGCTTCCGGCCTTACAGGGTGAAGAAGCCGATGCCGCAAGGACGAGACGCACGCACCTGAGACCTGTCACCGTCCCGTCCGCCATGCCGAACTCACCCCGGAGGCCAGAGCAATGACCACCCACCAAACGACCGAGGGAATACCCGCGCCGATCGCGGCTACGCTGAACACGCCCACCCTGGGCCGGGCCGAGACTCCACAGGGACGCTCTCAGGCAGAGAGCCGCAGCAGGACCGCCGACCGCGCGGCGCACACCCCCGCGGACGACACCACGCAGGTGTCCGCTGTCCTCGATCTCTCTGCTCAAGGGAGCAGCATCATGACCCGGGACAACGTGCCCGCGCCCGTCCAGCCACCCGACCCGTCACCGGCTCGGCAGCAGCCCGCTGCCGGTGCTGGCCTGACCGCCGCGATAATCCAGGGGGCCGCCCAGGGCGCCGCTCGGTCCTTCACAGCCCGCCTGGTGGACAAGTTCCTGATCAACCCGCCCGACTGGCCTAGAACCCTGTGGCACATGCTGCCGCGGCCCTGGGACCACTAGCCGCCTTGTCAGCGGCGAGTGGTCCAGAGATGAAGGATGTCCTTCCCCATGGGCTCTACCGTGCCGTCCGGGTTCTCCTGGAAGCCGGGGGCCGTGTTGAAGCGCAGCGTGGGCCCGCGCTCGCTCAGCTGGACCCTGTCGAGCGCGGCGTGCCGGTCCGGGTGCCCGATGACGACCTGTTCGCAGGTGTCCGCGAGGTCCTGGTTGCAGCTGTTCACTCGGCTGAGGCTGACCTCTTTCGCGGATGTGCCGTGGCCGGGGACGAGGACGAGCTGAGCTGTGGGGCTGACCGGGAATCTGATCTCGTGAGCCCCCTCCAGGCCGAACCCTCGGTAGGCGTCCTCCGGAGTTTCCGGGCGCCAGAGCACGAGGGGTGCGTCGGAGGTGAGGAAGATCGGCTTGCGGCAGGTCTCGAGGCGCCAGTGCCGGGCACGGTACTGCGGGATGCACACCCGGACCGAGCTGAAGGTCACGGCGACCGCTTCGTCGTGGGTTGGGTCGTTGCCGCCGTTCATCGCCCGTGTGCCGTGGTAGTAGTCGAAGGCGCCCTGGACTTCGGCTTCCCGTGGCGGGTGACCGAGATGCTTGCGCGTGAGGTACTCGGTCATGAGAGCCATGTCGACTTCCCGGCCGTTTGCGTAGGCGGTGACATTACGCCCGAAGAGCGGACCAGTGCGCTTGCGTGGTGTCCTGGCAAACTGCACAGCCAGGTAGAGGCAGAGCAGCTCACGGTCGTCGCTGCCGACGGCCGGCGGCATTCCCGTCTCGTCTATTCGCCGCAGGGCGGCAAGCCCCTGCCCTTCCAGGCCACTGAGCTCGTGCTCGATGGCCGTGGAGGGCAGGCCGTTCTCGTCCGTGATCGTGTAGAAGCCGGTCTCGGCAGCAACGTTCTTGACGTTGGCGAGGTACGTCTTCGGCGGGCACCGGCGTCTCACTCTGACCATGTCGCCTCGCCCGAATCGTGCCAGATAGCTCTGCGGCACGTAGTGATGGAGTTTCGGCACAGACACGTCAGGTGCTCACCTCGGTGATGGTGTCCGCGATCAAAACGGGCAAGTGGTTGATGCCGCGTTCCAGGAGCCGTTCGATCGGGACTGCGTACTTGCTGGTGTCTACGTTGATGAGCGTGTTCCAGACCGCGGGTTCGTAGCGGGCGAGCATGGACAGCGTGTACAGCACGGCCCACCAGGCCATCAGCGGGTGCAGTTCCCGCTTCATCGAGCCCAGGATGGGCAGGAAGTACCGGCTCCCGGCGTAGCCGCGGGTCAGGGTCCGCAGATGGGCCTGCCGTTCGGCCATAGTCGCCATCCCGTCGAACCCCGTTCCCACGCCCTCGGGCATCAGCCAGTTCATCGACAGCTGGCCCCCGCCGTGGTCGTAACGGACGTAGTTCGGAAGCGCCGCCGCTCCCACATTCGAGTAGCTCTCGTGCTGGGCGACAGCCGGGTACACCGTCAGAAAGTCGGCCAGCGCCTCACGAGTGCCGGCTTTGACGATCCGGTCGGGAATGTTGCACACGAAGACGCTGAGCAGGGAGTGGTCGCCTTCGTCGACGCTGCCCTCGCTTGTGTAGAGCGGGGTGAGCCGGTCCCTGGTGGTGAGCGGGTAGCTGAGGTTCGTCGGCAGCAGATCCCAGATGTCTTCCAGGCGCAGCGGGTCCTTCTCCCACACGGGTGAGTCGAGGACCTCGCTGACCTTCACGAAGCTGCCCTGGGTGCCGGGCGGGTCGGTGCGGATCTCGATGTCGGGGAAGGGCGAGTGGAACCCCGTGGTCTTGATCCCGTGGGTGTCGAGGCGCCAGTCCTCGCCCTTGAGGGACCAGGCGGCGGCCGTAATGGCGCGGCCGGCCTGGCTGAGGCCGTAGAAGGCCAGGATCGGGCTCGTGGCCGGGCCCACAACGGCGGCGGCGTGGAACAGCTGCTGAGCCTGTTCCAGAGCCGCCGTGTACGTCTTGCGGCGGGAGGCGCTGCTGGCTTTGGCCGGTGGATTGGAACGGCTGGCCCGCAGCCGCTCCCACGCCTCATCCGCGTCGAGATCGCTCATGGCCGGGACGCTACCCGTTGTCGAGTTGACGCCGCTGGGTGAATTTCTCCCTCGCGTACACGGGCGCGGATCTAAGCGCATGGTCCTAACTTGCCCTGTTTTTAAGGTTCTTGAAAGAATTTGAGACATTCTGCCACGGTCGGGTTCGCCCGCTCCGGGCGGACCGAGCGAGAGGAAGATCCCCCATCGCACGACGCACCGGAGTACGACGAAAGCCAGGCCGCCGGACGTCTCCGGGTGCCGATCGCCTCCTTCCGGTGGGCGCGGCACACCGGCCTCGTCCCGGCCCCGGACGCCTCCTCCTACCAGTGGTCGCGGGCCACTGTGGAAGCGATCGACGCCGCCGCGATCCAGGCCTCGCTCCCCCACGAGCCGATCTCCGCCGCAGCGACCGCGGACCGGATCGCCCGAGCCCTGGACACGCCGAACATGCCCGACGAACCGCCAGTCGTGAGCGCCTTCGCAGTGCGCCGGCTCATCACCTGCGGGCTGCTGACCGGCCTGACGGCGAACCCAGAGGCCGTACTGATCAACCCCGACCAGGTGGCGGCAGTCTGCGGCATCAAGGGCCTCGCGCAGCGACTCGCCGCCGAAGCGCCGCTCGGGCCGGACCAGGCCGCCGCCAGGCTGGGCGTGAGGAGGGTCGACTTCGACTACATGCGCGACCTGATGTGGGTACGGCCGACGGAACGGCGTCAGGTACGTTTCGGCACGTCGCGGGCCGGATCGGTGATGAATGGTCCCCGATGTTCACCACGGCGTCCGTCGACACGCACCCTGAGGTCGACCGGGAGCAGCTGCACAACGTCGGAAAGGGCCGGCGCTCCCCGCTCGCCCTGTGAAGGCCAGGCGGCAGGAGAAGGAGGCCGCCGCGGTGTGAGCGCGCGCCACTCGTGTGGGTGATGACAGCCGGGCGGTTCGGCGACACGCTCAGCAGGAAGTCGAGAACACCACAGACCACTTCAGGGCCCGGTCGCGTAGCGCGGCCAGGCTCGCGCCGTGCGGCGGCGCGGCTGTACCGCAACGGTCGCGCCGCCCGGGCCGCCTGCTGGCCGTGCGGAAGTACGTCAGCAGGCAGTCGGTGTCACGAAGGTGCAGGCTGACGGTGTGGAGTGGCCCGTGGACGTTGTCCTAGCGCGGCCCGTGACGCAGTTGCCGACGGGTCCGTCGTGGGCGTACGAACTCAAGGTCGATGGTTCTCCAGACACTTGAAGTTGCCTCATCGGATGACACCGTGGCTCATGCCTGCTCCGCCCTCTATCGGAATACGAAGAAGGTCGCACTTAGCCGCTGTGCCCGGGCCGACCACTGCGCCGCCGATGCCGCCCAGATGACAGTCGCAAACCGACCCGGAGATCGACTTCGACGCGATCAATGGTCGGGATGCGCACCCTAGGCTGGGTCGTTGTCGGCGGTGCGCGGTTCTGGCCACGCCCACGGCTTGGCCAGCGTGCCGTCTGCGTCAAGGCCATAGCGCTTATACTCCGGCGCTGATTCCTCCCGTATACGCGCCAAGTCTTCCAGGGTCGAGAGGCCTGCGCCGTTGATGACTTGCACAGTGAGTCGTTCTGCTTCCTGTCGGTCCCTGTTCACCAATCGCAGCTCGGCCAGTGCATGCAGGGTTGCAAGATCCTCGGCATCGGTCTCGGCGGGGGGCAACGGCTCGGCCCTGTCACGATCTCTGCCCCCTTCTCGCGACCGCGCCGGATCCGCCCCAAGGTGACTGCCGACAGCGTGGTACAGCCGTTCGGCCTCCTCTCGATCTCCGGCCGCATCTCGCAGTCTTGCCAAGCCCAGCAGGGCCGCGGGATTCGCGCTGTCGGCGGCGGCTCGATAGAGGCCTTCGGCTCGCGAGTCCTTAAGGTTCTCCAGAACCCGTGCCATCTGCACGACAAGGACAGCGTGGCCAGCGTTGGCAGCAGCACGAAACAGCCGTTCGGCCCTGTCTCGCCCCCCGGCTTTCTCCCGCATGGTTGCCAGGGCCAGTAGAGCGCCGGGGTTTCCGGCATCGGCAGCTTGAAGGGCGAGTTGTTGGGCTTCGTCACAGTCCCCGGCCCTCTCGCGCATCATCGCCAGGGCCGTGAGGGCTTCGCTGTCTCCGGTATCGGCGGAGGCGCGAAGCAGCTGTTCGAGGGTCTGTCGATCCCCAGCTGGCTCTCGCAAGTTCGCCAGGGAGAGCAAAGCGGCGGAATCCCCGGCATCGGCGGCGAGACGGTACAGCCGTTCGGCCTCCTCTCGGTCGCCAGCAGCCTCTCGCCTCTTTCCCAAGGTCCGCAAAGCGGCGGAATCCCCGGCATCGGCGGCGAGACGGTACAGCCGTTCGGCCTCCTCTCGGTCGCCAGCAGCCTCCCGTTTGTCCCCCAAGGTCCGCAGGGCGGCAAGGTTCCCGGCATCGGCGGCGAGACGGTACAGCCGCTCGGCTCCGTCGGAATCCAGGGTTACCTCTCGCAACATCGCCAAAGGCAGTAGGTCATTGGGGTTACCGATATCGGCGGCTGCGCAGAAGAGTTCTGCGGCGTGGCGGTAGCGGCCCCGGATCTGAGCAGCAAACCCGAGCTGGGTGAGGTCGGTTTTGCTGGTGAGATGTTCGGCTGCGGCGTTCCAGAACGAGACGGGCGGGAACAGCAGCCGACGGGTGCGGCGGCCGTGCTGTTGGAGGTAATCGGCGAGGCGGACCACATTGGGCAGCGCGCCCATTCCGGTTGGGTGGGGGAGATCCTGCAGTGGCCTGGTGGTCTGTTTGATCAGGGTGCGGGCGTGGGCCAGGGCACCGATGAACCAGTCGGGGCTGGCATTGGTGCGTTCGGTGTCGGTGAGGTAGCCGGGTGCTGCGGCTTCCAGAAACGCTAGCGGCAGAGGCCTGCTGACCCGCAGCCGGTAGGCGTCCATGGCCGCGCTGATCAGAGCCCTGCCGTAGATGCCGTACGCGCCGGCCGGGTGCTCGTAGTGGGTGACCAGGTCCGGTCCGGCGGCCAGGGCCTGAGTGAGGTTGACGCCGCCGACATCAAGGGCAGTGGCTAGGGACTGGTCGTGGCCAGCCGTGCTGCGGACGGCGTCCAGGTCGTCGGCGAAGGAGCGGGGAAGGAAGGTGTAGTGGGCCTGGGCCAGCAAGGTCCGAGCGTGCCGGTGCGGGTCGTCGTTGCCGGGGGCGGCAGTGAGTGTCTCGTCGTGGTCGGGCCACAGGGTGGCGATCACTATGAGGGGGCCGTCGGCATCGAGACGGCGAAGCAGCGCGGCTGCGGCAGCTTCGCCTGCGGGGTCAGCCAAATAGTCCTGTGCCTCGTTCAGCCACAACACGGTCCGTGGAGCAAGGGCGTTCGCGGCGAGCACGGCCAGGAGGTTGTCGGTGTTCGTAGGGGAGAGTAGCTCGAAGTCGTCCGGCACCGTCGCGTTCAGGGCTTCGAAGGCGGTGCGGGTTTTACCGGTGCATGACTCCCCCCGCACCACCACTAGCAGCGGTGGAGCCCCGTCGGCTATGGCGGCGGCCAGGCGCTCGCGCAGCTCGATGTCGTGCGGGCGGGGCACGTAGGTGGGCAGGACGAACCCAGAGCCGTGAGGCCCGGAGGGATACCCGGGAACGGCCGGGTGCACTCCGAGCCGCTGGGGTGTCCAGGACCGTACGGGGCGAGGGAGGTCCGGCAGCGCTGCCTGGCGGGCACGCCGCTCGTCGTCTTCCAGGGCCTTGTAGGCCTTCTGCCGTTCGACGGCCTCCAGATTCACCTGCGTCCGGCGCTGCTGTTCGTCGGCCCACGTACTTCGCCAGCGGGTCTCGGCCAGCAGATCGGCAACGGTCTCGCCCGGGACACCAGGGGCCATGGTCTGCAGGATGCCCAGGCGGGCGGCCTCGGCCCGGATATCCTCCAAGACGGCCAGCAGCGGTTCCAGCCGTTGAGGGAATCGCCCGCGCAGCCACGCCCCGACCGTGTCCCGGGACACCGGCGGTCGCGGAGCCTTGGACAGGGCATTGTCCGATGGTTTTCCGCCCAGACGGTCCCGCTTGAGCGCGCCCACACGCCGCAGGTCCTCGAAGAAGTCAGGCGTCATGCCCATGGCCGCCCCCTGCTCGCCGGTGTCCGGACGGACATTACCGGACACCTGGAGGCCAGGCCCGTCACCAGAAGCCCAGGGACAGATCTGTCCGGCTACTCGGCAGACAGGGGCAGGACACGGCGCCGGACAGGCAGCGTCCTTCTCAACCGGTCACACAAGGGGGCCGCTCACCCACGGGAGATACCGCAATGTCGACGTTCCAGATGCTGTCACTGCTTTTGGCACTGTCCATGGCCCTGCACATCGGCTGCGCCGCCGCCTTCACCGCCTGGCGCGGCGGCACCCGCCCGGCCAGGGCCTTCCTGATCGGCGGCAGCGCCACCGGTACGGCCTGCGCCCTGTACCTCACCGCCGTCAGCGCCTACCACTAACCTCCCTGTTTCGCTTCGGGAGGCTGCGCGGGGTAGTCCCGGTGAGATGGGCGGTTCTGGCTGCTGGTCTGCCGGTGCGCATGGCGATGGCCCGACGCTCGGCCGGGTTCTCCAGGCTCCTCGGTCGTGGGTGGGCAGGGGAGGTGGTGCCCGGTTCAGGTGACCGGTCGGGGCAGGGCCTGCAGGCGGGTGAAAGCACTGGCCAGCTCGTGTCGCCAGGGCCAGGTGGTGGCGATCCGTAGTCGCAGGCGGCGTCCGCCGCGGGTGATGCGGGCGGCGGCGTGCAGCAGTCGGTAGCGGAGCTTCTTGGGTTCGGCGGTGGCCAACTCGCCGTCCAGCAGCAGGAGGCGGGTCCAGGCCAGCAGGTCGATTGCGGTCAGGGACAGCTCGAACCAGGCGGCGTTGAGAGCGAAGTGGCGGGAGGGGAAGCGGCCGAATCCGGTGCTTTGGCCCGTGCGGATGTGGTCTTCGACGGTGGCGTGCCCGCGGTGGCGGACCTCCAGGAACTGGGCGGAACCGCCTCCCGCGAAGGGGGTGTCGGTGAGGAACACCTGGTGGCGCAGGCCCTCGTCCTGGTCGAACAGGGACAGTTGGGCGCCCGGGTGCGGTCGTTCGCGTCGCACGATGAGGCGGGTGCCGGCCGGGTAGCCGGCCAGGTCGACCATGCCGGTCAGCTCGGCGACCTCGGCGCCGTCCCGCAGGGTTCCGTTCTGGTCGAGGGCGGGGTGCCAGAGGTTGTCGGGGAGGGCCCGGATCGCGCGGCGGACTGGTTCGGTGACCGGGTAGCCGACCGAGAAGCGCAGGTCCAGGCCGTTCTCACGCAGGGTTTGGAGGTGGGCCAGGAAGGCTTTCGCGCCTCCGGCGCTGTCGGCCCGGATGAGGATGGGGGTGCCGTGCCGGTGGGCGCCGGGGATCTGGGCGAGCGCGGCGTCGAGGACCGTGATGTGGTCGGTGGCGGTGTTGGCTCCGGCGTTGCCGGGCCGCAGGAGCCCGGACATTGCTTCGCCGGTGTTCGACAGGAAGCACAGCAGCGGGTGGTAGCCGAAGCCGCCCTTGTAGGTGGGTGCGGCCTGCTCCTTCTCGGAGTGGCACGTGATCAGTGTGGCGTCGATGTCCAGGACCAGGCCGGGCAGGTCGCGCCCGGCGGCGCGGGTCGCGGGTATGCCCCCGCCGGTTTCGGCGGCCTGCAGCCAGGCGACTTCGCGGGCTTGGGCTCTGGCCGCCCGCAGCGCGGCGAGCATCGTGGAGTCGATGTCGGTCAGCAGCCGCCATGCGGTCGTTGTGGAGGCGACCGGGCCGAACACCGTCGGCTGGTCACGCAGGATGCCGAGGTCACGGATTGCTTCGCCGCCGTCGGCGAGCATCACGGCTATGTCCACGGCGATCCGCCCGGGGGCGTGTCCGGTACCCCGTGGCCGCAGCCTGCGCAGCACGTCGTTGAAGGCGACGGTCAGGCCGGTGGCATCGGCCAGATCGGCCAGCAGGCGGGAGCCGGCGTGGCTGACCACTCCATGGCCGTCGGCCGAGACGGCGAGCTGGGGACGCGAGGCGGTAGTGTGCACGCAGAAAGTGCCTTCCTGCTGGAACGACAGAAGCCTTCGACAAGCCCTATCGTCCCAGGTCAGAAGGCACTTTCGTGTTCTCGCCCAAGATCCGGACGCCGCTCAAGCGAAACGGCGAGGCTAATCATCACAGCATTCCGGCGTGCTTTCCCCGGTGCCGCCGGCGGTCGGGTCACATCCAGCGCGAGAGCGAGGTCGATCCGGCTGCGGGCGGCGTCCTGGAAGGCGCCGTAGTCGGCGGTGCGGTCGATGCGCGACAGAGCGGCTCAGCGGAGGGGGATGAAGGCTTACGGCGGCCGGGGCCCCAGGACAGCGGGCGGGTCTTGGCCTGTTCGATCGAGCCGATGGCTCTGCCTCATGAGACATAGCGAACTCTGGAGAAGGATGGCCACCGGACCGTGCTGTGGCGGACCGAGGACGACGTCCGGCTGCAGTCGCGTACCGGCCGCGACGTCACCGCA
The DNA here is from genome assembly GCF_035917575.1 of Streptomyces sp. NBC_01788. Taxonomy (GTDB): domain Bacteria; phylum Actinomycetota; class Actinomycetes; order Streptomycetales; family Streptomycetaceae; genus Streptomyces. The sequence continues at coordinate 8,251,203 of NZ_CP109090.1, read as the reverse complement.
CTGTGGATGGACCTGGCCGTGGCCGCCATGCGCTTGCTTCCCGGTGTGGTCCTGGACGGCGAGGCCGTGGTGTACGTCGCCGGCGCCGACGGCACTGCGCACATCAGCTTTGCCGCAGCGCAGTCCCGCGCGCTGTCCAGCCCCCGCCGGGCCCGGGAGCTCGCTGCCCGGCACCCGGCGACGTACGTGGCGTTCGACGCCCTGGCCCACCCTGCGGCGGGCGTTCCTGACCTGCGACCGCGTCCGTACTCGGAGCGCCGCCAGGTCCTCCTGGACGTGCTCGCCGGCGTCGGCCCGCCGATCGAGCCAGTGTGGTCGACGACCGACCGCGCCGAGGCCCTGCTCTGGTACGAGTCGCTCGAAGGCACGGGTGTGGAGGGGGATCGTGGCGAAGCCGCTGAAATCGGCGTACGCGGCGACCAGGATCTGGGTGAAGGTGAGGCACGCGGACACGGTCGACGCCGCCGTGGTCGGCTTCACCGGCACGGCCCGGCATCCGAAGACGCTCGCCGTGCGGCTGCCCGACGGGCGGGTGGCGCTCTCGCAACGGCTGACCACGGCGCTCGCCTCCGTCGTCGGCCCGCGCCTGCTCCCCCAGGCCGGGCGGGCGTTCGCGAAGGACGGCGACTCCTACACACCCGTCGCCGGTGATGTGGTGGTGGAGGTCGTGGCAGGTACGATCCGGCACGCGGTGGTCACCGTGGTGCGGCTTCGATGATGGGCTCGTTCGGCGCGGTCGGGCTGATCAATTGGCGCAGGTCCAAGTAGCAGCGCAGCCGTACGCCGGGCGTCGCGAGTCGTGTGCTCCGCTGTCGCCGTCGCCCACCGGTCGGCAAGCAGCTGCTGGAAGGCGAGCGCGGTCGCGTCATCGGCGGCCGCGACGTCGACGACGACCAGGCCGCCTGGCTCGCTCACATGGGCCTCGTTGATCGGGTCCATGTACGGCACTACGCCCCGGCGCCCGGGCGAAGTTCCGTTCGCGCGGTGTCTTCACCCGACCGAGTGGTCTGGGAGTAGCTGTAGGGGGAGGCATGCGCAGAAAACGGCCTGACCGTGCCCTGGTAGTTCACGCTCGTCCAGCTGGGCGCGGTGGTCGGCTGACGGGCTTCAGCCTGTCCGCGGGGCGCGAGTCCCCCGCGGAAGCGGCGGGGCGGAATCAGATTTCGTCAAAGAGATACCGGCGCCCCGGAATGTCCCGGAAGGCGCCGTTCGCGAGAGTGACACGCTCCGAGACTTCGCGAGCAGTGCGCTGAGCCTCCAGCTCCGCTTCGCTATGCGGGTGCGCGACCACGAACTCCGGGGCATCCGTCCAGGTCGCCGCGTTCAGCCACCGGACGTAGTTCGGCCTCAGGACCCGGTGGTCAAATCCGCCGGCCGGGCCTTCCCAGCCGACAGCGGCGACGCGCGTGTTCAACGGGATGTACAGCCCCCTACCTTGGCGATCATGCTGGCCGATGTAGGTCCAGCCGCGGTCGCTGATGGTGAACCGGGGCGCGTCCGGCGGACTGTGCAGGAAGCGCCAGCGCATGCTCGGCAGCAGGGTCTGCAGCCCGTTGCTCATGACCTCCAGCCGGGCCATCTGGAGGGCGTCGCCGGATGTAGCTGGCCAGCCTGCCTCGGCGAACCAGCGGTTGAGTGCACCGCCGAAGTCGGGGTGGCGTACGCCGACCATGGCGGCGTACACCAGGAAGGCCTGCTGGATCACCGGGTCGGTGCTGCCGGCCTCGAGTTCACCGACGACCTTCGGCAGGCGGGGCTCGATGATGTCCCATACGGCGTCGACGACGTCGGGATCCACGCCGGGCGCCGGATTCGTCAGCCGGTACATGCGCGAACGCCAGCCGATCGCATCGGCCTTCGTCGCCAGCACCGTCTTCGAGTTACGTCGCCGCCACCGCAGCTCTGCCTCGCGCAGCCGGTCACTGCGCGCCACGCCGAACCCGCCCAGCAAGGTGGCGGGCAGGTAGTGCTGGCGGTCCCCGCTGCTCACGGCACCTCCGGTACGACAGTGGCGCGCGCCGCCTGGATCTCCTCCTGGAGGCGGCCAAGGCTGTCCGCGGCGTGCGCGCGCACGCTGTCCCAGCCGACGGCGAAGTCCCGCACGGGGAAGGCCAGCCCCAGGTCATGGTGGGCTTGTATCAGAGCAGGATCCGGCTTGGGATGCACGAAGGAGTTGCGGACCATCCGGATCTGATCGAGCCGCCGCACCGCCGGATCGATGGCTGCTCGGTCGATCCCGGGCAGGCGGCGCATCAGGTAGTCACCGAGGCGCCCCAAGGCATGGGACGGACTCCTTCCCGGCACGCCCAGCTCGCGCAGGATCTCGCTCAGGACGACGACGCCGGCCTGAAACTCGGCTTCCGTCGAAGCGGGCAGTGCCAGCAGGCTGGAGCGGTCCATCGGTGGCCGCGGCACCAGGCCCTTGCCCAGGACTAACTCGCAAGTGAGGTCAAGGAAGTTCAGCGTGCGCAGCAGAGCCCGAGGGTCGGTGTACGACAGCACGGATGGCGGGTCCGACGGTGTCAGCGCCGCAGTCACGGCGTTCAGGTAGGCATCGGTGGTGAAGAAGGTGGCCTCGGTCAGGTAGCCCAGCCGACCGGCTCCAGCCGACTCCTGGAAGCTGATTCCGGGCCACTCGGCCGCCGCGATCTGCGCAATGTGCTCCGCAGATCCTTCGCCTTGCCCCGAATCCTTGAGGAACTCACGCAGGTTCACCTCCAGGTCCGGGCGTTCGAAGGGGGAATCCAAGATCCGCTTCTGGGCGCTGGTCAACTGCCGCATGAACGCCAGCAGTGCCCGGCTGATCTGCGAGGCCATTGGATCGTGCAGGAGGTGGTGCAGCGCCGCCAGGGTGATCCGGACGGGCCCGTCAGGGTCCGGCGTGACACCGCTGCTGATCCAGGTCACCGCCCGGTAGCCGGGATGCCGCAGCTGGGGGCCGGGTCCAGGGAAGCTGCGCAGGACCACCTCAGCCTGGTAGCCGTGCTGACGCATGAAGTACTCGATGTAGAAGTACTTGGGGAACTGACCCGCGTCGGAGAACCGGCTCCAGACGAGATCCACCAGCAAGCGCTGCGAGTCATCCAGCGGTTCCAGTAGCCCAGTCACGTCATCGCCCCTCGCTCCGAGGCGTGATCCTACTGCCGCAGCCGTCAGGAGCACCTTGCTTATTGGGAGCATCGGTCTACGAGGGCGGCGCCCACGGCCGGGAGGGGGCGGACCGCTCCACCTCGGAGGGCTGGCCGACAACTACGGCACTACGCCGGGGCGCCCGGTGCGGGTTCCACCGCTGCCTTGTCTTCACCCGACCGAGTAGCAGGCCGTCAGGGGCTGTCGCCGCCCCAGTCCCAGCGGGCCGGGTCGCCGGGGCGCGGGTCGTACAGCGCCCGGCCTCCGGGGCCGAACTGCCCGAGCTCGGTCTGGAGGGAGACACCGTCGCTGATCTCCTCCGGCCTCCAGCCGGTGATGTCGAGCAGCAGTCCGTCCAGCGGCCCGCCCACCAGTTCGGCGTAGCTCCGGCCCGGCTTCGGCCCCGGGTGATCGTGGTCAGCGCCGTAGATCCGGCCGCGCAGCAGCTGCTCATCGTCGCTGTCCATGGTCTCCAGCCTCGCAGCCAGCACCGACAACGGGGGCTTGCCCAGGGGGCCCTGGGCAAGCCCCCGCGCTACCGGGAGGCTGCCCGGGTCAGCTGCGCCAGCGTCCGAGCCAGCCGCCGGCCTTCGAGGCCTGCGCCGCCTCCTGCTCCTGGCGTTCCTGCTCCTGGCGCTCGCGCTCATCCTGTTCTGCCTGACGTCGGATCTCGATCGCCGTATCCTTGCACGCGTCGCACAGCTGCGGGTGGGTGTCGCGCGGGGCACCCCAGTGGTCGGGGTCGGAGTCCTTCCACCGTTCGTCAGTGAACTTCGCCCCGCAGTCGGCACAGACGGGACGGCGGGCTTCCCGCTCAGCGGCCTCCTGCTCAGCTCGGCGCCGCTGTTCGGCCTTGTGCGCCTCCTGTTCGGCTCTCCAGCGGGCCTCCCGCGCGGCTTCGGCCGCGACCCTGGCGGGCGTTACCGATCGCGTCCAGGAGCGGCTGGAACGACTCCCGGCCCCAGGGCCCGCGGCCGAAGCGCCAGAAGATCCGCCCGGCCGGGCCGTGCTCGCACAGCTCGGCCATGAGCCCGTCGGCGTCCGGGTGCCGGCCTTTTCCGAGCAGGGAACGCAACTGCGCGTCGGTCACCTCCGCACCGAGCGCGAGACCGAGCGCGGGCAAGCCCCGCCCCGCCCATCGCCCTGGCGGGACTCCAGCGTCCTGTTCGTTGTGCTGCCTCCCGACGGTCGCACTCCGTGTCCTACAGGCGAGCAGCATGCTCGCCTTCAGGAGTGCGCGCCAGGACCCGCTGAACGACTTCACAGCCAGCCTCCCAAGGGAGCCGCGGGCCGTTCTGCCTGGGATGCGAAACGTCTTTTCCCTGGCAGCTACTGAGACGGAGCGCTTCAATTGCCGGGCTTCGCCACAACGACGCGCTCGGTAAGCGCCCTCAGGATCGGAACCCGTTTCTGCGGCATCTACCCTGTCCGGATAGGTGATCTGTTGTGAAGGGAACCGTGTTGATCCAGTATCCCGCGTTTCGGACGTGGCAGACGATGCAGAAGCGGTCAAACAACAGCATCGTGGCACTGGCTATCGGTGCCAGCCTCGCGGAGCAGGAGATGGCCAGGTCTGCGTACCCGGGCGACACAGCGGGCGCAGTACTCGCCGGGGTGGCGCAGGCCAAGCGGCTGGACGTGACGGCGACAGACGCGAAACGGATCTTCAGGACGGCCACGGAAGACATGGCGTTCTTGGCCATACCGCAAGTCGTTGCCCTACACATCGAGTTGTGCGTCGGCACGGTGATCGAGTGCCAGCGTTTCCCGAGCCTCATCGGGCCACAGAAGCAGTCGCCTGAGTGGTGGGCTGTGCCGCTCTTGGCGAAGACGGTCAGGTTCGGAGAAACGGAGACGACCGCAGACCATCTCATGAAGTTCTGCGTAAAGCTGCGGAACACCATCATGCATGGTGCCGGCAAGGTCGACGACAAGTTGATCCAAGTATGGAGAGATCTTCCTCATGCGGCGAAGACTCGCTGGGAAGCGCTGGCCGGACGGCCCTTCACGTACGCGAGGATCGGTGCGCTGCCGGACCTCCGCTGGCCTGAGGTCATGGCCACGCTTGCGGTGACGAAGGAGTCGGCCGGCGAGATCAACGCACGGATCGGGCGGCTGCTCACGCGGGAGCAGTGGGCTCAAGTCATCGCCTTTGACTACCGGGACGGTTCGCGGCACGGACGGAGGCGCTTCAACAGCATGACGCCGGGTAGGACGGTGGTGGACGAGAACAGCAAACCCCGTCCGGGCCAGGAGCGTGCCCTGCAACGGCTGCTGGGGCACGCCACCACGTATTACCGCCCGTTGGGGATGACCCCCGACGAACTGCGTGCGGGCCGAGAGGCCATTCGTTAGGAGCGGGCGCTCTGCCATTGAGCTACTGGTGGACCGAAAGTCCACGGACCGGGCTCGAACCGGTATCTCCCGCACAGTGACGACTCCGGTGATGAACCGGCCCATCCCGCAGATGATCGCCTCACACACACTTTACCGAGGAACGCCGTCAGCTCAAGCGCTCATTCGTCAAAACGAGCGCTCGATCACAGCTGCAATGCCGGGGACGAGTTGTTGTCTCGACTACAGCTCGATCTGGATGTGCTCCACATCGGTGAACTCCACGCCAAGGCCCGCGGCCCGCGTGTTGTTGGCGCGGAAGTACATCCGTGCGAGGCCGTCGGCCGCGATCTGCTGGAGCTGCTGCTCGGTGGCGCCCTGCTCGCGGGCGGTGAACAGGCGGTCCGCGAACTCCGGCGGCAGGGCCTGGGTGATGTCGCGGATGCGGGTGTCGTCGGTCGTGCCCGGCGCGGCGGTGAACCCGAACCGGGCGCGGGTGGAGACGACCAGGCCGGCCGTGGACGCGGCCCGCTTCTTCGCCTTCGCCCGGATCTGGGGCTGCCACCGTTTCTTGACCTCACGCTCTATGCGGTCACGCAGGTCGCGGCGGGGCCGCTTGAACTTGCCCGTGACGTACCGCTCCACGGTGCGCTGGGAGATCCCCAGGGCCTCGGCGGCGGCCTTGGTGCCCTTGAGCTGCTTGACCAGGTATTTCATCTGCGCCTGGGCGCTCTGCGGGATGCGGCGGGTGAACGCCCCCTCCAGCGCGGCGTCCAGGCTGTCCCCGATCGAGTCGGCCATCGTCGGCTACTCCCCTTCCCCGGAGGCCGGGTCGGTCTTGATGAGGTTGGCGAGGTTGAACACGGCGCCCGCCTCTTCGAACTGGGCTTCTGCCCACAGCACGGTCTGAGTGCCCTGGTGCTTGACCATGCCCGGCGAGACACCGAGCCGGAAGGTGCCCGGTACCGGCTTGCCCTCGTCCGTGTACGGCAGGACGTCCAGCGGGGAGGGCCCGGTGGAGGGGTAGACGATGCAGTCTGTGCCGATCGCGACGGGGTAGCGGCCGGTCGCGGCAGCGGTCTTGAGGATCTTGCGGTGCATCCCGATCCGGACGGTGGCCAGCACGGCGGCCCGGATGTCGGGGCGCCACGTCTCCCGCGCGAGGGCCGGCCACGGCTCGTAGTACGGCACCTGGCCCCGGCTGCGCTGCCTGAGTTTGCCGATGCCGCCCTTCGCCGTGGACTTGATCGCGTTCAGCAGCAGCGCCATCGTCGGGTCGACCTGCTTGTGCACCGTTATCGCGTCCAGGAACTCCTGGCCGCCCATCGTCGTGGTGACCCCGAGGTCGGCCATCGTGGCCACGTACGCGTCCCGCAGCCGGTTGTACCAGGGGTCCAGGTAGCGGCCGGATTCCAGACGTACGTGCGCCTCGATCGGCGCGACCTCGAACCCCAGCTCCTGCGCGTAGGCGACGGTGGGGGTGGCGTACCAGGCCGGGCCGGTCGGGCGGTCGCCCTTCGGCGTGAACGGCGAGGGCAGCAGGCCGGCGTCCAGGGTGCGCCCGCCGGTCTCCACGCGGGACAGGTCGACGTGGCTCAGGTCGACCAGCCACGAGCCGGGCACCTTCGGGTCGAAGACCGGGTTGCCGGTCAGGTGGGTGGGGGCGCCCAGGCCGACGGTGAGGCCGTTGGTGGCCGCCGCGAACGCCATGTTGACGTCGATGGCGACCAGGTACGGCAGCATGCACTCGTCATCGGTCAGCGGCCGGCACCAGTCGTACGGCTCCTCCATCAGCATCTCTGCCGGAGTGCGCAGGTGGTGGCGCTCGAACTTTCCCTTCAGTTTCGGGTGCTCGTCCGGGACCTCGCACTCCACGTGCTCGTACACCGCCGTCAAGGCGTCCGTGTTGAGGGCCCGCTCGAACTCGCCGGTGGTCTCGTTCTTCTCCGCGCGGGTCGGCGGCCGTAGCGCGGTCATCAGCTCCAGGCCGGTCGTCGACGTGGTGCCGCGCGGCGTCATCACCCGCTGCGCGTACGTGCCCAGGTACCGGGCGAGGTCGGCTGGGTGCATGCCCGGCAGCTGCGGGTCGTCCTTCTTGTCCCACTCCCGGGCGTCCAGCGCGTTCCACGACGGGATGCACAGTTGCACGCAGCGCCGCCGGGGGCCCTCCGGGTCGCGGAAGAGGCGCGCCCATGGCCCCAGTCCGCGCTGGGTGAGCTGGAGTTCGGCCCGCTGGATCTGCTTGACCACCTTGTGGCTGTCCTTGAGCCGGCCCGTACGCCGTTCCTCGTCCGACAGGGCGGCGGGTAGGCCGTAGCGCTCCAGGGCGGCCGGGGTGAGGACCAGGATCGGGTCGGCGTCGCGGCCGTTGCGGTGCAGGCGGGTCTGACCGAGGCGGGCTTCGGTGATGGTCCAGTCGACCAGCGCGGGCAGCGACTTGGCGGGCACGTCCAGGACCAGGCCGCCGACGCAGTAGGCCGACACCTGCCCGTCCTCGCAGTCGACGACGGCGAGCGGGCCGTTCTCGAAGCGCGGGTCGACGACGGCCGCTGGGGCGGCGGTCTTCTTCACCGCCTTCTTCGCGGACGGCCGCCGCGACGTCGACGCCGGCCTGGTGGAGCTCGCCGCTGGGTGGGCGGGCGGCTTGGCAGCGGCCGGCGCCATCGCGGATGGGGTTTCCGGAGCGGAGGTGGTGGTGAGCGTGTCCGGCACCGCAGAGTCGGGGGCCGTCTCGGTGGCGGAGGCGGGGAAGCGCACGGTGAGGCCTTCGAGCAGCCGGGCGTACGCGGTGCGCTGCGGCGGCCGCGGTTCGTTCTTACCCGCCTCCCAGTTCGCCACCGCCTCCCGACGTGTGCCGAGCACCTTCGCAATGTCGGTCTGCGTCAGACCGGCGGCCTCACGCAGGCGCCGACGTTCCGCAGGGGTCGGCAGGTCGTTCTGGTCGACCCGATTCAGCAGCGCATCGACATTGTTGAGCAGCTCGTTCTCAGTGGGCACTGAGCTCACCTCCATCAGCACCCTACGCCAAGCACTTATTGGATCGATCAATGATTCGCGCATTGGATCGCACATTTTGGATGGGGTGCGGGGCTTGGTCTGTGTGTCACAGCAGTGCTCCGGTCAACGGTCCACGGCGGGCAGGTGGGCCAGGCCGGTGTCGAGCATGATGCGGTCGACGGTCTCATGCAGAGCACTGTCGGCGCCGATGACGGTCTCAGTGCCGCCGGGCAACAGATCGCGCGGCCGGTACCAGTCGCGCAACTGCGTCTCGCTGACGTCGTCCGCGATCGGCTTGGTGGCGTGCCGGGCGAGGGTTTCACCGAACGGGACGTCCAGGTAGTAGCCGTGGGTCGGGCCGCGGTGGTCGGCGCGCAGCTCGGTGAGCATGTCGCCGTAGTGCTCGGCGTAGAGGATGCCTTCGATGACGACGTGGAATCCGGCGTCGAGGGCGTAGCGGGCGGTCAGGCCGATCAGGCCGATGTTCGCGGCGCCGGGCCGGTCCCGTTCACGGAGCACGATGCGGCGGAGGTTGTCCTGGCCGACGACGGCCAGGCCGCGGCCGAACCGTTCGCGCAGGCCGGCCGCGACGGACGACTTCCCTGAGGCGCTGTTGCCACGCAGGACGACCAGCCGGGTTTCTTCGGTGCCCACCATCACGCCAGCACGTTACCGACGGCCAGTGACACCATCGGAAGCATTGCTGGGTGGCTTCACCCCAGCGCTATCTCGGGCTGACTCATCATGTCAGGACCCGACGCAGGCTCTCAGGATCGACGGCCATATGGGGCCGTGCCGCTGCGGACGATGGGCAGATGGCGGAGATATCGCGTGGCGAAGGCCTTGCTCAGCAGGTGAACGCCGTCTGGGTACGGCGTCGGCTCATTTGCGCTTGGGCTCGTACGGGCTCCAGCCACGCAGGTAGGGGCGCAGGTCCTCTGGTGTGATCGTCGGAGGGTCCGGTAGTCGCGGGTTCTGGAGTACGGGGTCGATGCGGTCGGCGTAGGCCCGGGCCCAAGCGGTCCAGGCCGTGACTCCTTCGGCCGCTGCGGGATCGGTGTCCTGGTGGTCTTCCAGTGCGTCGCAGTAAGCGCGAATGACAGTGGCTTCCTGCCAGGCCTGCACCTGCGTGCGCAGGGTCTTCAGCCGGTGATCTTCCACCAGGGCGGTGCGAGCCTGCTGCATCGCGGTCAGCCAGCGTTGGCGTGTCTCTTCCTCTTTGCGCTGCTGGGCCTGCCGTCGTTCGTAATCGGTCTGTGCGCGGTGGGCAATTTCTCGTAGGAGGGCGGGGAGTTTGTCTTCCAGGCGCCAGCGTTGCCGGTCTCCCCAGTGAGAGCGGCGGCCTCGATGCGCGTAGGTGTGCTGGAGGCTGAGGCCGAGTTGATGGGAGGGGCGCGTGGTGTGTGCGGTCACGCGTTGCCAGGCGTACTTCGCGCCGCTGGGGTCGGGGACCTCGTAGGCGCCTTCGTGGAAGGAGAGCGGGAAGGAACTGTCGCCGATGGTGATCACCAGGCTGGCGGCTGAGCCGGACTCGGGGTTGCTGACCGTGTAGTTCTTGGCTTCTGCTGCATGACAGAGGGCGTGGAGGATACGGCGGGCGCGGGGCTGGCAGTCGGGGCAGGCCGGGATGTGCGCTGTGGCGGCTGCGGGGTGCAGGTGGTCTGGGGGCAGGTCGTCGGGGACGGGGACGGTCTCGTCTGGGGACGTGGAGCGTCGTGGTGGTGGGCCTGGGCGCAGGGTGATGACCAGGTCGCCTTTGTCTCTTCCGGTGTGCTGGAGGTGGTGGCCGTCGGGGACCAGGTGGTCTGCGCGTGCGGTGTGCAGGGCGCGGCGCCAGCGGGCGCGCTCGTCCGGGGTGGGGTTGGCGATGTGCAGGGTGCCGCCGGCTTGCTGGAGTCTGCTGATCAGTTCGGCCGCCTCGGGTGCCGTCGGCGGGGCAGCGGCGCTCGAGGGCGGGGCGGGCGTGGCGTCGGCGTGAGCGAAGTGCTGGAGACCGGCTTCGGTGGGGGCAGCGGTCCAGCGGCCGTCGGTCCGGGGCGTGGTGACCAGGCCCCGGTTGCGCAGGGCGTAGACGGTCGCGGCGAGGCCGGAGTCGTCGGAGGTGATGGGTGTCTCGCCGTGGCAGATGCGGCGCAGGGCGTCGAGTTGGCGCTCGTTGAGCTTGGTGCGGGCCACGGAGCTTCCTGTCGTTGGTGCCCGGACGGTCGGGGTGTCAGTCGTCGCGTTCGGCCTGGCGCAGCGTCTCGAGGGGGATGCCGAGTTCGCGTTCGAACCGGTCGGCCGCTTTGGTCTGTCCGGCCTGGCGGAGGCAGCCGATCGACTGTTCCATGAGTTTCCCGATGCGGAGCACTTCGTCACGCAGGGCCTTCAGCTCCTCGTGGCTTTCCACCGCATCGGTGCCGCACCACTGACGCAGCAGGTCGCGGGCGGGTTTGGAGCTGCGGTCGACCTCGGCACAGATCTCGGGGCTGATGTAGGTGCCGGGGTTCTTGCCTCGGCCGCGGTAGTAGTGGCCGTAGATCGCTTCTTGCTGTGCCTGGCGTTCGTGTTGATCCAAGAGGGTTACGAGGTGGTCGGCCTGAGTGCGGGCCAGGAGACGTGCCACCTCGACGGTGGTGGGCCAGGGTGCGGTCAGCGTGCCGTCGGTGTCGGTGAAGGCCCGCGGATCGGTGTGGAAGAAACGTTCGGGGACCTCGAGGAGCGCGGCCAGAGCGGGCACGTCTTCGATGTACAGCAGGCCTCGATCGCGGTAGTTGACGCCGAAGGTCACCAGCTCGTCCCAGAGGCGTTCGTCGAACAGAATGATGACCGCCCGGAAGGCAGGATCCTCGTCGTCCGGGCTGTCTTTCGTCAGTTCGCTCCACTGCTGCTCGCGGGCCAGCCACACGTCCTTGTTCTGCCAGAGGACGCGCAGCCGGGCCGGCGGCACCCACTCCTCGCGGCCCTCGGCGTCCTCGGCGACGAAGCGCACTTTGATGCGCAGCGGGCGCTGTGCGCCGATCTTCAGCACCTCGACCTCTTCGACGGGGCCGTGGTGCGGTGCCGTTCGGTGCGCCCACCGCTCCCCCACTTCCATACGCCGCTCCTCCTTGCGTCACCGTCACGTCCACCATCCTGCTCCCGCGGTACCGCGGGGGCCGTGATTGTGGCTCCGCGGGCCGTCCTGTTCTGGGAGTGCCGTTCACACTGCCTGGAGGTACGGGGCGGGGCCCGGGAGCAGGCCCCGTGGTCGTCGAAGAGGTTCAGGGCCGGCGGAACAGTCGCCGCAGGGCTTTGCGCAGCCGGGCCAGCCGCGGCCGCGCAAACGTGATCGAGGCGGACGGCTGCGGCTGCGGCTGCGGCTGCGGCTGCGGCGATGCTGCCGTGTCTTTCTCGGCCGTCGCCACTGGCCGCGTCGGGTGCGCGGCGGGCGTAGGGGGCAGCTGGGTCTGTGCCTGGGTGAACTGGGCGCGGGCCTGGGCGCGTCGGTAGCTTTCGCGGCCGTGTTGGACGCGTTCCAGCTCAGCCATGGTCTTGGGTGCGGCGGCCAGCAGTGTGGGGGCGGTCAGGGCCCGCAGCGGAACGGGGACCAGACCCCACCAGGTTGCATCCGTGGCCGGCCGGGGGTGGCTGATCTTCCAGTCCCGTTGGAAGGGGGCGGCTGGGCCTGTCCAGTTCTCTCCGGTGCGGGGTTGGTGGAGAACGGCGTGTCCGCCGAAGGGAATCAGCAGGAGTCCCTGGGCGCGCCAGGCGACGGCGACGGATGTGGCGGCCAGGCGGCGCTGGGTGGCGGTGGGGGTGAGGCGTTCCAGGCGCTGGTTTTGCCGGTGGAGGCGGACGGTTATCTGTCCGAGGTCGTGGGTGTGGGCGGGGGTGAGGCGGTCGTACAGCAGCCAGTGACGCGTGGTGGTGTCGTGGGCCGCGTGGGCCAGTTGATCGGCTTGGTGGGGGGACAGTTCGCTGGTGTAGGCGAGGTGGACGGTGGTGGTGCCGTGCGGGGCGTGCAGCCGCACGGCCAGCACGGGTGGGCAGTCGCCGTCTGCGATGGCGGTGACAACCAGCTCAATGTCCGTGCCGGGCTGGGCGGTGTGGAGGTGTTGGGCCAGGGTGCGGGCATGACGGACGGCCGCGGGGACGCTGGCTTGGCGGGCGGGGCTGGCGTTGCAGCGGTCCGGGTCGTGGCGGGTGTGGCGGAAGCGGGCGGTGTAGTCGGGGCGGGTGCGGGGGCCGCAGTACTCCAGGGGCAGGCCGCAGGCTAGGCAGCGGTAGCGGTCCTGGGCGCGCCCGCGGGGCAGACGCTGGGCCGGGCCGGCGGAGACGGTGAGGTCGAGCAGGAGGCCGGTGCGGGTGTCGAGGGCGATGTCCCCGCTGCGCGAGCGCGGCCGGCGGGCAGGTGCGGTGCGGGCCGGCACGGAGGCGGGGGCGGGCTGGGTGGTCTGCGCGGTCATGGGCGGGCTCCAAGACGAGGTCCGGGGAAGAGCGGTTCGTCTTGAGGTTGCGGCGGTGGGGAATTGTCCACACGGGCCGCTGAGGGTTCGTGCAGGTCGGCTCTGGACATTGTTGGCAATGTCCAGGACAACGTCATGGTGCAGGTGGGGGCGTGGATGGCCGACGGCAAGAAGCGGGGGCGTAAGCCGGCACCGATCCGGGCGGAGACGCCTGAAGCACGGCGGCTGACGGTGTTTCTGCGCGAGTTGTGGGAGCGGTCCGGCAAGACCTACAACGATCTCGCGGCGGAGCTGAACTGGTCGCGTTCCAGTATCGGCAACCACTACAGCGGCGCTGTCCCATCCCGCCGGGTCGTGGTGCAGCTGGTGGAGGCGACCGCGTTGCCGCACGAGGTGGAACAGAAGAAGGCGGAAGCGGTCCGCCTGTGGGAACGCGCTGCCAATCCGCCCTCCGCCCAGGTAGCCGTGCGCCAGCAACCAGCCGGCACTCCCCCTGTGGTGGCCCGCTACCTGCACGACGGTCACTCCCGGTTATCCGAGGTCGACCAGCAAAGCCGCCGGCTGGCCAGAGAGTTGGCGACCGCTCAGGAACTGGTGGTGATGCTGACCGCGCTCAACACCAGCCTCGACGCCCGCCTGCAGCAGCTGGCTACCGCATCGGATGAAGGCGACAGCGAGCAGGCCCAGCAGCAACTCGCCGAGGTACTGCATCATTTGGAGCAGACGCAGAAGGATCTCGTGGAGGCCCGTCAGGCGCGTGATCAGGCAGAAGCGCTGGCCGCGACCGCCCGCCGCCGCTGTCTGGAGCTCGAAGAAGAACTTGCCCTGCTGCGGCTGCTCGATCCCGACACTGCCCCCTCCTCTGCATCTTCGGACCCGGAGGCGAGGCCGGACCTGGATACTCAGGCACTGCTCGCCGACCCGGCAGAAGCACTACGCACCGCCCGGCGCCTGCTGGACGAGGGACGCGTCCTGCGTGCAGAAGCAGCCGACTTCCTGGGAGTGGCCGCTTCAACTGCCGCCACCAGCCAGGTGGTACGGCGCAGCGAGCGCTGGCAGGCCTCCACGCTCGTGCTGGGGCGGGCCCTGGGCTGCGTGCTGGCCATGAGCAGCGCAGCCGTCCAGGTCGCCACCCCTGCCGCCTGGCACCTTCTGACCGCTCCGGTGCTGATGCTCGGCGTTGTTCTGGCCATCGACCCATGGCACTGGATCGCCGTGGCCTGGCCCTGGATACGCTCCGCCTTCCGCCGGGAGCCGCTCCCGCGACAGCTCCCGGTCCTGCTCGGTGATCTCGCTCCCCGGCTGATGCGCGGTCTGACAGCGATACTCGCGGCCGCCGGGGCCGGCTACACCACGTCCCTCGCCCGCAACGATCACCTGTGGTGGCTCTGCCTCACCCTTCCCGGTGCCGCGGTCATGGCGCTGGTCACGGTGTGCGGCTACGACCGCAGTCTTGCCCAGACGCTGCGCGCGGCACTCGCCGACGTACTCGCCGACCTCAAAGCCCCGGCCATCCCCGCCACGCAGCCGCCCCCCGGCCAGCGGCGGCTCCCAGTGCGGCAGCGGTGGCTGCAGATCCTGGACGGCCGGTGGATCGACACCCGCGCCGATGAAATCAAGGCTTTCCTGCGCCGACCCTGGAGTCCCCACACGCCCTGGTGGCTGCTGATCTGCCTGACGCCGTTGGTGTTCCTCGCACTCGCTCCCCTCAGTGTGGTTCTCGAACGGTTCTTCAGCCCCCTGGCCAAGCATGCGGGCGCGGTGTGGGCCACCATCAACCAGCCCGTCACCCGCTTCTTCGCCACCCACACCGGCGGACTGCCGCTCACCGCGTCAGAAGTCCACACGTTGTGGCTGACAGGCGGAATCGCTATCGGCCTGCTCTCCGCCGCTACCCGTGCTTTCGCAGCCCGCTTGACCTGGGCGCTGTGGGGAGCAGCAACCATCTGGATGACCTGGACCGGCACACCCGCCACCACACGCCCCACAGCAGCCGGCCTGACCGCCCTCGTCTGGGGAACCGCCTCCGTCATCGCGCTCAACGGCCTCGGCTCACGCCCCCGCGTCACCACCATCAACCTCATCGGTGACGTCCACGGTGCCCTCCAAAAGCACCATTCCGCAGACTCGCCCGAGAGCAACACGAACGGCCAAGAAACCAACAGCACACAGCAACCACCAGCTGCCTCTGCATGATCTGCGCCGTCTACGGACCCTTCAGACGGCTCGGCGCCCACTTCCGCGCGGCTGGCGCTGGTTCTGAGCCATCCTGGAGCCGAACGGGTGGGAATGGCGGTTTACATGGCGAGTAGTGAGGCGATTTGCCTAGGCTGCCTCGGCATGAAGGGGCGGCCATCGGGGCCCGCCTCACGGTGATGGCTGCGGGAGAACAACCGGTGAACCGCAAAGGCGGGTACGGCAAGTTGGTGCGGGACCGGATTCCGCAGATCATCCGCGAGAAGGGAGCCGAGCCGGTCACCTACGTCGCGGGTCCAGAGGAGTACCGCAACCGTCTACGGGACAAGCTCGGCGAGGAGGTCGCCGAGTTCCTGGCGGCTGACGACACCGAGGCGCCGGAGGAGCTTGCGGACGTACTGGAGGTCCTGCACGCGCTCGCCGCGGTCCTGGGGGTCGACGCGGGGCAGCTGGAGAAGATCCGCGAGATCAAGGCGAGTGAGCGCGGAGGCTTCGCGGATCGGATCGTCTGGACCGGCAACCGCTAACCGCGCGGCTCATTCGGCCGTCGTTTGGTACGCAATGTCGTATGCGACTGCATGCGTTCGTTGGTACGCGACTTCGTGCACCAGGTTGCAGGCAGCCGAGGATGTTCGCTGGTACGCCTTACGTCGTCGGCTTGGTCAGGACGGCGTAGCAGACCCCGGGCAACGGCAGCACCGGGGCGCCCTCAGCTGGCTGGAGGCCGGCCTGGCGGGCGAGGGCGGTGATCTCGCCGCCGGCGATGCCGCGCTGGAAGGTCCCCTTGGACTGGCTGGACCAGAATCCGTCGTGGTGGATGCTCCAGCCGCCGTCCGCAGCGGCCTTGGTGATTTCCTCGGGCGAGCGGGTGACTGCCACGACATACCCGCCGGGGCGGGCGAAGGACGCCGCGTCCTTGAGAGCCTGGATCCGCTGCCAGGGGTCGGGCAGCACGTTGAGGACGAACATCGAAGTGACCAGGTCGAACTCACTCCGCTGGGGCCGGGGCCAGCCGAAGTCGTCGTGGGGGTCGAAGCCTTCCGCGTCCAGGCCCGTCGAGCGGTAGTGGGCGACGTCGGCGCCGCGGCCGCATCCGTGGTCCAGGATGCTCCGGATGCCGAGCGGGCCGGTCAGGTGCTTGGTCACCGCCCGGGAGGCCGGTGAGGGCGCCTGGCGGCTCATAGCGGTCTTATGGGGCTGGTACTCCCGCCTTGTTGAGGTGTCAGCCGGGTGGTCGCCGGTCAGCTCGCTCAGCGCGAAGAGCACGTCGTCCGGCTCGGCTGCCTGCAGGGTCAGAGGCAGGTCGATCAACAGCGCGGAGTGGTCGGTGAAGGACGCTGGACCACTTCGCACCGAGTCGTCCACGGTGATGGTGGTCGTCGCCGTCAGATGGTCGCTGAGCAGGGCGAGATCGCAGCGGAAGCGGCTGGGCCTGCCGTTGAAGACCCGTTCAAAGGTGAAGGCTGGCACCTCCTCGGCGGTGGTGTCGACCAGGCCCGCGACCCGCATCAGCTGCCGTAGAGCCGTGCGTTCGGCCTGGGTGGTGAAGTCACTAGTCTCCTCGCCGAACAGGCCGTCCGCGGGACGGGGCGCAAGGTTGAAGTCCCCGCAGACGAGCAGTGGGCGTCCCCTCTCGGCAGTCGCCATCATGGTGAGTTGGGTCAGTTGGGCGGCCCGGGAGGCACTGCCGTAGGAGTCGAGGTGCACCTGAAGGACGACGAGCCACTCCAGCTCGACCCGCTGCACCCACGGAGCAGGCGAGGACACGGCTGGCGGGGCAAGGTTCTCGTGGACCCAGGCGGCCAGGTGCCCGTCCCCGCCGGCGAACGCGAAGCCCGCCAGGGCTGGCGGCGTCCGGTCGGCAGGCTTGTACGGTTCCTGCGCGAGCACGATCTTCACGCCGTGCTCGCGCAGCCAGGTGGCAAGGTTGGAGCGGGCGCCGGTGGCGCCGAGACGCTTGTTGAGGTTGACCGAGGCCAGCAGCACGAAGGTCCTCCAGAGCGGGGATTACAGGGGCAGGGGCCTGCCGGAGGCAGCCTCGTCACGGAAGGCGTCCCACAGGATGTTCAGGGGGTGAGAGGCGTCGTACGTCTCGCGTTCCCCTTTCCGGGCGAAGACGCCGGAGACCAGCTGGAGCATGGGGGTGAAGTCGTCGGCGAAGTCGATGAGCCGGAAGCTCTCGCTGGTGGGCAGTCGCCCGTCGATGGCGGCCTGCCCAATCGAGCGGGCACACAGCATGCACCCATAGGTCATGCGGGAGCGCAGCAGGGCGAGTCCGTAATAGATGTCATCGATCTCGGCGGCGATCTGCAGCTGTGAGCGGAAGTCGGGCCCGTACCAGCGCTCGACAAAGTCGGTGATCACGCCGCGTGAGGGGATCACCAGCGGTAGACTCCGCAGCCGGTCGACACCGACGGTCTTGGCCGCGAGCTCGCGGACCGGCAGGTTTGTCAGGAGGGCCAGGCCCTCACGATGCCACTCCAGGAAGTCGTATTCAGGGGCGACTTGCTCGACGGCGGCGTCGGCCGCGAGGCCGCCGCACAGCAGGTCGACCTGGTTGGAGTCCAGGCGTGCCCAAAAATCGCGGGTCCGCACATGTACGACTTTCAGCTCGACCTCCCGCTCCAGCAGCGTCGGGGCGACTCGCTCCCATACCCGCCCCAGGAAGCCGAGGGTGAACTCGGTCGTCCCCACCGTCAGCATCGAGCCAAGCCGGCGCCGGGAATCAGCTATGCCCTGCAGCCAGTCGGCGAAGGTCGCCCGCGCCCGCTCGACGACCTCCAGTCCGGTTGGGGTGAACAGGAAGTCCCGGCCCCGGCCTTGCTTGACCACCAGTAACTCGCCGGTCAGGGACTGGAAGTTGCGGTTGAGGATGTCGAGCTGCTTCTGCACGCTGGACTGCTCGCGTCCCAGCATCTTCGCCGCGGCCAGCGCAGTCCCCGTCTCCCTCACGATGATCAGCGTCCGCAATTGGTCCCAGGTCAGATCCAGAAGGTCCGGGGAACACGAGATGAGGTCGGCGCGGAACCCCTCCGGACCCGGCAGCCTCAACGGCCCGGACGGCAACGACGGCACCATGACGCCCCCTCCTGACGCGGACTCGCCCAGCTTGCACTGTCCGCACGGCCAGCGGAACTGAACTTCTCCGCATTTCACCCCGAGAAAACCTTTAAATGTCCGATCGGACATATGGATATCGCGGACTATCCCGGGGAACATTTCAGCAACCGCCTTCGATTCGAAAGGCGATGACCACAGCACTGTCTGGCCCCGGGGGATGAGCCATGCTCTCAGCCGAGTCGATCACCTGCCTGATCACACAGAACGCTATGGAATGGCCTGGGCAACTCCGCGGCGACGGACTGCTGTTGACGCTCGGCTCACCACTGCAACCGCTCACCGCGCCCAGCGCGCGGGTCATCGACCTGGCTGACCAGTCAAGCATCGACGGCCTCTACAGCGAGCCGGTCACCCACTGGACGAGCTACGAGATGAGGCCGGGCGAGATGCTGCTAGGCGCGGTCGAACAGCCGCTGCGGCTCGGCCCCGGAGTGATGGGCATGATCGGCGGACTGAGCCACCTGGCCCGTGTCGGCCTGGCCGTCCACGTCACCAGCCCGTTCGTTCTGCCCGGCTGGAACGGGCATCTGACGCTGGAGCTGGTCAACACCGGCCCCGCCGTCCTGCGTCTGCACCACGGCATGCCGCTGGGGCGCCTGCTCGTCTTCGCCCTGTACGGCCCCCGCTCCGACGACGTCGCACCCCACCCCTTCTACGGCCACGAGTCCGACCTGAAGAGCCGATACGCCGACGAGTTTCCCGCCAATCCGAGTCAGAGGTGATCGTGATGGACTGCCAGTTCTGCACCGAGTTCACGGCACGCGAGAACACGCCCCGGATCATCACCGAGACCACCGGCGGCTGGGTGCTGCTGCCGACCATCGGCTCCCTCACCCCGGGCTACTGCCTGTTCATGCCGCTTGAGCACCTGGACGCCGCCGCCGACGTCACCCCTGCTGCACTCGCCCGGGTCGCCGAGGAGACCGAACAGATGCGCACACTGATCCAGGCCCGCTACGGGCCGGTGATCCTGGCCGAACACGGCCCGCGCGACTGCGAGTTGGGGGCATCGTGCTGCAGCCACTGCCACCTGCATCTGATCCCCGTCCCCGACCCGGACGCGATCACCGCCGCCTACGAGAAGACCGGCGGCCCCGGCCGACGGCTCACCTCCATGGTGGCCCTCCCGGAGGCCGCGGACGGCTCCTACCTCTACCTCTCCCCGCGGCCCGGCGAGCACTACTACTGGCCTTCGGCCGGCTTCGCACGGCAGTTCGTACGCCGGGTCTGCGCGGTCCAGCTCGGCATCGGCGACTTCTACGACTGGCGGGATCACCCCTTCACCGCCCACCGCGAGCGCACGTTCGCCGAGCTGTCCGCCGACCTGCGCCCTGCGGACGCCGTCTGAGCCAAGAGAGAGGGGAACGGCGCGATGGCGATACCCCTGCCCCGCCCGTTACATGCGCTCACCGCTGCCGAGCTGGAAGCGGCAGCCAGGGACCGACGCTGGCCGAAGTGGCAGACCATGGCCCTGCTGCACTCGCTGAAACTGCCTGTGCTCAACGCCTGCCTCGTCCAGCCTGGCGACAGCGCAGGCACCGTTCGCACCGCCGCCCAGATTCTGGCCGCCGCCACCGGTGCCGAGACGCTGATGATCCGCTCGGACGGCGGGGTGGAGAAGAAGCAGTACTACCGCGGCGGCAACACCTTCCCCATCAAGGAGATCGGGCCTCGGGCCGCCGAGCTGCTGGACGACGGGCGGGCGGTGATCCTCGCGGAGCCCACCAACCGCTTCACCAACCGGCTCACCGTCCTGGTCCGCATGGACAGGCCCGGCCCCGGCCGCCCCGGTGCGCTGACCCTGGAAGCCCTCGGGCCCGGCTACGACGTCGCGGACCTGACCCGCGGGCACATCCCGCCGCAGGTCACCGCCCACCTCCACGACGTCGACTTCGCCTGCTACCAGCCGCCACGCTGGCACGAGTGGAAGATCACCGGGGACCAGTGCCCCGGCGGCGAGGACGTCCGCCGCATCCGTCGCCTTGAACGGCTCGCCTCCCAGACCCTCACGGACGGCGGCCACCTCAACGGCGAGACCGGCGCCGAGCACGCCGAACACTGGCTGCGGCAACGCGGCTACCTGCACCTGTTCGGACCACAACCGACCCGCGAGGCCCTTGCCAGACGTGCCCGCCAGCTGTTCGAGGACGCCTTCTTCCTCGCCCGGTCCCAGCCGAACCGGAACTGGCACTGCCTGGCCACCGCGCTCTCCGTCTTCGAGGAACCCCGCACCGTCTACTGGGACCTGGTCGACGGCGAACGCAAGTACGCCGCGACGGCACCGGCCGCCGCCCGACACAAGGAGCGGGCTGTATGAACACCCCACCGATCTACCTCGACCACCAGGCCACCACTCCACTCGACGAGCGCGTTCTCGAGGCAATGCTGCCGTTCTTCACCCATGAGTACGGCAACCCCTCCAGCCCGCACGCCTGCGGACGCACCGCCGCGAGGGCGATCCGCACCGCCCGCCAGCAGGTCGCCGACCTGGTCGGCGCCAAGAACCCACTGGAGCTCGTCTTCACCTCCGGCGCCACCGAGGCCAATCACCTCGCGATCCTCGGCGCCGCCCTGGCCGCCCGCCCGCACGGCGGCCACATCGTCACCACTGCGATCGAGCACAAGGCCGTCCTCGCCGCCTGCCAGCAGCTCGTCGATCACCACGGCTACACCCTCACCCGCGTCAGCGTCGACCGGCACGGCCGAGCCCACCCCGCCGACATCGCCGCCGCCCTCACCCCGAACACTGTGCTGGTCTCCGTGATGCACGCCAACAACGAGATCGGCACCCTGCAACGGCTCGCAGCCATCGCCGAGATCACCGCCCCGCGCGGCATTGTCCTGCACACCGACGCCGCCCAGAGCACCGGCTACGGACTCCTCGACGTCGCCGAACTCGGCGTCGACCTCGCTTCCCTGTCCGCCCACAAACTCCACGGCCCCAAAGGCATCGGCGCCCTTTACATCCGCGGCGGCCTCCGCATCACCGCACAGCAGACTGGCGGCGGACAAGAACGCGGCCTGCGGGCCGGCACCCCCAACGTCCCCGCGATCGTCGGCTTCGGCGCCGCCGCCCACCTCATCACCACGGACGCGGTCCCGCCCCCGACCCGCATCCGGGCCCTGCGTGACCGGCTCCAGGACCGCCTCCTGGCCACGCTCCCCGGCGCCACCGTCAACGGCCATCCGCACCGGCGACTGCCAGGAAACCTCAGCCTCACTCTCCCCGGCATCGAAGCCACCGACCTCCTCGACCGCCTCCCCGGCATCGCCGCATCCACCGGCTCGGCCTGCAACACCGGAAGCGGCGAACCCTCCCACGTTCTCACCGCGATCGGACTCACCCGCAACCAGGCCCGAGCCACCCTCCGGCTCAGCATCGGCCGCACCACCACCGACACCGACATCGACCAAGCCGCCCACCTCATCACCCGCACCGCACACACACTGATGCCGACGCCCGCCAACGCGGCCTAACACTGCAACAGTGCGTTGCCGTGACGGCCGCGTTCGGCCGACAAGGATTACCGACGGGCCAAGTGGAACCTCGCAGGCACAGACGGACCAGAGGTCTTCCAGTACGACCTCGCGTGGCCACGTCCGTACATTGCCGGATTACTCAGACGGGTGGGCTGCCGTCGGGGTGGTGGTGGATCCAGGAGAGGCCGCCCAGGTCGAGGCGCTGGCGGGTGCGGGTGACCGCTACGTAGGCCAGGCGGGCTTCGGCGTCGTCGATGGGGTCGGGGGGTCTCGTGGTGCTTGTCTGTTCGTCGGTCGTGCTGTCGTTGGGTCGGGCGAAGTCGTCTGCGATGAGCACGCGGGGCCATTCGCGTCCTTTGGCCTTGTGGGCGGTGGAGACGGTGACCTGGGCGTGCTGTTCGGGTGTGAGGTGGGCGAGGGCGGTGAGGATGGCGTCGGGGCCGTGGGTGTCGACGAGGTTGACTAGGGGTTGCAGGTCGCGGCCGGCGGGGTCGTGGGCGGCGTAGTCCTGCAGGTCGCCCCAGCTGGGGAAGAGGAGCAGTTCGGGGTGGTGGGTGCGGTGGCCGTCTTTCAGGTCTCGGGCGGCGAGGGCCAGGGCCTGCAGGCTGTCGCCTCCGCCGGCGAGGGCGACCTGGTGTCCGGTGGCCATGAGGGTCATGACGTGGGCCATGGCGCCCATGTTGGTGCGGCACAGTACGGCGTCCGGCCGGGTGACGGGGCCGAGTTCGGTGGGCACCGCCGGGGTGCC
Organism: Streptomyces sp. NBC_01788; assembly: GCF_035917575.1. GTDB lineage: Bacteria > Actinomycetota > Actinomycetes > Streptomycetales > Streptomycetaceae > Streptomyces. The sequence continues at coordinate 8,228,772 of NZ_CP109090.1, read as the reverse complement.
GGTCAGGCGGATGGGGGCGTCGGCCAGGCGTAGCCAGCGGTTGGCTTCCGCGGCGAGGTCGGGGCCGAAGCGGAAGGACTGGGACAGGGTCAGGTGGGTGCCGTCGAAGCCGGTCATGATGTCTTTGGCGCCGCGCCAGTGGTAGATGGCCTGGGCGGAGTCGCCGACCATGACCAGTTGGGTGTGGTCGCGCTGGTTGAGGAAGATCTGTTCGACGACGGGGTTGGTGTCCTGGGCTTCGTCCAGGAGCAGGAAGTCGGCGTCGATGCGGGGGCGGGTGAGAGCCCAGATTTTCAGGTAGTGGTCGTGGTCGAAGCGGACGGCCCCGTCGTCCGGGTGTTGCAGGTCGGTCCAGGCTTTGCGGGCGAAGGGCACGATGTGTGCGGCGAGTTGGGCGTGGAGGTCGGGGTCTTCCAGGCCGCGCAGTGGGGGCACGTGGTGGGGGGTGATGGTCTCGTCGCCGGTGTGGCAGAAACGGGCGACGGTGCGAAGGGTGGCGTTGGAGAGGGCCTTCTGTGTCACCTGGCGCTCGCCGAGGTGCAGGTGCTTGGTGATGCCGAGGGCCTGGCCGGTCTGCCAGGCGGGGCGGCGGGGTGCGTTCAGGCGGCGGGTGTAGCGGCGGCCGACGGCCGCGTAAGCGAGTGCGTGTGCGGTCTTGCACTGGACAGTGTCCGGGAAGCGGGTGCGGGCGTCCTGGGCGATGGCCCGGTTGTAGGCGAGGTAGCGGCCGCGGCGTGTGGTGGCGTGGGCGAGGAGGGCGAGGGTGGTGGTCTTGCCGGTTCCGGCGCCGGCCTGGAGGGCGAGGTGGTCGCCGCTGTGGAAGGCGTCGGCGGCCGCGGCTTGTTCGTCTGTGGGGTTCATGGCCTGGGGCTTTCGGGGAGTTGGGTGAGTGCGTGGCCGACGGCGGCGATCAGGTGTGCGGGGCTGGTGTGGGCGAGGAGTTGGCGGACGGCGTGGTTGAGGCGGTCGGCTTCCTGGGCGGTGTGCTCGTCGAGGGCGCGGTGGATGGCTGCGTGTACGTAGCGTTCGGGGCTCTGGCCCGCGTGGCGGGCGTCTCGTTCCAGGGCGGTGTAGGCGGCCGGAGGGAAGGCGATGTTGAGCAGGACGTGTCCGTACGCGTCTGGGTAGTGGGTCGTGATCACGTCGATGGGCAGTCGGCCGGTGAGCTGCTGGCGCAGGCGGTGTGCGGCCCGTTCCGGGGTTTTACCGCCTGCCACGGCCATGAGGCGGCTGGTGTCGTGGTTGGCTGCGAGCGGCCAGTCTTGGCCAGCGCAGCGAAGCTCGGCCGCCGTCGCAGGCCGTGTCAGCACGATTTCCAGGGCGTGCTGCACTGTCACCGGCCCCCCAGCCCGCGTGCCGGAATGTGCGGCAGGCGGGTGCGGATGTGCGCCGCGTGCAGGAGGGGGTCGAAGACCTGCCAGTCGGCGAGGGTGAGATCGGGGGCGGTTCCGGTGGCGTGGGCGGGGCAGTGCTGGGCGCGCCAGCGTAGTTGGTGGGTGTAGGGCAGGTGGCTGAGGTCGTAAACAGCCATCGTGGTGCCGGGAAGGGCGAGTTGGCCGTGGTGGGGGCCGGTGGGCAGGAGTCTCCAGCGGCCCGCCAGGTGGCCGGGGGCGAGGACGGTGAGGGTGCAGCGGCGGCGTTGGCGGGTCTGGGCGACGCAGCGGATGTCTTCCAGGGGGCTGCGGCCGAGGTAGGGAACGAGGAGGATCCGGACGACGGGACGGATGGGCTGTCCGGCCTCGCCAGCTGGCGCAGCTGCAGGGGCCTGGGGGCAGGGCTGAGGGGTGAAGGCGCCGGTGTCGATGAGGCGGCGGGAGTGCACGGCGAGGTCACGGCGCAACGAGGTGAGCCGGGTATGGCCGATGTGGGAACGCAAAGGCTGCTGGGGACAGAGGACGGCGTGAGGGATGCGGCACCAGGCACTGCCGTCGTCGTGGGGGTGGGCGATGCCGCCGCCAATGTGCCAGCGGCAGGACGCCGGGGTTCCGACGACCGCGACGTCCGCAGGGTGCAGAGCGATGGGGCGGTCATCGTGGCGCGGGTACCAGTCGACGCGGTTGCCGCAGTGACGGCAGCGGCCGCTCTGCCCGGCGCGCAGCAGACGGCTGCGGCTGGCCGGGGCGATCTGCAGACCGCGACGGCGGGAGACGCGGCGGGGGCTGCCGTCCCAGTGACGGTCCGCGGGCAGGGGGTGGGAGTGCATGGCGGTGACCGTGCCAGGTGGCGCGCCGATGGCCGGGGGCGGCTTCCGGGGATGTCACACGATCGGCCCCATACATGGGAACAGCTGCCCGAGAGGTGGATCTTTCGTTCGATGCCGTCTCGCCCGGCCGGGTGATTCCTGTCCGTGTCCGATGAGCGGCCGGATCAGGGCTGAGGAGTGCCCGGGACGGGGTGACCTTCACACAGCGCGGTGAGGAAGCGTTCGATGGGGACGTCGAAGGCGTGGGCCAGCGCGTGCCAGGTGGTGACGGTCCCGGTGCTGCGGCCGTGCTCGAGGTCGATGAGGGTGCGCCGGGCCAGGTTGCTGCGTTCGGCGAGTTCGTCGTAGGTCCATCCGCGCTCGCCCCGCAGCCGCACGAGTTCGACGCGCAGCGCGTTGAGGTCGGGATCGGGCGGGATGATCGTCACCCCACCATCCGACGGTGCAGACCTCTGCCCCGTCAGTGCAGACCTCTGCACTTTCTTCCCTGGAGAGGATCGCGCGCCCCTGGTGCAGGGATCTGCACTACCGTGCGTCCGTCCGGAACGCCTGACCGCAGGCGATCCAGCCCTACGACACGAACAGACAGGAGGACGGTCGGCCGATGAGGCTCGGCGGTGCCGCGGTGCGGCGCATCTGGACGGTGGAACTGCATCCGCGGGCAGGCGGCCCCAACCTGGTCTGCGCCCAGTGCACCGCCCGCACGCCCGCATGCGAGGCGACTACCGCGCGGTCCGCCGCCCTGGCCCATCTGGCCTGCCACGCACGCGCCGACGCGCTGCCCGGGCACCTGCGCACCTGCCAGTGCCGGGCCCAGGGCTGCCGCTGGCATCCGCGCCACCGCGGCTGCGCCGGCCCGGTCCTGCTCGCCCTCACCCAGGGCCGCGGCGGCCGCGCCTGGCGGCTGGCCGACGCCTGCGCGGCCTGCGCGGCCGCGACCAGCCACACCGCCGTCGTCCCCGACACCCAACTCGGCAGCCCCCACTCCCCCGCCCCGTCGGTACCCGCACGTGGCCCACACCGGCTCGGAGCCGAGGAACACCTGCGAGCGCGGGAGACACTTACCTACCTCGCCGCCGCGCTGCCTCAGTTCACCTCCCCCGCCGCCCGCTTGCTCGCCGTCCAGTGCACGCTGCGCGCCGACGCCCGCGGTCACACCCGCCTGCCTGCGGGCCTGCTGCGCGGCATGCGCCTGCGCGGACGCAGGGAAGTCTGGGAGGAACTCGCCCACGCGGCCTGGCTGCGATGCCCCGACCTCAGGCCCACGCAGGTGGAGGTACAGCTGCTCGACGCCACCGTCCTGGACCAAGTTCCCGGCCGCAGATCACGCGGCCGCGCCGCCCACTGGGCACTGCTCCCCACACCGTTGCGCCTGCCCATGGCCTCGCCGCCTGCGCTGCGTCTGATCGCCTTGATCCTGTCCGCGCACAGCGCCGACCGCACGGTGTGCAGCATCGGCATGGATGTGCTCACCCGCCTGGGCGGGTATTCCTGGGAACAGACAGCCGAGTTGCTCGACCGGCTGGTCGCCCTGCGGGCGCTGACAGCATGGTGTCCCAACCGGGAGACAGACGAGGTGTTGTGGCAATCGCGCTCGCCTCACACGGAGCCGGGACCCCTCACGTGGCATCCGCGGCTGCCCCATCGATAAGAAGCTCTCGCGCCGAGACGATGTCCATCCGAGGGCACATGGCTCTGCGCACCGCACAGCGGAAACAGGGCTTCCCACCCGTAATATCGCTGGGCCGGAGCATACTGCGGCCAGAGCGTCCTTCCTGACGCGCCGCATCTGACCCAGCGAGGCTTCGCCAAGGTCAGGAACCCGAGGAGCGAGCGATGTCCGAAAGCACAACCCACAGCACCGAGTTGACTTCGCACTACGTCAGCCAGGTGACCAGCGACCTCGAACACAACGTCAAGGAGCAGGAACGCGTCACAACGGAACTCGCAGCACTGCACGAGCAGTTGGCAACGCTGCAGCGAGACCACACCGTCCTGCTCAACATGCAACAGGCACTTGGTGTCCCGGCCTCCCCACCCGAGCCGGCCAGCACCGGCAGCGCCACAGTTCCCTCCCCCAGGAAGAAGTCGGCGTCGGCATCCGGCACACGCCCGTCGGCGAAGAAGGCACCGTCGCAACGCTCCCAGGGCAAGACGGAGGCCGCGAAGACGGCGCAGCCCACTCTGGTCGACCTCATCCACCAGCATGTCGCCGAGCAGAGCGAGCCCCGTTCCGCGGCGGAAATCGCCGAAGTACTCAGGCAGGCCCACACCGAGCGCACCATCGACACCAAGGTCGTGCGCACCACTCTCGAAAACCTGGTGGCCAAGAGCCGCATCCACCGAACCAAGCAAGGCTCCTCGGTCTTCTACACCGCCGCTGGTACACCGGAACAAGAGGCAGCAGCTACGGACGAGGCCCAGCACGAATCCGCTGGATGAGCCACAGATATGCGGCCATTCACGGCTGCCCTCTGGCCTGCCACGCGGTGTGCGTCAGCACGCCGAGCATCAGCGGCCCTCTGTTGGCGACACGCTTCAGGACCTGCGGCATTCGATGCGGCGACTTCGGTGGATCCGCTCAGGAAAGGGAGGACGGTCTGCGGGGAGCGGGAAGTGCGGGCAGCAGTTCCCACAGGGGCCGACCCTGCGACGCCCAGGCCCCCAGCAGGTTGCGGTCGACGAGGTGGAGGCGCTGCTGGCGGGCGAAGGTACGGCCGGGCTGGGTGATCCTGCCGTTGGTCAGCATCACCACCACGTCGGCCTTGTGGACCGGGCGGCCCGTGCCGTTGAGGACCTGCAGCTCCGGCGTTCCCACGGCGGCACCGCGTTCACCGCCGCGGCGATGCTTGCACTGGATCACCCACCGGCGTCCCAACGGGTCAGTCGCTTTCACGTCCGCGCCCAGGTCTCCCTGCCCGCCGACCTGGACGGCATCGGTGCAGCCGTCCCGGCGCATGAGGTCACGTACGGCGAACTCGAACTGCCGGTCGGAGAGAGCGTCCAGTTGGGCCAGGCCGTAGCGCAGAGCGCGCGCCTGGACCTGTTCCCAGCGCATGCGCTCCGCCCGCTGGCGCCACCAGACGACGAAGGCCGGGACGGCGACGACAGCCGCCACGAGCAGCAGCCACCAGTGCGCGAGCAGCCAGTGGACCACCGCCACCACGAGAGCGATCGCCCCTGCCGCGATCACAGCCACAAGGACGAACTGGGCATCGTCCTGCTGCTTGCGGCGCGACTGGCGGGCGGGGCGGCGCCGGGTCATCGTCCGCCTCTCAGACGTGAGAAGTCGATCGGGTACGACACGGTCGGCGTGGGCACCACCCTGTGGATCGTGGGGGTATCGAATCTGACCGGGTACGACACCGTCGGGCTCGGCACGGCACGCCCCTCCCCGCCGGTACCAACACGGTCGTAGCGGACCGGGTAGGAGGCCTGGGGCTGGGGGCGGGTGCCGGATGCATCACCGGCATCCGCGCTGTTGCCATACCCGAGCACCACCAGCGCAGCGAAGGCGAAGATGGTCAGCTCCCGGCGCGCACCCGGCGCCCATCGGGTATGTCCCCGGACCGGTGTTCCGTCAGAACGCACGTACGGCCGCACGAATGGCATGCAGTTTCCCCCAGATGGTCGTCACGTCCCACAACGCGCTCCATGCTGACGGCCACCACGGACAACGAGGCGCCGGGATGTCCCCAACTACCCATTCTTCGGGGCTAGTTCACGCCATCACATGCACGCCCTTGACTATCGGTCGGCACTCGGCTGTGTACGCGCGCATGGCCGCTCGCGATCTCCGGAACCTGGCCGGGCGGCGGGTTCACCAGAGCGGACTGCGGCCGAGACCAGTCCACGGCGCGCACGGGCCCGCACTTGCCCCATGCGTGATCGTGCAGCCTGGCCGCGGCGGATTGCGCCATTCTCCGGAGCTGCGCACAGAAGGACGCCACGATGCCCTCTTCTCCGTACCGCCAGGCTGCGGCGCATCCTTGGTCCGGCGGCTCCAGATGGTCCCTCGCAGCCGCTGCGGTAGGACCGTTGGCGGCCGGGAGGAACGCCTTGGCTTTCGCTGGCACTCGCCGCATCACCCCCGCGACGGGCACGCCGAGTTCGTCGATCTCGACCTGGGCGACAAAGCTGACGTCGGCATCCTGCACTCCCCCGGCCCGAGCGAGCAGACGAGTCCCCCGCCGCGGAAGATCAGGCGACCCCGCAGCGGCCAGTACGGCCGCGCCACGCCGGTGAGGCCATCGGCCAGTGCCGACTCTGGAGCGGCGAGAGCCGTCAAGGCAGGTGCGACGGCTGGCGGTTGTAGCGGTCGATACCCACGCCCGATCGGAGGCAAGGAGTGGCATCGGCAGAACGGCGGCCACCTCCTTTGGGTAGGTGCATACACCCCCCGGTTATCGTCATGATGACGATTAAAGGGTAGGGTGCATACACCAGTTCAGGCCCCGGACGGACGGTGCGCGATGACCACAGATGCCCAGCCCCACAGCTCCGCGGCCCTCTCGGAGGCTGCTCTTGCCTTCGAAAGCCACCAGGAGTACGAGATCTGGAGCGCCCCGCGCACCCTGACGGGCAGCCTGTTCCACTACACGAACGGCAAGGGACTCTCCGGCATCCTGGCCTCGGGCAAACTCCGCCTGTCGCCTTATCAGTTCACCAATGACCTGTGGGAATCACAGCCCCACTACCCAAGCTTCAGCCAGCGCTCAGGTACGGGCCCCGGCCCGGACTTGGCCCTGTGGGACGAAGTCGACCGGCAACTGCGTCTGCACACCAAGGTCGGATGCCTGACCCAGGACGTGATCTTGCCGGACACCGTGACCAGCCCCGACGCACTGCGCGGCTGGGCCCACCTGGCACTGTGGGCCCACTATGGCGCGGGGCATGAGGGGGTGTGCCTGCGGTTCGACCGTGACCGGCTCGTCGAGTCGTTCCTCCACCACTCCGGCCCTGAGTCATTGGCCTTCCACGGACCCGTCCGCTACGTCAGCAGCCAGCACGGCCCCGCCATTGTCGGCATCGACATGGAGCAGGTCGCAGAGTTCGGGATCGACGCGATGTCACTGGCCTACGCTGAGGCCAACAAGGACCATCTGTTCCTCCGCAAGCACATCGACTGGAACAGCGAGAGCGAGTACCGGCTGGTGGTGCTGAACCAATCCGTGGACTACGACTACGTCGACATCCGCAGCGCCCTCACCGGCGTCGTCCTGGGCCAGGCCTTCCCGCCGGAGCGCCTGCCGGACCTGCTCGCCGCACTGGACGCCTACCCGGGCATCGAGATACAGCAGATCCGGTTCTTCAACCGCAGCCTGCACCTCCTTCCCTTCGAAGGAGGTGTTGAGCACTGCGTTCGGCCGGTGTCAGAGGTGGTGTGGCCCGCCGCGCGCAGAAGTGGATCCCTGGCAGAGCGTCTTCAGGCTCTGCGTTCGGCACAAACCGAGGCCGAAGCACGCGCCGCGGCTGGAGCTCTCGTGGCAGAAGAACATGCCGAGGCACTGGAAGAAGGCATCGGGGAACTGGCTCGTGAGCTGAGCAGCTGGCCTGGCACCGAGGTGGAAACCTACCCCCAGTCCAGGGCCGTCCCTCCGCAAGAGCACAAAGCCAGTCCGGGTGTCCCGGGCGAGGTGGTCCACTACCAGCGCGGCTTCATGTGCGTGGTGGAGAACCTCCCCAAGTACTCCCACACTCTGGTGGCGTCCGCAGCAGTCCAGGTACTCGACGGCCGGCGTCTGCGTCTGCATGCCGTCGTCACGACAGAGCGTTGGCTGCCCGACGGCAACCAGATCACCGAGCACTGGCGCGGCCGACAGGAGTGCCCCCAGACCCAGGCTCCGCAGACCGTGTCGGCCATACTGAACGAGCTGTCCAGCCAGGTGCGTACCGTCCGCCCGATGTTCAACCAGGCGCGCGACAGCGTCACCGGGGATGAGTAAGCATCGCAACCCCTGCAGTGCTGGCCTCCCCGGCCGCGATACCGGCGCATCCCCTTTCGATCCAGGCCCGTCTCCGGCCCGGCCGAGTCACTCACCTGGCTGCACGGCCTCCGGCCCTGGGGTGGCGACCGTCTGCTGTGACCGCGCTGGCGCCTGCGCCGAGGCAGCTCGTTCCAGAACTCCGCAGACACAGCAGGTCCAGACGGCCGGCCGGCTCGCCACCGGCTTCTGAGATGGGTGCAGTTCCTTTGAAGGGAAAGGCGCGTCTGGGCTGAGCGTGGCTATGAAGCGTCGGCGTAGGCGAGGTAGGTGCCGCAGACGGTGCAGCGGAAGAGCATGGCGCTCGCACCCTGCCCGAGGTGGGTCAGGAAGTTCTCGAGCCGGGATGCGTCGTGCCAACCGCCGATCCGCAATTCGGTTCGAAGCTGGTCGAGTGCGTCGGGGTGGGCGGCGAGTTCGGCGTATCCGACCTCGCCGATGAAGGCGGCTGCGTCGTTGCAGTGGACGAGCCAGTGCGGGTCTTGCCAGGCGTGGAAGCCGGGGGTGCGGCGGGTGACGTGCTCCAGGGTCTCCTCGCTGACACCGTCGAGCCCGTATGAGTCGGTGAATTCACCTTCGAATCGTTCAGCGGCGCTGCCGTCGGCGATGCACCAGGGGCAGAACTGCCCGCTGACGTCCTGGGCTGTGTAGAAGGCCGCGGTGTAGATCCACCCGGTGCTGCGCGCGCAGCAGGCGCAGGTCTCGGCACTCTCGCGGATGGATCCGCTTGCGACGGGTTCGGGGTGGTAGCGGAAGGAGGGCAGATTGGCGCTCACCGGCGAGCCTGCCTGGGCAAGGAGCAAGCCGCGTCGACGCGGGTGGTCTGCGCGTCGGTGGGCACGCCTGTGAACCTCATAGGTCGCAGTCTGTCCGCAAGCAGTCCCGTGATCAAGCGGCGAGGTCCAACCGCCGCTGGTCCGGGGCGGGGTAGAGGCGTTCGTGCTCACGTGCGGCGTGGAAGCGCCAGTAGGGATCGAGGTCGCCGTTGGAAACGATGGCGCGCAGTCGCAGGACGGCTTCGGCTCCGGGCAGGCCCCATCGGGCGCCGGTGATATCGAGGCGGTCGGCGATCAGGTGGCGGCAGGCGCCCTCGACCGCGCCGGTGCCGATCGGCCACCCGTTGTCGAGCGCGGTGTCGCAGTGGAGCTCATCGAGGTGGCCGGTCAGGTAGCTGTGGCAGGCGTCGATGGCCTCGCGCCGGGCGGCTGACAGTTGTTCCCGCTTCGCCTGGGCGGTCATCCTCGGCGGCAGCGCGAGCGGCGTGGCCCGAGAGGATCACGGTCAGACGGTCGGCCGCCCATGCCTCGGCCTCGGCGGTGCCCGGTTTGTGGAAGGCGTGGACGGCGGCCCAGACGTACTCGGCGACGTGCACGAAGTCCAGCAGCACGTGGACCGTGACGCCGCGTCGGCCGGTCTCGGCGCTGATCACGTCGAGCTGGTGGCGGGCGCCGTCGACCAGGACGATCCACGGCCTTAAATTTTTCGGGTCGCGTGCCTGGGCCTGGTCGAAGGCATCGGCGATGACCTGCTCGGGCGGGCGGACCAGCGAGGCGGTGCACCACTTGTTCTCTGCCCTGGGCCCCGGGCGGGCGGGGCGTTCGCCGCTTCGGCCGCCAGGCGGGTGGATCACATCGTGTGGACGCCTGCGCGCCGGACGAGTGTCGGAGACGCAGGCCACGGTCGCCATCCGCTTGCGGTTCGGCTTCTCACCCGGCGCGAGCCGGCCGCGATGGCCACCAGCTGTCCTGGCGGCGGCCCGGCGGGTGGCCTCCCGCAGTGCCTCCAGGCGCATGACCACGCCCTTGCCGTCCACCTGGACCACCAGCGGCATCTCGCGGCTGCACGGGCACGGGATGGGGATCCTCGTCCGGTAGGAGCCGTCGACGTCGACCGCGGCAGCGACCACGAGCTCTTCCAGCCTGCACTTGCCGAGCACGTTCCCGCAGCGGCGTGTCACCGCGTCGTGGGCCTGGTCGAAAGAGCCGTGGACGGCCTCGGTGACAGCGAGCCGCCGTAGTCCCGTCGAGTGCCGGCCTGCAGACAGGGACAGCTCCTGGTCAGCGGGGTGGACGTTGCCCATGCCCGGCCCACGGTGGGCGACCCGGGTGACCCGGACCATCCCGAACACGCTGGCCAGCCACCGCGAGTGCCCAGCCTCCCGCCAGGGCCGCACCCGCCCCTCCGGCCCGGTCACCGCCGGGCCGGCACCGGCGCGGACCTGGTTCTCTTCCTGCCTGGCCCGCAGGTCCAGGTGGTCCTGCAGCAGCAGGCGAAGCAGTTCTCGCCCGGCCGCGTCGAGGTGTTCCTCCAGCTCAACCTTTCCCTTCAGAGGAACCGCGCCCTTCGGGGTTCACCCCCGGCCCGGCCTCATGGTGGGTTAGGCCATGCACCGGGACCGGCGACAATCCTCGGCTTCGGATGCGTCGTCCCCGAGTGATCGACTCGACCACCACAGGGGCCCGCGCGGTAACCCGCGCCCCCGCGCTGTTGTCCTTGATCCGGCGGGTGGGCGTGACCTGCTGGCTTCGAAAGGATCTCCATGACCGGCAGTCGAACCGAACCGGCAAATGTCCAGCTCATCCTGTCCCTCGAAAGGAGCCCCACCCTCCGAGGTTGGCGGGCTCTCGCGCTCGGTCGCTGGCTCTTTTGTGCGCGCCAGAGCGAGACGGGACAGCACACTGCGCGTGTATCGCCGCGCCTATTGGCCGAGCAGGACCTGGGTGATCGGTCCGCCAGCCACACCTGGCTCAAGCACGAGAGCTGGGGTGTAGCGGGGCCTCCCAGGGGTCGCGCCGTCCCACTCGTAGACGACGGTACGCAGCGTGTTGAGGTATCGCCCTACGAGTAGGGCCATCGTGTACGGGCCGTGGAAAGCGAGATGCACCTCCGCACGGCCGCTGCGTGCGGCCAGCGCTTTGATCTGTTGCGCGGCAGCCGCGCTGAGGCGTGCGGCCTCGCGCGGGTCGAGTCGGTCTTCGTCGGCGACGGAGACTACGGCGGCCGCCGCGAAGCCGTCGCTGGACTCGTGCAGGAGCTGCTCGAATGCGGTCCGATCTGGAGCGGCAGTCAGGCTGACGAAGATCGCGATGCGGTCGTGGCTGTCGCACGTATCCGCTTGTTCGAGGTCAACTGGTTGCGTATGAAGTTCGCTGGTCAGCGGGTCGTCACCAGCTTCTGTGGACGTCCACAGAGCGCCGAGGGTATCGACCACCTCGACATTGCCGATCTTGGTCTCGGGCAGGGCCGCTCCCAAGGCCAGCGCTACCGACAGGTGAGCTCCGCCGGAGACGCGTACCGCTTTCGCATCGGCTGCGTACACGGCGTCGCTGACCAGAGGCAGCGTGGTCTGCAGGAGCGTGAGTCCCTCGCGCGAGGGCAGACCTCCGTCGCCGGCGGATCTGATGCGGATGTGCAGGTCGTCCTCGCCCGCGTCCATGGCGAAGGGCGCGGGACGGGTCTGTACTCGGATCGTGAAGGCGCGGTTCTCGCTGCGGATGGCGGACTTACGTTGTTCGACTCGGTGCATCAGCAGGTCCCGCACGATCTCGCTCTCGCCGGACGGCTGCAGCATGTTGCTTTGCTTCTTGTCGGCGAGGGTCCGAGAGGGAACGAGTCTCAGGAGTCGGTCCGGTGCCTCGTAGTCGCACTGTGTATTGCTTCCCGCTCTGGCGATCTTATTCGCGATGCACAGGCTGAAGGCGGGGTCCTCGTCCAGTTGAAGCAGCCGAGGCAGCTCACGTTCTCGGACGATGTCGCTGTGGACGATCTCCGGTGTCACGACGAGCACGGCTGCCGAAAGCCCTGTGGTCAGGGCTTGTTCGAGGCGATCGGTCGTCGTGCCTGGGCGCAGGTCGGTACGGTCTCTCCACACGACGAGACCGGCTGCCCTGAGCAAGTTCTCGATCGAATCGGCCTGCGGGGAGCCATCCGACTGCCGGTAGGAGATGAACACCGCGCCGTCACGCCGAACCGCATATTCGGGCAGTGGCCCCAGCGCCTCGAATCTCTGTGGTGGCGGAAGGACCGTTGCTGCCTTGCTGGTGACACGTCCCCATCGTTGGCGCCGCGCGATCAGTCCGGAGAAGGGATCCGCCCCGCCGGGAGCGTAAACGAGGAGTGCGATCGGGCCGTCGTGCTCCCGGGCTGTTGCCCGCATCGCAGCAACATCTATCGAGCTCGGTCCGGACGGTGCCGGATGGCTGTGCCACTCGCCGACGTAGCCGGTTGGATCGTCATCCACTCGCTCTGCAAGGAACTCTGCGAGGAGCGCGTTCGCCCTGACGTCATCGCGCACGTACCTGTGGGTGGACGCTCCTTGTCCGTCGACCACGAGGGCATGAGTGACAGCGAGGTTGGCGTCTTCCCGGTAGCCGAGGAGGATGCCACCCGTTTCCCGCGGCAGCTGCCGGGCGGTCGCGGACGCGATGGCCTCGTATGCCTCCTGGCGCAGCTCGATCCGTGGTGCCGGCCGGGTCACTGGTGGCTCCCTTGTGATGCGGAGTGGAGGTGACGCGTCTCCCCAGCAGGATGGAGTGGACTCTCCACGAGGAGGCCGATGGCGTGTCGGACGGTTGCCGCTGCTGCCTCGATCACCGCGTGGGGCGGCGTTGGGGAGATAGGGCTTCCGCAGCCTGCTTCGAACAGTAGCGGTGCCTCGGTATCGGCTCTGGTCGTCGAAGGCGGCAGCGGTGCGGCATCGCCGAGCGGTGGCAGTACGTCGATGCGATAGGTCCTGCCGTCGTTTTGAAGCGCCGCGGACAGGACCCGTGTGCCTACTGTCCGGGCGCTTACGTGCAGGAGCGCCGTGGTGGCGAAGTCGGCGGTGGCGTTCACGACGAGGTCGTGGTTCCGCAGATGGTCAACCGCGTCAGCGCCCGAGGTAAGCGCGCCATTGATGATGCCGATGCCGCTGGCCAGCGCCTCGTTCTGCCTAACGAGGTGTCGCTTGACCGCTTCGACTTTCGGCAGCCCGACCGTGTCGTGGCCCACGAGGTGGCGAACGAGGTTTCCCGGCATGACGACATCGTCGTCGATGAGAGTGAGGTAACGGACACCGGAGCGCACCAGCATGTCGGCAATGAACGATCCCAAAGCGCCGACGCCGACGACTGCGACCCTGGATTCACGCAGTGCGGGGGCGAGGACGCCTGCACGAGCGGACCGGGCTGCCTCGGTGTCTGCGCCCGAGCGCAGACGTGTGACGGCCGTGCCGCCCTCCTTCGTGGACGCTACGTCCAGCACGATCGCGCCCTCGTGGGTGCCGCGTCGGTAGATCAGCACGACAGCTGCGACCGACTGCTGACGAATTCTGCGGTCTAGCTCCGTGTTCGAGCCGAGCCGGGCGGAGATGTCTGCCCAGGTTCGCGGCGGCACGTCCACCTCGCCGAGGTCGGCTACATACCCGAAGCGGTCCTTACTGTGCTCAAGGGCCTTCCTGGGGCGGCTGCCGTTCCTGATCCGCATCGTGTTGTTGCTGGACGGGCTGAAGCGGACGGAGCGGTTGAGGTACTGGCCGAGGCCGCCGTAGAGATAAAGGCGCCGGTCCGCGGACGGCTGGAAGTACCGGTCGAGGTCGAGGTCTGGCCGATCGCCCGTCCAGCCGATGTCCGCGCGCTCGAACCACGCTGTGACGTGTTCCAGGAACGCCGGTGCCTCCGTCCACCACAACCCTTCATGATCATCTTCGGCGACCAGGCACAGACCGCCGTCCGGGTCGCGGTGCCAGGACCAGGGCACCGCGTCGTGCTCGACCGGCGCCACTCTCGGCGGCAGAAACGGGAAACGGGGCGGCAGGTCGATCACGACGCGGGTCGTGACCGCCGAGTGCGGGACCGGCCCTTCCCATCTTGCTTCAACCTCGCGGAACCCGGCGCGGATCAGGCCTTCCTCGAAGTGCTGCCGCGCGTAGGCGACATACTCGTCGAAGCCGACAGGGGTCACCCGAAGGTCCTCTTGCCGGCAGGAACGACGCGGGCGCCGGGCGAGATCGCGGATGCCTTCTTGCTGCCGTCCTCGTTGAAGCCGGGGGGCATCGGAAAGACCGTGTCCCCATCGCCGTTCGTTCCCAGCAGTTTCCGGAACGCCAGCGCGGCCTTGCCCGCGTCCTCCTCGTCGAGCGCAGCTTCTGCCGACGCTGCGGCGTCGGTGAACCGCGTCCGCGCGGTGTCCAGTTCGTCGTCGGTCGCGCGGATGCGGATGGTGTGCCCGGGCAGTGTCGGGTCGGTCACTGCGATGCCGTAGGTCACGAAGTTATCTATGATCTTGCTGACCTCCCGGAGTGCGCTGACGTAGTACTCCGCCTGGTAGTTGCCCGAGACTGCGCCTGAGGCGAACGCCTGGTAGGCGGCCATCTCGATGAAGAATCCGCCGGGCTTCTTCGTGCCGAGCAGGGCGCGACGCGTCTGACGAAGCAGTTTGATGGTCGGTACGTAGTACTCGTCGTGGTCCGCGTTCATCGTGCTCGACAGGTCCGTCAGCCCGTCGGGGTTGGTGCGCACCCACTCGTTCTCGTCGCCCTTTTGCGGGATCTCCCACGTTCCGTCGCCGTAGGGGCGGGCGGGCACCGCGTCGACGTAGAGGTCGTACTCCGGGAAGGAGACCTGCAGGCTACGATCCTGCCGCTTGGTGCGCCGGTGCCCGTCGGCGTCGGTGCCGAACTCCGCATGCAGGACCTTGAAAAATCTGTCGAGGATGTCCGTCGACGTGACGTCGCTCGGAACATCGGGCAGGCGCACGAACACGTCGACGTCCTTGATCCTCCGGATCGACACGTTGCGCTTGTAGGAGCCGATCAGGATCGGGCTGACGCCGTACTCGGCGAGCTTGGAGTCAGCCTTGAGGGCGTCACGGACGAGGCGATGCGCCTCTGGCGCGTTGGTCTTGTCGTCGCCGGGCTCGATGGAGCTCAGCGCATCCTTGAACTGCTGCTTGAGGTGAGCCATCGGGCCCTCCGATCCTGGTTGTGACTGCATCGGCCTGCCGAGCTTGCCTCACACCACTGACAATGCGAGGTCGGCTGCGAGGGGCATGGCCGCCTACTTCTTCCTGCCGCCCTTGCCGGCGCTCTCATTGGTCGTCGTCTTCGGGTGCCGCTTCACGGTGGCCTGCTTCACGAACCGGCCCGTGACGGCGCTGCGGCCCCGCTGGCCGTTGGATGCGCTGCGCTTGCCTGCCATGAGCTGTCCTCCAGATCTCCAGCGGCCGGCGGTAACACAGGCCACACCCTACTCCACAGTTTCATTTACCCAGCAGGTGCATGAAATCTTGTGGACCTTGATCGGGAGGATAACATGGAAGCAGTAGGTAAACGGAAAAGGATTCTGAGGTCGCTGGTGGAGATCGTCTTCGAGGACGCCGAGCTCGCCCGTGTCTGCAACAACGGCCCTGCCCGCAGGGACCGTTTAGGCCCCGACGGAGCGACCACCCTGCTCCGGCGTCTTGGCCAGATGTCGGCCGCCCACCACCTGGCTGACCTGCGGCACATTGCGGCCACGCGGCTGCGGCCCGCAGCCAACGGGGACTGCTTCACTCTGCTGGTGTCGCTCGGTGATCACGGCGATCTCGTGGTCCGCCCGCGCGACGACCCGCCCGACACCCTCGACGACGGCACCCTGAACGAGCACGCCGTACGCGGTGTGATCGTCGCAGCGATCCACCGCCCCTGACCCCGCCACCAGGCCCGCCCCGCAGCCTCGCCGACCGAGAGGCACTCACGTGACTCCGCCCTCCGCCCCGCACCCGTTCGCACCGGATGAAGTCCTGCCTCCGGGCGACACACTGAAAGAACAGCTCGACGCCCTCGGCATCCCCCAGGCGGACCTCGCCCGCCGCACCGGACTGTCGACCAAGCACATCAACCAGATCGTCCAAGGCAGCGCCGTCCTCACCCCCGAGACTGCCCTTCTGCTGGAGCGGGCCGTTGGAATCCCGGCTTCGCTGTGGAACCAGATGGAGGCCGCCTGGCGCACCCACGTCAGCCGCACCCAGAGCCGTGAAGCTCTCAGCCACCGCCTCGACTGGCTCGACCGCTTCTCCCTGCAGGAGCTGGTCAAGCGGGGCATCCTGCCGACCAAAGAGCGCACGGTGGACAATCTCGAGCATCTGCTGGCGTTCTTCGGTGTCGCCGACCCCGAGGTTGCAGAGAACGTGTGGGGCAGCTACCGGACCGCCTTCCGGCGCTCCACCGTCCTCACACCCGACGACTATGCCACCGCCGTCTGGCTGCGCCAGGCCGAACTCAGAGCACGCGAAATCCCCTGCGCACCCTACGACCGTGCAGCCCTGCTTGAGCTACTCCCCCAGCTACGCGCCCTGACCGTCGAGGAACCCGCCGTCTGGCGCACCGAAATCCCGCACCTGTGCGCCCAGGCCGGCGTCGCGGTGGTGTTCGTTGCCGCACCCCCCAACAGCCGCGTCTCCGGCGTCACCCGATGGCTCACTCCGGAAAAGGTCGGAGTCGCCCTCAGCGGCCGGTTCAAGAAGGACGACCACTTCTGGTTCACCGTCTTCCACGAGCTCGGGCATGTCCTCCTGCACGGCAAACGCCTCACCTTCATCGACAACACAAACCGCGACGACGACACGACCCCCGAAGGAGACCGCAGCGAGGACGAAGCCGACGCATTCGCCAGGGAAACCCTCATCCCCCCCGAGCACGCGGCCGCCTACAAGCAACTCGCCCAGCGCCCTATGCCCTTCACCAACATCACAGCCTTCGCCCGCCGGGCCGGCATCGCCCCGGGCATCGTCGTCGGACGCCTCCAGCACGACGGCGTCCTGGACTGGAAATACGGCAGCAAACTCAAACGCCCCATCGAGATCAGCCTCTCCGGCGATCTCACCGCGGGCTAGATGTGCCCAGACGCCGGGGCGGCGCTTCAGTCGGTGTGACGTTGGGTGGGGTCGAGGCGGCTGAGGACGGCGCGCATGAGGTCCCGGCTGTAGGGAGGGAGCGGTGCGGCCGCGTCGTGTGGAGTGGGCGGGTTCGTCGGCCCCGTGCTTCCGGCCCCCATCGAGCCGGGGCCGCCGTGCTGTTCCTGGAGCAGGTAGGTGATTTTGGCCCACTGGCGGAAGTTGCCGTGGCAGGCGACGTCGTCGATCCACAGCAGTTCGTCGGTGGGTACGTCCGCCCACAGAGGGTGGTATTCGGGGATGACGGTGAGGACTTCGGCCGGGGTGAGGGGCTTGTAGCGCTGCCAGACGAGGATGCGGGAGTCCAGCGCCGGACGGTTTTTGATCTTCTGGTAGCAGGTTTCGGCGCCGACCAGGACGACGGCGAGGCGGGTGTCTTCGTCGTCCCAGAGCTCGCGGATGAATTCGAAGGCCCGGGTGTCGAGCCACTGGGCTTCGTCGACGACCAGGACGCGCGGGGTTTCCGACAGGGCTTCCTTGAGGATGGTTTCGCAGCGGGTGCTGTTGAGGGGGGCCTCGCCGGGCAGGTCGAGCTTTTTGTACAGGGCGGCGCGCAGGGCCTGGATTTTGGCGGAGCCGACTTTGATGCGCAGGGTGGTGTGGGGGGCGAGGTCGTCGAGGTGGCTGTTGACGGCGAAGGTCTTGCCCAGGCCGACGCCGCCGTGGACGCACATGATGGCGCCCTTGCCGGCGTCGGCGTTGAGGGTGGTGACAAGGTTGGCGTAGGTCTCTGCGCTGGCCTGGGTCAGCATGGCGCGGGCGCCGGGTAGGCCCATGTAGTGGTAGTTGGGGCCGGCGGTCGGCTGGTTCTCGGGCGTGGTGGTCGGGTGGGTCACTCGGTGTCCTGGGGTTTGGGGTCGGGCCGGGGTTTGGTCCAGCGGGCGGAGTCGGGCTGGGGCCGGTTGAGGAGGTCGGGCCGGGCTTCGGCGTGCAGGTGGCCTTCCGGTGTCTGCAACTGGCGTAGCTGGGCGGCTGCCTGGCTGGCGGTGAGCCGGTTGAGGGGTTCGGGCGCGGCGGTGACACTGGTGGCGGCGTAGCGGGGTGTGGCGTTTTTGCGTGCTCGGCGGGCTTTGGCGGCGTAGCGGTCGGCTTCACGTCGGCGGGCGTTGTGCAGTGCACGGGCTTGGCGGGGGCTCATTTCGTCGCTGCGGAAGGCGGGGCCGCGGTAGGTGAGGGTGTCGGCGTCGTAGAGCTCGACGCGGTGGTAGTGGTGGGGTTCGTGGCGCAGGCGGACCATCTCGCCGGCGCTTGAGTGGCCGTGCATCCAGTCGCCGACGTAGTAGGCGCTTTTCCAGCGGACGCCCTTGCTGGTGATCTTCCGGGGTGGGCCGGCGTCGGTGAGGGTGTAGGTGTGCAGGTCTGCGGGGTCGAGGGTGTCGATGGGGGTGAGGTCGGCGTGCCAGGCCTGGGCGGGGGTGCGCCGGTGGAGGCGGGCGATGGTGTGGTCGTTGTTCCACCAGTCCACCCAGTCGAGGACGATGGTGATGAAGGTTTCGTAGTCGAGGAGTTCGTGAAGGGCCCATAGGGGCTGGCCGCGGCGGTCGCGGCGGCTTCGGGGGGTGTGGGCGTAGCCGGGCAGTCCTTTGAACAGCATGTGCTTGGCGGCGCCGTTGATGGCTTCGACGGTGCCTTTGAGGTGGGGGCTGTAGGGCGGCAGGACGATCAGTTCGGTGCCGAACTTTTTGAACGCTTCGTCCACGCACTTGCCCAGGAAGTCGCGGCCGCGGTCGGTGCGGATCTTGCGGGGGATGCCGCCGAAGGGCCGGTGGTGATCAGTGCAGAGGATGGCGTCGCGGGCGGCGGCCAGGATGGCGTCCTGGCTGGGCTGGTGGGGGGTGATGGCCAGACCGCAGATGACGGCGGTGGTGTGGTCGATGAACCAGGTGATCCAGGGTTTGCGGCGGCGTCCGTCGATGTTGACGAAGACGCTGGCTTCGACGTGGTCGGTCTCCCATACGTCGTTGCGGTTGCCGTGCGGGCGCAGGGCGTGCACGTCGTGTCGGCGGCGGGCGGCTTCGCCTCCTCTGAGGGCGGCACGCTGGCCGGGCGTGAGTTCCCGGTCTACGGCGCGGTAAAAGGTTGCCTGGGATACACGGGGCGGGTTGCCAAAGATGCCATCGCCGACGAGTTCGCGGTAGGTGGCTGCGGCGTTGCCGTTCCATCGGGCCAGGGCTTCGTGCATGGCCGGGGTGAGGGTGAAGTGGCGGCGGCCTTGGGGGGTGTAGGTGCCGTTGTGGGTGGTGGCGTTGTCCATCCAGCGGCGCACGGTGCGCCAGTGGACGGTGAAGGCGGCGGCGACGGTACGCACGTCGTAGTGGGTCAGGCGTTCGGCATTACGCAGGCGCAGTAGGCGGCGTACGGCGGCGGCGCGCAGGGAGGTGGTGTCGTAGGGGCCGTCGGGTGGTGGTGTGGCGGGCACGCGTCGGGGTCTTTCTTGGGGTGGTGGACGTCGGGGGGCGCGGGTGGGTCAGGCGGGGGCGAGGGTGAGCAGGCCGGCGCCGTAGGGCTTGCCGCGGCCGATGCCGGTGAGCAGGGCGTGGCTGAGTTGGTCGGGGTCGGTGATGGTGGCCAGGCCGTCGAAGCGGGTCAGTGCGTGCATGGGGCCGGGAGAGTGGGCTTGTTCGCCGGGCTTGTCGGCGCGGCGGCGTGCGCGGGGGAAGCGGGCGGGGGTGATGTCGGTGGTGGCCAGGGTGAGGCCGGCTTGGTGGGCGCGGCGCTGCCACCAGGCGAGGGCGTCGTCGCCGTAGAGCGCGACGATTTTCCGGCCGTGCTTGTTGTCGACGGGGTGGTGGTCGTCCAGGACGCGGCGGGCGGCGCTGGCGTTGGCGGTGATGCGGTAGCGCACCGCTCGGCCGGGGGTCAGGGCCTGGAACATGGGGTGCAGGGGTCGGGTTTCGGCGGTGCCGTAGTGGTGGGGCAGGCGGGTGAGGTCGGGCGGCTGGTGGGACTGGACGAGCAGGGTGGGTGGGGTGTCGTCGGTGGCGTCTTCCAGGCGGAAGAGCAGGCCGGCCTGCTGCCGGGGGTTTTCGCCGAGGTCGTCGGGGGCCAGGAGCATCACGCTCTTGTGCAGCCTGACGGCGTCGGCCAGGTCACGGCGGGCGGCCGGGCTACGGCGGTTGAGGCGGATGCGGGTCAGTGTCGCTGTGGTGGCGAGGGCGGCGGTTGGGGTGCTGGTCACGGGGTGGCGTCCTGGTGGATGTAGGCGGTCAGTTCGGTGAGTGCGGGGGGTGGGGCGTACAGGGCGGCGGGCAGGTCTTCGGTGGTGTGCCAGGTACGGCGGGTCTTGTGGAAGCGCCGTGTGGGAGTGAAGTCGTTGGGGACGTCGGCGACTTCGCGTTCGCTGTGCGCGGCAGGCACGTGGGAGGGCGGGTGTTCCCAGACGAAGGTGACCGGCACGGTGCTGTGCCCGGGGCCGGGTGGGGCGCTCAGGGCGAGCGGGACGTGGTAACGGAGTTCACCGACGGGGTCGGGGTGCGGGCCGCGCAGGACGAGGGGCTCGTGGGGGACGCAGGCGCGCCGGCCCAGGTAGGGGGCGAAGGCGGGCTGTTCGAGCCGGTGGACGAGGTGTTCCAGCAGCCGGTCGGGGCCTTGCACGGCGAGGGTGAAGACGGCGTCGGCGAGGTAGACGCGTTCGCTGACGAGGGTGGATTTCTCCGCGGGGCGGTACGCGCCGCTGCTGGTGTGCAAGCCCTTCTGGTGGCCGCGGCCGCCGCCGACCGTGTGGAAGTCGGTGTGGCGGGTGCCGGGCCGGTCGACGCGGACGGTGAACTCCAGGTCCGTGTACGGGACTTTGCCGGTGGCCGGGTCGGGTGCGAGGGCTTCCTCCCGGGCGCGTCCGTCGGCGGCAGCGAACATGCCGATGAGGGCCGAGCGGGAGGGAAAAGGGAGGGTGTCGCGGTAGTGGAAGGCGGCGTGTTCCCCGAACGACATCAGGGGCGCGGCCAGGCGCAGCAGGATGCCGTTCATACGGTCGCGGCCGAGGGCAGGGCGGCCGTCTCGGCGAGCGCGTCGATGAGGTCGTCGAGGCTGGCATGGGCGGTGCCGAGGTGGTCGACGGGCTCGCTTTGGAGGGCGGTGTAGCCGGAGCCGATGAGACGGCGGGTGCCGATCATCCGGTTCAGCTGGCCGGCGTGCTCGGACAGGGCGTGGACGGCGGGGGCGGTGTAGCCGCCGCCGTGGGCGGGCCTGACGGGCTTTTCGAATGCGCCGGCGTAGGAGACGGAGCGGCGGTCACGGATCGCGTAGTGGATGAGGTGCGGGTAGGTGTGCGGGGCGGTGGATGTCTTCTTCGCGCCGGGCATGGCGTCGGCGAAGGCCTCGGCGAACAGGGCCAGCAGGTGCAGGGCCTGCTTGTGGTCCCCGTCCAGGTTGCGGGTCAGTTCGGTGAGGTTGACGGTGGCGAAGCGGTAGAACAGGCCGCTGGTGAAGAACGCGGTCTGCAGGTGGGCGCTTCCGGCTTCGTCGTGATCCGACCAGTCGTCCACCGCCGTGAAGTAGTCCGGCTGGGAGGCGCCTTGGTGCACGGTGAAGGCGTGTGCCATCTGCACGGCGCCGTCCACGTGGGCGCCGCTGATCTCGGCGAGCATGCGGCCGAAGAGGTTGATGGTGGCGGTGCGGCGGCGGATGAGTGCGGTGACCGTGCGGGTGGGCAGGACGGCGTCCGGCTTGGTCCTCCTGGCCTTGGGCTTGGCCTGTTCGGCGATATGGGCCGCGAGGGCTTCTTCGAGCTGCGGGCGGTGTTCGGTGCACAGGGCGGTGAAGTCGTCGAGGACGTCGCGCGGCAGGTAGAGGGTGGCTGAGGTGATGCCGTTCTGGTTTTCCTCGGTCTTCAGTCCTTCCCGGGTGGCCGAGCGCACGATCTGGGCTCCGGCGAAAGCGGCGAGAGCGTCGGGCCAGCCGGCTGCGCGCAGCCTGTCGGCCACCCTCAGGGGCACCTTGCGGGTGCGGGCAGCGTGCTCGTCGAGGACTTCCTCCAGCCACAGGCGGACGGGCCGCTTCCAGGACTGGGAGGACGCCATGGGCCGGACGACGCCGCCGAATTCCATGGTTTTGGGCAGGTCGTCCTGCCCTCGGTTGAGGAGGGAGGCGCCGACCGGGTGCAGGGCGTGGAAGTCGGCGTAGCGGGCGGGGGCGTAGGCGGCCATGTCAGTGCTCCGTGAGGTTGAGGGTGTGGAGGGCGAGGAAGTAGTTCTCGCGCCAGCGGGCGGCGATCTTCATCCGGTCGTCGTCCCACCAGGCCAGGTCCTCGAGGAGGACGGCGAAGTCGAAGCGGGCGGCGCCTCGGCTGTGCAGGTGGCCGGCCAGTGCCCACAGCTGCGGGTGCAGCAGTGACGTGTCGAGTCCGGTGAGGACCTTGACCCGGTTGGTCATGCTGGCTTCTTTGAAGCCGTACCGGGCCACGGCGATGGCGAGGTGGGTGCCGAGATCGGGGCGGCTGCGCCAGGGCTGCGCAGGCGTGGCCGGTTGTGCAAGGGGCTGGACGTGCTGCGGCGAGACGGCGCGGGTGGCGTCCGGTACGGCGGGGCTGTCCCGGTTCTTGCCGGGGTCCGGGATGAGCAGTTCGGGTTGGTAGGGGTCGTCTTCGTGGGGCAGGTCGCGGTGCAGGGCGATGAGGCCGGCCACGGTGTAGTGGGCGCGGCGCGCTCCGAAACCGGCGATGTGCCGGGTGAGGTGTTCGGGCATCCGCGGGCACTCCGCGACGGGGCGTCCGAAGCTCGAGGCGAGGTCGGCGCGGATGCTGTTGACCGCGCACAGGGTGATGACCTGGTGGACGAAGTCGTCGTAGTGGGCGCGGCGTTGCGCAGTGGTGACGGGCATGGTGCGGCAGCCTTCGGCAAGAGGACGGGAAGGTGGAGGGGAAAGGTCAGTGGCTGCGCAGGCGCAGCTGGGCTACGGCGACGGCGACGGCTTCGCCGGTGCGGAAGTGCTGGGCGATCGCCGGGCGGGTGGCGGTGCGCAGTGCGGCGATGGCGTCAGTGGCGAACGCGGCACGTGCACTGCGGGCGGGGTCGCCGTCCAGGAGGCTCCAGAAGGTGGCCTCGGCGCGGGGCCAGTACAGGGTGCGCGCGGTGCGGGTCCAGGGCGGCAGGTGACGGGGCGCGCCGGCGGTGACCTTGCCCCAGGCCTCCGAAGAGACGGCATCGAGGCACGCGCCGATCTCCTCGGCGGCCTTGCGGCATTCGGCGATGCGCTCGGCCGCGGCGGGGTCGTTCTCCTGGACCCAGGGCCAGATCGGCGGGGTCAGGGCCGTGTACCAGGTGCGGTTGGCGGTCTGGCCGTCCTGGTCGAATCCGTAGACCCGCACCCGCAGGGCGGCACGCAGGTCGGGGGGCAGGTCGTTGAGGGTCGTGAAGGCTTCGGGACGCTGGACGGTGTAGCGGCGTTTGCTGCCCTTGCCCAGTTTTCCCTTGCGATCGTCCTCGTCGCCCGCCAGCAGCAGGGCGTCCAGGTCGCGCCACAGGGCCCGGTCGGCGTCCGCCCGGCGTGCTGTGTGACGGCGGGTGGCGTGCTCGTCCGTGTGGATGTGATGGATGAGGTACGGGTCGAGGGCGGGGAGTTTCTTCTGGGTGGCCCAGGTCACATAGGCGTCGACCACATGGCGTCCGTCCAGTGAGGGCAGCAGGAGAACGGCGTGGCGGGAGCGGCCGGTGAGCAGGCGACCCGGTGAGGTCACCGGGGGTGGGGCGGCATCGGGGTCGGGGCCCTCGTCCAGATCGCCGTCGAGGTCGGGGGCGTGCAGGGGCTCCTCCCACGGGCAGCAGTCCGGGGTGCCGGGCCACTGCCGGGAGGGCTTGGGGATGCCCGCCAGGAGGGTTTCGTACAGGGTGCGGCCCAGGGGATGGAACGAGAGCGTCGTGCGCAGCGGCCCGGCTTTGGCTTTTCCGAGAGAGCGGCCGTCCACGGTGCGCACGGAGCACTGTCCGGCCGCGCCGTAGTAGTGGTGGATGAGCAGGTGCCACAGGGCCTCGGCGCTGGGGACAGGCTGAGGGTCGGTGTCGGTGTGCGGGCTGAACCAGGCAAGGTTGTGGCCCTCGGGGCGGCCGAAGACCAGTTTGTTGACGCCGGCCCGCTTGGTGCACTGGCTGGCCAGGCGGGGGTCACCGAGAAACGGCCGCACCGGGTGGAACAAATCCCAGATGTACTGGTCGAAGTAGGCGTGAACGGCGTCGGGGTCGAACCCGCCGGGGTTCTTCAACAGTTCCCGGCGGCGGGCTGCCCACTGCCGTGCGCTCATGCGGGGTTCTGCTCGTCCGTCCAGGCAGGTCACGCGTGCGGCCATCACGACGAGCAGCCGCAGGACGGCGGACGCCGCGGGCGGGAGCGGAAGCGCCAGGTCCTTGATGAGGTGGGCGCGCAGCAGCACGTCCCGCCACCCCAGGTCTTCCTGATGCCCGTCCAGGAACAGGACGGGGATGCACGGTTCTTTGTCGGTCTCGTATTGCGGGGGTTGCACACGGGCTCCGTTGCCGGGTGTGAAAACGATGAAAAAAAGAGAATGGGAAATACGGGAAGGTGATTTCGCCGGTACCGGCCGTGCGTTCGGCCGTAACGCCGCGGGATCCCGCGACGGACCGGGAGAATCGGGAGGGGCAGGCCACGATGGCGCGGGCCGGGTCAGGACACGCCGACGGGTAGGTCCTGCTACAAGGGGCACCAAGGGTGCGGTGCGCGCGGCGCAGCAGGCAGGCAGACGCGAGATACCGGACTCGAACGCCCGTCCGGCTCTTCATTTCCATATTAGCTATAGACAAGCAGCTTCCGAACCACATGGTTCAGCGGACAATTACCGGCCGCTTCCCCCTTTTTGAATCTAATTCATTTCCCGGCTCCTGGAGCCAATTCCCCCGTCTGCGGGCCGCCGGCATGCTTGGCGTTCTGCCCCGCCGCCCGGCAGCAGCCCTGCCGACCTTGAGGAAGGCACTCCCCCGGCCGGTTCCGTGCCGGCCTGGCCGCTTCTTACGGATCACCCCGCTGACCAGACGATGGCGGCGAGCTGGAGTCCGGCGAGGTAGACGGTCGCTGTCTTGTCGGGTGGCCAGGCCGCGCCTTCGTATGAGCTTGTTGATGTGGCTACGGCGAGCTGCGGGATCAGCAGCCGGGTCCCGCGCCAACGGAGATTGAGAACGGATCGCGCCGGGCGAATAGGCCTTGCCAGCAGGACGGGGTGGGCCGCCTCCTGCCTCCCTGCGTACGCGGCCGTGCCCTCCGGCTCAGTAGGCTCCCCGCCCGGACACCACCGCGCCCAGTGTGCGGCCGAGGATGACTAGGTCGAGCCGGGCGGAATGGTGGTCGACGTACTCCAGGTCCAGCCGCACGGCTTCTTCCCAGGGCAGGTCCGACCGACCGGAGACCTGCCAAAGACCCGTCACCCCGGGCTTTACCGCCAGCCTGCGAAGCAGGTCCGGGCCGTAGGCCGCGACCTCGTCGGGCAGTGCCGGCCGGGGGCCCACCACGGACATCTCCCCCCGGAACACGTTGAGCAGCGTCGGTATCTCGTCCATGCTGTAGCGTCGCAGGAATCCACCGACCCGGGTGATCCGCGGATCCCGCCGGATCTTGAAGAGCAGGCCGCCGTCATTACTGTTCGTGGCCAGGCGTTCGGCCAGCAGCCGGTCCGCATTGACGACCATGGTGCGGAACTTGAAAATCGCGAATGTGCGTCCGTTGAGGCCGACGCGTGTCTGCCGGTAGAAAACCGGTCCCGGGCTGTCGGCCTTCACCGCGCAGGCGATCACCAGCATCAGGGGTGCGAACAGGGCCAGCAGCAGACCGGCCACGAACCGGTCAGCCAAGGGCTTCAGCACCGGCCAGACCCGCCCGACGTCACCCGGCGCCGCCACCTGGGCGGAATCCCGATCCCGCCTGTCACTCCCCACGCCCCGACGGTAGACGAGGGCCTCGGTGGGCAATGCCTCGCCACGCAGCCGCACCTCGACGGCGAGCATCTCGTGGTGGATCTCCGCCAGGGCGTGCGCCAGCACACTCACGACTACGGCGGGCGATCTGCTCGGCAGCGGTTCCTTGCGGGTGGGGCGCGGCATCCGGTGCTTCGGCGGCAGCCGGTCCTTGCCCGTGACGGCGGTGTACAGCTCGGTGCACAGCTGTGCCGCCCGCAGCACGTCGATCCGGCACTTTTCGCGCCGGGCGACGGCCTGCGGTGTACGCCGATCCGCCCAGCCGCGACGGTCGAAACAGGTGTCGACTCGGTGCGCGACGTCGCCGAGCAGGTGCGGCAGCTCCCCGCGCAGCTGCCGAGCCGTCGTGTCGCGGGTGTTCACGTTCCAGCTCTCGCGCGCGAGTTCTGCCGCCAGAGCCACGTCCAGGACGAGCGCACCGATATCGCAGGTATCCGAGGCGCCGGTCCTCTGTGCCAGGTCGAGCAGAGCCGGACCGGCCCCGGCCGAGGCGAGCTCGCGCGCCGACACGGCCTGGACAGCCGCCAGCTGGTCGGCCGGCAGGGCGACTGGCGGGTAGGCGGCCCGGGGAGCCCGGGCTGACGACGGCCGGTGCAGCGGCCAGAAGCGACCGTCCTCCTGCCGGAGCGAGCGGGTGCCGGTCCAGAAGGCGTGCCGGGAGAATCCAGGCACGTTGCGCTCCAGCACCGCGTCGATCTCGCTGCTGCGTGGCGGCCGGTACCACGAGCCCGAGCCCGCCTGTACCGTCAACCACTCGCAGAACCGCGCCACGTCCTCGAATCGCAAGCCGACGGCCGGCTCGTTGTCCTGGCCAGGCGGGTAGACCCGGTCGTCCCAGTGGTCGGGAACCAGGCACTCGCCGTCCTCGGGCCGGGTGTCCAGGAAGTACTGGTACTCAAGCCAGGTGACGGGCAGGCCGACGAAGCTGTTCCGGCCGATCGCGATGTCCTGGGCGGCCCGCAGCCGCAGCCGCGCCTGCGCGGCGACGCGCCGGCTGGCCGGGTTCCCCCGCGCGTCGGCAGGGCTGATCAGCTGTGCCACCGCATCCCTGCTCGCCTCGGCGACCTGCTGGGATTCCGCGATGCACTGCGCGGCCAGCGCGAGCATGGCCGGGTCGTCCGCCCGGTCCAGACAGGCGTCGACGATCGCGGTGGCGTCCGACATGGCGCAGTACAGGTGGACCGTCTCGCGCCACCAGGGCTGGTCGAGCCATGCGAGCAGTTGTTCCTGGAGCTGCTCCTCGCGGATGTGCTCGGCCGCCAGGTACTCCTGCAGTGTCAGGTGGGCGAAGGCGTAGACGCCGTGCTCTTTCTCCACCAGAAGGCCCGATGAGCCTTCGACGCTCCGCAGGAAGTCGGCGGGCTCTACCGCGTCCGCCACCCGCGAGAGGCCGGGCCCGATCACCTGGACCGCGTCCGCCGCGGGCAGCTCGGCCAACCCGCGGCACATCATCGTGTGGGCGAGGGCGCGCAGCACCGCCCGCTTGCGCCGGCCCGGCATGTCGACGCTCACGCCCCGCGCTTCGTGGCGCTTGCCGAGGAAGACCTCGCAGATCTCCGCGTAGAGTTCGGTGCGGCTGCCCGGCAGCGCGCCCCGGTAATGGTGGACGTTGGCCACCATGGTCAGCAGCAGTGGGTTTGCGGTCAGTTCGTACAGGCCCGGGTTCTCGTCCAACCGCGACAGCAGCTCCGCGGCGCCGACCCGGGCGGCCAGCCGGGAGGAGTCGTTGTCGGCCCCGTAGGAGCGGATCGCTATGGCCCGGTACCACTGCTCGGCGAACAGCGTGATCTGACGGGTCGACAGAGGCTGGACCTCCACCACGGTCGCTCCTGCGAGCGGTCGGCTGCGGTAGCCGAACGGGCGGCTGGTGAGCACAAACTGGTTCCCCGACCAGGCCGCGGACTGTTCCTCGATCCAGCCTGCGACGGAGATACGCACGGCGTCGTTGGGCAGCTCGTCCAGTCCGTCCAGCAGGAGCAGCACGTTCCCGGCGCGCAGGTTGGCCTCCACCCATGACGGCGGCTCCCGCTGTTCGAGTTGGGCGAGGCAGCGCCGCAACAGGTCGGGCAGCGTCCCCGCCTCCTCCGCGAACCACCGTTGATGCTCGCGGAGGTTCACCAGCAGCGGGATCATGCCCGGCAGGCCCGTTGACCGCGCCACCCGGCCGCCCGTGGCGAGACGGAACGCCACGTGCCGCAGCAGAGTGGTCTTGCCCGAACCCGGCGGCCCGATGACGGACAGCACCGTCCCCTCCCGCCGGGCCCGCCGCAGCCAGTACCACACCGACTGCTCACCCCCGGCTGCGTCCGCCGCGTGCTGACGCACCGGGTCAGGCGTCAGCACGTGCACCGGGGTCGGCACCAGCGAGAGCGAGACCAGGACGTCCTGCATCTCAAGCGTGTACTCCCCCGCGGTCGACAGGCCCTTCACGTCCATGTAGCGGGTGCTGGCCCGAACGTACTTGAGCAGTTGCCGGGTGTACGGGGACAGCCTGCGGCTGGTCCACAGGTCGAGGGAGTCGGCGGCACGCTTGACCCACCGCTCCCGCAGGTCGCGCACCACGGCACCGACGAAGGCGGCACCGGCAACGACCGCCTCGTAGAGCAGCAGCAGACAGAAGGCGAGCAGGGGATGCTCCCGCAACTGCGCGGACCGGCCGACGGCGGCGGCGGGAATCCCGACCGATACCAGGACCAGCAGACCCCCCTGCCACAACTTGCGCAGCCATGCCGAATCGCCGCCCATGCGTCCCCCACCCCCGCGCCACCTGAATGGCGCCCATGGTCCCGCCGAGACCACCCCGGCGCAGCCATTCGCAGAAATCAGCGGCCCGCTTCGAATCGGCGGTGTCAGTCCGGCACGGCGGACGGCTCGCCCGGCCTGCTGAACGACAGCGGCACATGCGGAGCACGTCCGGGCGGCGGCGCGGGGACGGCCGGAAAGGGGGGTTGCTCAGTCCGCGCTGTGGACGAGCCCCAAGTCGTCGTCGAGGTAGAGGCGGTGGCGGCCGAAGCGCACCGGCCGAGTGGGGTCGTCGGCTGACCGCGGGAGCAGAACGAGGTCGGCGAGGAGGGCGTGGGTGCGCCAGGCAGCAGGGGTGGGGAGGTGTCCACGGCGGTCGGCGACCCAGGCGGCGGGAACGGGCAGCGTGTGCTGGAGGATCGTGCGGATCTGTGCGGTGGTCGGCTTGTGCTGCTCGGGCAGCGGCTGGGTGCCGGCCGCGTCCAGGGCGAGGCGGCCGCCTGGCGTGCGGTGGACGGGCAGGAGGCGGCGGGGCATGGTGCCCAGGCGGGTGGCGGCCTCGCGGGGATGGAGGTTTTGGCGGTGCAGGTCGGACAGCGAGAGCGTGTCGTGCCAGACGGGGACGAGGTGCAGTGTGCTGTGGTGTTCCTCGGTGCGGGTCCGGGCCTGGTGGAGGGTGTGGCTGCGGCGCAGGGCGGCGTCGGCGCGGGCGAGTTCGCCAGCGTCGCCGTGCACGCTCTCCACCAGGTCCTGCACGTCGTCGGGCAGGGTGAGCAACTGTTCGGGCCTGCGGGTGAGGCAGGTGGCGGTGGCGAGCGGCAGGAACGGGGAGTCCAGGGGGCGCCAGGCGGGCGGCAGGAGGGTGCGGCCGCTGTGGTCGGTGGGTTCGAGGACGATCAGGCGGGGGTGTTCGGGCAGCCAGGCGGGCCTGGGCATGTGGCCGAAGCGCCACAGGCGGCCCAGGCGCTGCAGGAGGGTGTGCATCGGGGCCAGGTCACTGACCATGACGTCGACGTCGATATCTAAGCTCATGTCCAGAAGGCTGGTGGTGACGATCACCAGGCGCTCGGGGCGCTCACCATGCGCGGACAGGGCGGTGCGGATGCGGCGGGTGCGGGCTTCGCGCCGGTGGCCGGGCAGGCGGGCGTGCAGCAGGAGCAGTTGCCCGTCGGGGCCGCCGTCCGGCCACGTGAGGGCAGCGCGCAGGTGCTCGTAGGTGGCCTGCGCATCGGCCATGGTGGCGCAGTAAACGGCCGCGCAGCCCCCGGAGTGGGCGACGGGGGCGATCTCCCGGGTGATGCGGTCCAGGCGTTCTTCCCTGGCGGGGGTGTTCTCGGGGTCGGTACAGGAGGGGTGGCGCACCGGGTGGAGGCGGATGCCGGCGCGGCGCCGGTGCCGGTCGGCGTGGGCGGCGGCCGCGGCAGGGTCGATGCAGGTGAGCGAGGCGTCGCGGGCCGCGGCGTAGAGCCAGCCGGGGTAGGAGGGCCGGCAGTCCAGGTGTGCTGTTGCGGCATGGGGGTGGCCGGCACCGTCGAGGTAGCTGCGCACGAGTTCGTCGGCGGTGCCGGCGGGCAGCGTCGCGGACAGCAGCACCACCGGGCAGCTGAGCGCGCCCAGCCAGTTGAGCAGCCGGGACAGCATCCGCCGCATGAACGGGGGCAGGGCGTGGACCTCGTCGACGATGACGGTCCGCCCGGAGAGGGCCAGCATGCGCAGGGCACTGAAGCGGACCGGCAGAGCGGCCATGAGGGCCTGGTCGTGGGTGGCGACGGTGAACTGCGCCAGCAGTGCCCTGTCCCAGCCGCGCAGCCAGCCGTCCGGGACCGTCACCCGTTCCTCGGGCCGCTCCCCCGCCACCGGCTCGTCGCCGTCGTCACCGCCGGGCCAGTAGGCATCACTCGTCGAGGGTTCATGAGCGGCGAGACGGTGATCGTTGTAGGCGGTGTTGAGGTAGGAGTGGCTGTGGACCAGGGAGACAGGGGCGTGCTCGGGCCGGTGGGCCGCTACGTAGGCCTCGAGGACGTCGTAGGCGGCGTCCGTGGTGGCCGTGGTCGGCAGCAGCCACAGGATGCCGGCCGTGTCGCCGGTGGCATTGAAGATCCGCGCGGCTTCCAGCGCGGCGACGGTCTTCCCGCCGCCGGTGGCGTCGGTGACCACAAGGATGCCGGGCCCCCTCTCCCCCACCGCAGTCTCGAGTTGCCCCATCACCGAGGCCTGCAGGTCGTTGGGTTTGTCCAGGCCGCCGTGGGCCTGTGTGAAGGGTGTTGCCGGCAGGACGACGCGGTCCAGCCCGGACTCCTCGAACAGAGCGGGGGCGTCCCGGAGGGCCTGCGCGTAGTGTTCGCCGGCGCCGAAGGCGGGCGCCTGGGCCTTGGGCAGCCAGTAATGCCCCTGGCTGGCCAGCCGGTCCGCGATGATGCCGACTCCGGTGATCAGCACAGCCGCCTGCACCGTCACGTCCGTGGGCACTGCGGTGGCGCCGGTCAGCTGGCGCACCAGAGCGAAATAGCGGCGGCGCAGGTCCTGCCAGGCCGGTCCGCCCAGTGTGAGGTTGACGCGGGCGGTCTTGGCCGCGCCGTCGATGTCGACCTGCAGGAACCGGCCGTGGTGCCCGCCCAGGATCTGTGCCACCAGCACACCAGGGCTGTCGGACGTGTCCACCGGGTAGCCTGCCTCTGCCAGCAGGTGCAGCACGCTGTGCATGGACGCCCGTTCGTGCGGCATGCTCCGCCAGTTCCGGGTGTCCGACCGCAGGGCGTCGCTGATTCGGGCCCAGGCATGCGCCTCCTGCTCCTGGAAAGCGGACAGCTTGCCCAGATCGTGCAGACCGGCGAAGAACATCACCAGGCAGCGCGCCTCGGCCAGGGTCACTCCCAGTCCGGAAGCGATCAGCCGGCGCTGGCCGCGGGTCAGGTACCGGTCCCAGACCACCCCGGCGACCGCCGCAACATCCAGCAGATGGAACAGCAGCGAATACACCACCCGCTGCCCGCGGTCGAACTTGCCCCACGGCGTCAGATCGATCCCACCGCGCCGGGCGTCCTCCCGCACTCCCACCAACCGCTCCCGCCCTACGTCAACTCACCTCGCAATCACGGGTGTTGCCGCCCAGCATGCCGCATGCGGATCATCTTGCGCAGCGGAGGTGCCCGGCGTCGGCTGCTGTAGCCTGTGCTCGGGTCCGCTGGTTTCCTCGCCTTGCGAGGGTCCGTCTCTGCTGGTCATCACGGGCCGCTCCGGGACTTTACTTCCCCACGCACGTGGGGGGCTGTCGCGCGAGCTCTACAGCACCGACCGGATGCACCTGTTTTCCCTATGCACGTGGGGGTCTGTCCGGGGAGGCCTTCGGATATTTCCGCTACCTCTGGTCTTCACCGCGTCATCGACTCTGTCAGCCCCTTGGCCTTCGCCTTCCCCATGCGCGCGGGGGTCTGTCAGGCTGGTGGACATGGTCGCAGTGAATCCACGGGATTCCCCACACGCGTGGGGTCTATCCGGCACGACGCCGGCCGCGGCGAGCCGTAGACCGTCTTCCCCACACGCGTGGGGTCTGTCCGCGGCGCCTCCGACCCGGTCCTCGCCGTCCTCGTCTCTCCTGCAAGCATTGGAGTGATCCGCCCGACGGCAGCGCAACCACCTCGTGGACGTGGGACGACCTGGCCAGACTGGCCGATCACGACGCTCCGCTGGCCGCGATCGCCTACGGCTTCCGTGACGATACCGCCGTCCGCACGGCCCTCGCCAAGCGTGGAAGCGCGCCGGAAACGCCAGGAGGAGGCCGAGCACGCCGCCGGTGAGGCCAACCTCGCCAAGCAGCAGGGTTTCTATGTGGATTACGGCACGGATGGCACCGTCCTGTCCCCCACGGCCATTGAGACCGGCACTACAGCGGACGACCTGCAAACGGCCGCTCGCGTGATCGAGATGCTGCTCATCAGCGACCACACCCGCATGAAAACGGCTGCTACGCCGTATGACAGTACGCACGCCCAGCAGTTTCGGCTATTGCCCATCTCCCACCCTGAAGACTGGGCAGCAGCCTCTGACGGGCCCGACCGGTCAGTCGAAGACAGCGGCGAGTAGCTCCCCAACACGCGCAAGGTCCACTCCGTCCGGCAGCGGAGCAATAGTCAAGAGTTGTGGATGGGGCCTTCGGCGCGGTGATCTCGGCGGCCGCGAGCCGGGCGTTTTCGCGCACCTTCGAGGCGGTACTGGCGGACAACGGCGCAGCGGTAGCCCCCAGTGTGACAACGTCAACGCATGGGCATCTTCGACTCCATCGCGCGTGGCCTCGGTAGCCTCCGCCCGCTATCCGACGCGGAACTCGAAGACGAGCGCGAGGCGCTGCGACAGCGTTACGTATCCAGCGGGGATGTCATCGAGGCGGACAAGCTCTACGCCGAACTGCACCGCTACGACGAAGAGATGACTCGCCGTGCAAACGAGGCCTATGCCCGCGAGAACCCGAACCCACCACAACCCAGGCATCGCGAGCACGGGTGGTACTTGCCGAACGACGACTAGGCGGGCGTCTTCAGGCGGCGAGTAGGCGCTCCTGCACCTTCGAGACTGTGTTCTCCGACCAGCGTGCGCCGAGCGGAACGGGGAGCAGATTCTTGTTTGCCGCGTCGCCAGGCGGCGAGACGGCGGTACCTGGGGCGGGGCTCAGGAAAGAGGGGTGCCGGCTGTGAGGAGGCGCCGTATCCTGCCCTGTTCGTCTACAGAGGGGGCAGTACGTCGTGAGCAGCTTGACCGATCCGCTGGACGAGGCTCAGCAATTCCTGATCGACACCGTGTGGTCGATCTTTTCCGAACACGCGCGTTTCCCCTCGTTCTTCTACGTGGACTACGTGATGGGGCGCGAGGGGTACGACGCCACGGCGACCCTCAACAGCTTTCCCGCTGTTGGCACCGTTCTCACTCATCGCTATCGAGCGGTCGGCTGGTGGGGTACTGACATCCGCCCGGACCGAGAGGGTCCGGTCTTCCTGACGATGGCGGGGCTCTATCACGTTGACGACGAGTCGATGGCGGACAAGCTCGGTCGCTACCTTCTGGCGTTCATGGCGAAATGCAGCGGTGCTCAGCGGGCGATCCTGCAGTCTCCGTTCACCATGCCGCCTGTCGATCTCCATCTGCCTGATTATGCGAAGGAGATCGGGGCGGAGCCCTACCTGAAGCACCTTGAGGAAGTGGCCAGGCGCGAGTGGCCCGGCGTCCACTACAACGAGGGCAGCAAGAAGGGCGAGCGGGGCTTGCTCAACAAGGCCTCGTTCTCCACGGTCGAGGACTACTTGGTCGCGGTCGGCGCCGAGCTGGCGCCGCCTGGGCCATCAGCGACGCTCCCGTACAGCGAGAGGCGCGCGCTCCTGCGAGCGATCAACTTCCTCGACGTGACCTTCGAACTCGTCCTGGGCCGCCGGCTTGTGGTCCGCCCGCCCATGGACCGGTCCAGTTTGCTCGCCCTGGACGTGGAGGATGAGGCCGGGTTCCAAGCCGGCCTGGTGGTGCTCACGGACATCCTTCGGGACTTTGATGTGCCGGGCGGGAAGCCTCCTTCGGGCCTTGGCCGCCTCGAAAGACATCTCGTCGAGCAGTTGCCGTCGATCGACCAGATCGCGGTTCGGGAAGCTGTCGAGCGACTCGATCAGATTCGGGTCATTCGGAACTCGGCGGTACATCCGAAGCCGTCACCCGGACTGCTCACGGCACACCAGGTACTCGGTCTGCCCTTCCCCGTGCGCGACTTCCCGGTCGCCTGGAACAGTGTTCGGGCCCACGCGGAGAAGGAGTTGAGCCGCATCCAGGAGGCGATCCAGGCGATGCGCCCGTGACGTGAGCGTGCAGCTGGGGACGCATGGTCAGCCGGGCCTGGCAATCGCCGTTCCGGATCACGAGGCCGGTCGGTATGTGGCGGCCGGACCGATCACGCCGGTCCCGAACCGATCTCGAATCCGGTCGGTCGTCTCTTCGGCGGCGAGCCGTGCACGCCGGGCGGCGTCGAGGCTGAGCTGTTCGGCGACCTGGTCGCCGTCGACGAGGTCCTCTCACCGCGTAGCGCGAGACTGGTCAGTCGCCCTCGTTGGAGGCCTGCGGCGTCCATGAGCCGGTAGGTGAGCTGGCGCAGGTCGTCCTCGTGGGCGGACGGTTCGGGCATGCGGCGGCTCTTCTCCCACGAGGTTCCGCCGGCGAACGTCAGCGTGAGGGGGCGGGCGGCCTGCTTCGGGTGGCGTAGTTCGGTACCGAGCTGGACGACCAGCCCGAGGAGGGCGGCGCGTGCGGCGGCGCCGTCGAGGACGCCGCGGGGGAACCGGTGGCGGATGCTGACGGAGCGCGGCATGCTGCGTGGGGTGACGGTGCGGGGGTCGATGCCGCGGGCGCGGTCGGTGGCTGTGCGGCCGGCAGCGCCGGCACCAGACTGCCCCTTGTCCTCGGGGATGCCTCGGAGCAAGTCAGAAGCTGTCCGATCGCACGCGGTCGGTTCCGGTGCGAACGCGCTGTGCCGCAAGGCCAGGGCGCCTCGCGGCACTTGTCCCGGCGCCATCGTGTCGTGGAAAGGAGGGTTGGCGGCCCACCAGTCCGGGGCCGGCCGCTCCGGACTGCCGCAGCAGTTTCCGCGCGGCCCGCTCAATCATCTGTACCGGGTCCGCGACGTCCCGAAAATCGAACCACTCGCCGCCCAGGGCTCGTGCGGCAAAGCGTTCGTGCAGGCGTTCCTCCAACCAGCCACCACCGGAGGATGTCCACCGCACGACCAACAGTGAACCGGAGCCGGACTGCAGTGTCTTACGCCGTGCAAGAACGTCCTTGGACACGCCGATCTTGACTGCCTTGGGATCCGCCTGCGAGGACACGGCATAGACCAAGCGGTCGTCGCAGTGCTCCTGGCCGGCGGTGGCATCACGCTGCCGGAGTCCGCCCGTGTCCTGGTCGGAGAGTTCCTCCCCACGCTCGAACTCCTCCCTCAGCTCCCCTACGGCCTCCTCCAGTACGCCGCGCACCTCGGCAGCACTCACCGCTCCCCGGTCAATCAGATCCAGCATGTCCATGACCGCCAGCACGTCTATCTCCGTGTGGGGTTCAGGCTCGGCTTGCGTGGCGCGGCCGCGCCTGTGTGCCACGGTCACGGTCAGCGAGACCTCGCGCAGCCAGTGATCATTGAAGCTGAAGTCGACGCTGAAACGTGCACCGCGCATGACACGAGTCCTTCCAGACCAGCCACTGCCTCCGAAGGTGGCCCGGCAGACCCTTCCTTTGAAGGCACCGCACGTCCAGCGTGCGGACCGCGAGTATGGCAGCGAGGTCTGACAAACGACCTGCAGGCCGCGACCCTGGACGCACCCCTGTGGTAGGTCGTTGCCACAGGCCCGGCAGCTGCGGGTGCACAAGGAGGAGCTCGGGCTCTGCTTCATGGCCGCCAGAGGTCTGGGCGTCCCGCCATCCTGAGTTCAGGCTCCGCCAGGCCCCTCCTTGCTGGGATCCCCTTCGCTACCGCTGCCGTCCCCGCAGCACACCCCTTGACCGTGGCCGCACGACTCGTATCCGCCCGCCTCCAGCCGGCACCTTCCGTTCAGCCTCTGCAGTCGACTGCAGTCCCCACAGACCCCGCGCCCAACGGATGAAACCCCACAGGCATATCCAGCTGGCGCGCTACCGACGATCCCAACTCGCCCTATCAATCGGGAGGTGCAGGTCGAACGGCGACGGCAGCGCTCGCCGACAGCGGCTCTGATCAGCACGGCCAGCTCATGTAAAGTAAGTAAAAGACGGCCGACTTGTCTCCGAAACCGCAGGTGGACAAGAGTCTTCCCTACGCGTGTAGGGGTCTCTCGGCCGACGCTTCCGGGATTCCGCGCGGTGGACGCGTCTTCCTTACGCACGTGGGGGTCTGTCCCCGATGGTGACGACTTCGACGTCGCCAGCCCAGTCTTCCCCACGTACGTGGGGGTCCGTCGCGGATCGCTTTGGACGAGAGCCGGCCCATGCTGTTTTCCCCACACGCGTGGGGGTCTGCCTCACTTCATCGCCGCTGCCGAGCATCCCCACACTCGTGGGAGTTCATCGTTCCGGGGCTGGGCGCGCCTGACCGCCCAAGGGAATCCTCCCCACTCACATGGGGGTCTGTCCGGCCCAGACGACACCGCACCGACACTCTTCCCCACGTGCATGGGGGTCTGTCCAGGGTGTTGATACTGCCGAAGGTCCGCTCCAGGTCGGCGATGACCGGCAGAGTTGAGGTTGGCGGATGGTGACGAATTGCCGGTCGGGCAGGTCGGTAATGGGTGACGCAGGCCGGAGCGAACCCCGACGGCGGATCACGTGGGAGGCAGGGCACGGGCCGGGGCGACCTGGGACGACGCCACCCACACGAGGACGCCAGGGCTTCCAGGGCCCCGACGGCTACGTTGCTGAGCTGAACGCCAATGACCTGCCTGGCAGCCACGGCGTCTGATCGGTCTCCGCGTGGCTCGTCTACCGGCTCGACTGGGCGCGGCATCACGACGGCCCGCACGGCTGACCGCGTCAGGGCGCTCCCACGATGACGACCGCCGTAGTGAGCCGGCCGCTGCGGTGGCCGCCTTGGCCATCGGGCAGCGCAACGGCCCGCCGACGGCGGGCAGGTTTCACCACCCCTGAGGGTAGTTCTCGCCCGTCTCGGTGCTCCAATCATCTTGGTCTAGTGCTTGCTGCCACTTGCTCGTGACGACAGTTCCGTCCGTGAACTGGTGGGCGGGCCTGGCGGCGGCCAGGTGCGTGCCGAGGAGCTCTACGACGTCTTGGTAGAGATGCTCGATGCGGCCTCGCTGTGCCCGTCTGACGCGCTGGGCAACGGGGGCCAGGACCCCGACGCTGATCCGGAACGGGCCGAAAGAGGCAAGCTCGTATCCGTCGCGGGCCGGTTCCTCCTGCCCCGCCTCGAGCGCTGCCAGGAAGGGCTCGTAGTAGGCCAGGATGAAACGGTCGCGGTCCGCTGGGAGGTCGATGGCTTCAAGCTCTGCCTCCTCCGGATCCACAGCGTGCAGTTTGAGATGATCCGGCACTCCCTTGTACTGGGGAAAATGGGCAGCGCACGCGTACACCAGGGCCGGGGGCATTCCTCCGATCGATCGAATCGTCCGCTTCTGGGCCCGCATCGTCTCCTTCAGTTCGTCATCAACGTTCGCGTGCGAGGTCGGACCGGGTGAGGCGGCCTGTGGGTGCCCGACGGATGTATGCCGGGATGAGCGCAACGCGGTGAAGCCACTCGTAGACGGATGTCCAGCCGTAAACGGCCTGGTCCTGCGGTGCTCTGCCCGTGACGAACAGGGCATGCGCGAGGGCGTCGGCAGTGAAGACCATTCGGCCGGTCCGGTTGAAGGTGTCGGGGAAGTCCTCCGTCGTGTACCAGACTTCAAATTCGTCAGGCTGCACCACTCGCTGCACTCCCCCGGGTCTGCTCCAGCCAGCAGGTTAACGGCGGCATCAGGGCGCGCGCTGCATCGGGGTGGGGGCATGGACGCATACACGGACAGCGTCCAGCAAGGGTTGCAGGCGTGCATAGTGGCCCGTGGGCCATACCGGCAGGCTCCAGGCAGGTTACGGACGCGCGGCAGCTGATGGCCGCTACGGCGTTAGCGGCCCTCATTAACACACCCCTGCCGATCAGCACCAACAGCGCTGCGCGCCGTGGTCCTTTCAGGCATCAACTGGTGGGACGGTTCGTAGACTTCCGTACGTGCGATCGCGCCCGCCTCGGGCGGCACGGCGCAGTGCGCGGCACGACCCGGGAAGGACACGTGCGGAATGAACGCATCAGCAGGCGTAAGCCCCTACGCAACCGGCGGGGGCGGAACCGTGCTCGAGCATCACTTCGGCGCCGTCCTGCTGTCGCATCTCATCACCGCAACGCCTGTGCCCGGTCTGGGAGACCATGTCACGCCGGTCGAGGTTCGCTTTCAGGCCCGCGCTGTGACTGCAGTGGACGACTACCTCGTGACTGGCCGAGCGGGCAATGGCGCTGTGCACCACCTGTCGATCGCCGTGCGCCGCCGTCCCCGGCTCGCTCTCAGCGACTCCTCATCGGTCGAGCTGATGCAGTCTTTCCTAACCACTCTGCAGCAGCAGTGGGCGTATCTGCGCGCAGGCCGCTGGCATCTGGCCCTGGCGGTGGCCGCGCCCTTCCCCCGGGCTGCATCACTGCAGGCTCTGACGACAGCTGCGGTCGCTGCCGGCAGCGCCGGTGTGTTCCGAAGCCGTGTGTCCGAGCCGGGGCGGCTGAACAAGTCAGCTCACCGCGTGCTCTCAGACCTTAAGGTCCTGATCGCGGCCGCCGTGGGCAGCGGTGCTCCTGATTCGGGAGTTGCCCCCGATGATCTGGCGTGGCGGCTTCTGGCACATCTGTCGGTTCTTGAGCTTCGTCTGGAGGGGGTCCGTCCCGTCGACCGGACTGCGGCGGTGGAGCGGCTGCAGCCGCTGGCCGCCCGGCAGGGGACAGCCGACGGCGATGCTTTCTTCTCCCGGCTGAGGGAGTGCGCGAATGACTACGCTCCCGCTGGTGCGACGGTGACCCGGGAATCCTTGCTTCAGGCCCTGCGCGACGCGCCGTTCGTCCGTGACGAGACGCCGAGCGCGGCGTCGGCGATACCGCGTCCTCGTCGAGGGCGGGCTGCGGCCTCGAAGCTTCCCCGTCTCTTGTGGTCGCGCGAAGGCCTTCTGCGGCCCGGTGCCTGCCAACCGCGCGTTCATGACGGCACACTGCTGGTCGTGGACGGTCACGTCCTGCATGCCTTCGATGCCGCTTCTGGCGAGCGACTGTGGCAGCCGAAGCCGGTGGGTTACGCCAATCAGCCTCCGGTAGACGGCACTACCGTGTTCGCTTCGGCGATAGGGAACACGCTCCGCCCTCGCGACATCCGCTCCGGTCTGGAGAGCGGCCCCCGTATCGAGCGGTGCGCGGCGGGGCAGGCGGCGTGCGATCGCGGGACTCTCTACGTGCCTGATCTGCACGGCGTCTTGCACGTGTACGACACGGCTTCGGGTCGGTGCCTGTGGAGCTGGCCTCCGGAGCCGGCCGCGTCAAGCTTCCTCGAAACGCCACGGGTCGTCGGTGACGCCGTGTTCGTCACCTGGGCCGGCAGCGGCGCATCCGGGCCGTGGGCACTGCAGGCTCTCGACATCGACAAGCGCCGCCCACGCTGGACTGAGCCGATCCGTCTTGCCTCTGCACAGCGATGGCTCGCCGGAGCCGACAGGGTCCATGTGATCTCTGCCGAACCGGGAGAAGAAACGCCATGGTTGCGCACGTACGACGTGCGCAACGGGGCGTTGCTGCGGCGGGAGCAGCTGCCCGCGCCGGTCGTGGACAGGCCCACTGCGTCGCCCAAGACGCTTCACCTGGCCCACCAGGACGGCCACGTCTCCTCGTGGAATGCGCTGACCGGCGAGAACCGCTGGACAGTCAGGGTGGCCAAGGCTCTTCGCGCCCGCCCGGTGGTGGCGGGCGAGCAAGTACTCATCACGTCCTGGGCCCCGGGCCGTCTCTTCGCACTGGACGATGCGACGGGAGCGGTTGCCTGGGACGCGCCCGCACGGCCGGCGGCCTCCTTCGAGGCGCCCGCGTACGTTGCGGGCCACACCGCCTGGGCGGTGAGCCGCGCAGGCGGGCTTCAAGGCTGGGATCTGCAGACTCATCGCCGCCTCCCGGGCATCGATGCGGGCCTGTTCTGGGATCCTGCCGCACAGGGCATCCCGCAGCTGCGGGACGGCGTGCTGTACAGCGTCACCAAGAACGGCAGCCTTCACGCGATCCGCCTCGATGCTCCGCAACCCCATCAGCAGCAACCGCTGCCACAGAGCTGCCCCAACCAGCACCGCCAGCTCAGGTAAAGTGAGTCAAATATGGTCCGCTGATCTTCAGACACGCAGGTCGCCAAGGGTCTTCCCCACACGCGTGGGGGTCAGTCCTGGAGCGGCGCGTCGAGCGGATGCGAGACCAGGTCTTCCCCACACGCGTGGGGGTCAGTCCGCGAGGGACGTCTCGATCCTCCACTGGCTGAAGTCTTCCCCACACGCGTGGGGGTCAGTCCGCGGCGGCCTCCTCCACCTTCTGGTGGAACGTGTCTTCCCCACACACGTGGGGGTCTGTCGACCTTTCCCCGGTCGACAACGATCGTCTTGGGATGCTCCCCCCACACACGGGGGCTTCTCTCAGGTCTGGGATGCTGACCACGTGCAGCCCCGCTCCCACGACCCAGGACGTGAACCCGCGTCTTCCCCACATACGTGGGGGTCGTTCCTGGCGGGCGGTTTCGGCACGGTAGGGGATGCGGTCGTCCGCACGTAAGGGGGCGTCATTCGTCGCTCGACTCGCCCCTCCGTGCGTACGACTCGGCGCATTCTCCCTGCACGCGTAGGGGCTACCGGTCGGCGAGCACAGCGCGGCCCGTGAGGAGCCAGGTGTCGAAAGCCCGACCCTGGCTCCCGGTCGGGACTCATCGGGCCGTTTCAGCTCGGGTCCGGGACAGTCTGTCGTGCCTTCCACCGCGGCCTATTCCCACCGGCAGGTGAGAGGCGGCGGCCGCCTCACCACAACAGGGCTCAGCGCTGGGCCGCCGACCCCTCGTCCCGCCTGCTTGCCCAGTCCCTCACCCAGCCGATTGTCTCGTCCGGCTTCGGCATCGCCGAGTACACGACGAACTCCGCGTAGTTCGGATCGTCGATCGACAGCGGCGGCAATGGATGCTCGCGCAGCCTGGCCACCAGATATCCGGCAGCCAGCAGGTCGCGGGACTTCTCGACGTCGAGGTCAATCTTGTCCGCGTGCCAGTAGGAGCCGTCGTACTCGATGGCGAGCTTCTGCTTCCTTGCCGTCTCGACCGTGATGTCGACGAGCCAGCTCGCGCGCCGGGTGAACGCCTCGTGCCGCACTGACTGGCCGGACGATGCCCGGCCGAAGACACGTTCCGCGGCCGCCCAGTGGTCAAGCTCTACGCGGGACTTGCCATGCTCCCGGCACTCTGGGCAGCCGCTGCCGTTAGCCCGTGAGGACAGGGTCGCCTGCCATGCGTGATCTGGGTTCGCGGAGCATATCCAGGCAGGTGTGAACAAGGTCTGGCCGGTCGGGCGCACCTGCCACACGGACAGCGGATTGGCCGGCGACCACTCCGCCGCCAGATCGGGGAAGTGGTAGGCGAGCGAGTCGAGGATCGTGCGGCACTGCGGGCAGCGCAGGCGCTGGCCCTGTTCCCGACGGGCCGGTGTCTCCTGCCACTCGTGGCCGCAGTCTTCATCCCGCCACCACACGAGCTTGCGTGAGCCGGGCGACACCGTCGACAGCCGAGTCTCGCCGTTCTTCGTCGGGTGCCACTGTGCGGCGATCTCGGCGTTGAGTCCGAAGGCCTCAGGAGCGGCCTCGATCGCTTCAAGACGCGTCGCGCGTGTGTCCTGGCCGCGGCAGGACGGGCAACCGCTACGCAGATACGTGAGCGGAGACTGACGACGGCGGTGCCCTCGTGGGCAACGTAGCCGACGGTGCCGGTAGTCCGCGACCATCACGGTCCGGGGATCCAACTCGTCGTCCCAGGCGGCGAGCAACTCGGGCAGGTCCGAGACCGGCGTCGCCTGATAACGCGCGTGCTCCGCCTCCTGCTCAGCGCGTCGCTTCGGTTGGCACTGCGGGCACTCGCGCATGTTGACCATGTCGAGGATCCGTTTCCTGAACCGCAGTCCGCAGTCCGGGCAACGCCAGGCCGCCTCCCGCCGGGCCTTGACAGTGACGGTCTCCCAGGCGGCGGCGTCGTTCTGCTCATGGTCCCACCAGTCGAGGACAGGCAGTTCGCTGTCCTTGAGGAGGTCGCGCTGTTTGGACCCGGCGGGCTTGGTCGTCTGCCGCTCACGCCGGGGGTTGACCTGGCACTGGCAGCCGAATCCGATGTCCCCTAGTTTCGCGGCGCTCAACCGGCCGCAGTAACGGCACCGGACATGGTGCGGGTCGTCGGAGAAGGACGGCGCAGTCAGTGCGCTGAGGTAGTCGTATCCGTTCTTCTCGGCGTGCTCCCGCGCCTCGGCCTGCGGAACCGGGCTCAGGTCGGCGTACGCGCCCATGGCCTGGCGAGCCTCCCGCGCCCACTGCCGCCAGTAGCAGGCCCGGCACGTCGC
The DNA here is from genome assembly GCF_035917575.1 of Streptomyces sp. NBC_01788. Taxonomy (GTDB): domain Bacteria; phylum Actinomycetota; class Actinomycetes; order Streptomycetales; family Streptomycetaceae; genus Streptomyces. The sequence goes on along the minus strand of NZ_CP109090.1, from coordinate 8,185,882 downwards.
TTCTCCGTAGGCGTTCTTTTCCAGGGTGTACTCGAAGCGATAGTGCGCCTCGCAGCCGCATGCCAGGCACCGGGTAAGGCGCCACGCCTTCGGTTTCGTGAAGGGCTCCAGCGGCTCCAGGCCGCCCGCACGCAGCATCTGGGTGATGTGAGCGTCACACCAGGTGCTCTTCGTACGTGCAGAGAACGCGGCAGGCTGCCCGCAGTCCGGCTCAGAACACAGTTGGGTCGGCTTACGCGACGGTAGGGAACTCACGTGCGGATTCTCGCAGGTGCGTGTGCGGACGACACGAAGGGACGTAATTGCTCCTTCGCCAAGCTGGGCGGTGTGGCCAAGGCCAGAGACCTTGGGGGTGCCGCAGCAGCGGCGGCGGCAGACCACAGCGCGTCGAAGTGCCGATACTCCCGGTACGAGAACCTCTCACCTCGTCTCACCGGCGGTGCCAGGGGAAAGGGCCGTCGAGGGCGAGCTGCGCCGGTCGCTCCTGGCGCCACGCGTCGAGATCGGTCGTGAGCGCCAACGGGGCTGCCTGCAGGTACTGTTGAGTCTGCCGCAGAACAGGGTGGGGCCCAACTCGCGCCCTCACCGACGCGGTCTCTCCCCAACGCAGCAGGGTGCGTCCGTCTAGGCTCACATGCTGACCGCTCCCAGCAGCATGCCGGCGTAATCGTTGTCGATTGTCTCTACCGCAGCAGTCAGATGAGTTCCCGGTTTGGGCTTCGGGGGCTGCGTGGGAGAGCTTGCTGGTATGTCTGGAGGGCTCACTTCGCAGACGTCGGCGCTGAGCACGTCGTAGAGGTTCGGCATGCTTGCTCCTTCGGGGCAGGCGTGTTGTTCGTGTCGTGTGCGAGGCCTGCCAGAACGGGCAGGGAGACCAGGGCGGAAGCTACCGTCAGTGTCACTGCGTCACGGAAGACCGTGAGGAAGGTTCTCACTGTTTCCTCCCCAACACCGGACAGCTCCGCATACGTTTCCGCAAGCGACTTGCGTAGGGGCCGGGCGCCCTGCGTCGCCAGGTAGGTATCGGTGCGGCCGAAGACCGCTCGGGCGGAAAGGATGGAGGCGGCTCCTGCGACGGCCAGGACCGCCAGCGTGCAGGAGCAGACATACAGGGCGAGAAGGATCCAGTGCCGCTGTCCGACGTCGGAGGCCTTCGTGGCGAGGGCAGCGCCGAGGGCGAGCGAGACAGTGGCGAGCGCACCTGCTCTGTTGCGGATGCGGTCCAGGTCGGTTATCTGCCGGTCGAGCTGCCTGCGTCCCTCTTCGATGAGAAGTGCCAGTTCATCGTCGCTGTGCTGGTCCAGGTCGCAGGTGCGATCGGGGAATTCGGCGAAAGTGGGCAGGGCTCGGCCGGGGTGCAGCAGCGCCATGCAGTAGATGAGGTAGAGGCGGGCTTCAGCGAAGCGGCCGGTTACTGCTGCCATGTCAGATGCCCTGCAGCCAATGGGCGAGGCTGTCGGCCACCTGCTCGGTGATGGACTCCGGAAGGAAGAGCCACTGGCCGCCCGGATTGAGGTCCACGAACCACGGGCCGGCCTGGTCCACGATCCAGTCCTGGCAGCTGAAGCCGGTGTTGAGATGCTTGGCGAGCCGGACGGCGTCGTGTTCCACCGCCGGCCAGCGCGTGGACGCAGTGAAGGCGTGATGGGCTTCGTCGGCCTGCCGCCAGTCCAGGGGCAGTCCTGTCGCGTCCAATTCGGCGGTCCAGGCACGGTCGTTGACGGTGACGACCCTCAAGTGTGTGCGGGCGTGCAGTTTGCGCTGCGCCAGGAACGGCGCGTCCAGGAGGTCGACGCCTGTCAGGGCGACGCCGGTGGCTTCCTGGGCGTGCACGATGTGCTGGCTGCGGTCCCTGCCGGCGAAGTTGCCAGGGCCGAGCGGCTTGATGATGAACGGCTCCCCCAGCTCCGCCGCCAGGACAGCCGGGTCGCCGCATACAAGAGTGGCCGGCGCGGCCACTCCCAACGCTGCGGCTGTCCGGTACTGGACGATCTTGTTCTCGGCAGTGAACAACGCATCCACCGTGCACAGCCATGTGAGTCCTGCATCGCGCAGCACTGCGGCAAGAGTTGTCATCCGGGCAGCCATACGCGCTGCGGCCTGGCCGCCCAGCTCCACTCCAGCGTCCCAGCCCGCAGGTGCCAGCCGTCTGATCCAGCCGCGGGCGGGCACGTGCCGAGACAAACGGACGGGCTGTCCGGACCGGTCGAACACGACGCTGTCCAGTGGGCTCAGGCGACTCAGAGCAGCAGGCAGCGTGGCCGCGTCCAGAACGGCTGTTGCCTGCCGCGGAAGCCGCTGCAGCACCGCCTCGACGTGAGGGTCGTCCAGGTCACCGATAACGACAGCGCCGGCGGGCCGCAGGGAATCCAGTGAGGCGTTGTGGAAGGCGCGGTGAGTATCCGCTTCAAGGTGCGCTCCCATGACAGCACATGATACGAGGACAGATCATCCCCAGCCGCTCCTTTCCTGATGGCTCAGCTCATCCTTCGTTGTGCAACCGCCCTAAGGAGGCGGCATCCAGGGCAAGAAGCAGCAGATGATCACGCCGTCCACCCGTCCGAAGCAGCCATAACTGAACGCGTCGGTGCGCGGCCCGTCCTTCGCAGGGGAGCGCACGCGCGATACGGCCTCCTACGCAAACAGCATCTCGCCCCAACGCCTTGCCCTCGGGATGACCGGCCGACAACTGCCCCTCGCCCACGACGACGGCACCGTCCTCGCCCGCCCAACCGTGCAGACCTCCAGCCAACGGCGGCGGACGGCCCGCCCCGCCACAGCGCGGTGACCTACTTCGGCTACGGCTTCGGCCTTCACGTCGGCTCATGACCTCACCCGCTGAACTGGGCCGCCACATCACCAGCGTTCGCGATAACGTGTGGAGGTCTGTTCACAACCTCTTCCGGCGTGGGAGCAGTGACGCCTACACCAGCCCGATAGTGGCGCGGTTTTACGGCGGGTGGTGTGCGGCGGAGCCCGACGGCTGCGAGCGGAGCCCGCTCTTCTGGGTATACGGCGAGGCCGGCGCTCTCAGGGAGAGTGCCGGCCTGGAGCGGTCTCACGCGGCAACGTGATCGCGCTGGGATTCCTGAACCGCCGGGTGGAGCCCGCAACTTTCAGGAGCGGCCGAAGCCATGGTGCCTGTCGAATAGTGCCTGCCGTCTCTGAACGGGCACTGAACACGATTGGGATGGCGCGCCATCTAAATCCCGTGCGAGGGGCAGGAGGTTCTGCCGTCGGCGGTGAACATCCTGTTCGGCCCGGGTGCGCACTGGTAACGGCGCGTGGACAGATCTGCATGAAAGTCTTGGACGCTGACGCATCATTGATTCTGAGGGTATCCCCTGGCCGGTGGGGCGAGTGGCAGGATGCAGAGCCCGGACGGCGTCGGCAAACGCCGTTCGGATGTTCGGCATTGGAGCCCGCAACATCCCCCGCTGTGTGCGGGGGTTCATGACTCAGGAGAAGACCATGGCTCGAACTCTCTTTCCAGCGCAGTGCGCGGTGCACGGTACGCCGTGCGGGCACCGGTCTCCGTTCGCCGATGCCGTGGTGATCGTCGTGATCGTCGTGCTGGCTTGTGTCCTGTCCATGTACGGTCTGGAGCTTTCGTCCGTCCTGGCCGTTCTGGGAGGCGCCGGCCTGGTGGCGGCCAGCACGCTGACTGCCGTCCGTGGAGGAGGCAGGCGCCTGCGCCGCACCGTGGTGCAGGCTGCGGCCGCTATTGCCGCCGGCTGACGGCCGAACGTCGGTGGGGCGCAAGGAGAGGCCGATTGCCTCCTCGAACCGAGCGCTGGTGAAGCTTGCCAGGTGGCTGCGCGACCAACGGTCGGACAGCGGTTGTTCGTATGCCGAGTTGGCCGCGCGTGTGGGCGTTCACGCCACCACGCTGCAGCGGGCGGCATCAGGCCAGTCGGTTCCCAGTGAGCGCAGCGTGCGCGCCTATGCGGTTGCCTGCGGCGCGTCGGTGGATACCGCGATGGACCTGTGGCGGCAGGCTCGGCGGGGCAGGCTGCGCAGTGCGGGGCCGGCCTCGCCGAGCCCGCAGGACATCGACAGCGTCGAGATGCTTCGCGCGGGGCTGCGAGAGCTGTACGAGCTGGCCGGACGGCCCTCGGTGCGTGTGATGGAAGAACGCGCAGGCGCGGGACGGCTTCCTCACAGCACCGCCCACCGCATTTTGCTGGGACAGACGGTGCCGCGTGACACGCACCAGCTGACCGGCTTCCTCACCGCGTGCCTGGTCACATCCTCCGAGCATCCCGCGTGGATCGCGGCCTGGCAGCGAACCCGCGGCAACCAGCATGACCAAGCCCCCTCAGCGATTGCGCCGCAAAGGCGCGCACCGCGCAGACACGCGACGACGACAGCACCTGCGCGTCCCTCGGTTCCCGCTTCGGGTCTGTACGCCTCGGTGCTCGGACCGGTGCGGCTGTGGCGGGACGGACAGCCGCTGTCCGCCGGTTCCCCGCAACAACGGGCCCTGCTCGCCGCCTTGGTGCTCAGGGAAGGACGGACCGCGACAGCAGCGGAACTCATCGACGCGTTGTGGGGCACTGAACCACCGTCGCAGGCGCTGGCCGCCGTGCGGACGTATGCCTCCCGGCTGCGCAAGGTGATGGAGCCGGGAACATTCGTCAGCGAGTCCGGCGGCTACGCCCTACGCCTGCCCGGCCAAGCATTCGACGTGAGCGTGGCGAGTCATCTGGCCAGACAGGCTGAGCAGATGCGCGTACAAGGGGATCTGGAGCACGCGCGGATATTTCTGCGCCAGGCACTGGGGCTGTGGGAGGGCGAACCACTGGCCGGGGTATCCGGCCCCTTCGCGGATGCTCAGCGGGTCCGTCTGGAGGAATGGCGACTGCAGCTGCTCGAAAGTCGCTTGGACCTGGACCTCGCGTGCGGTCTGCATGCTGACATCGTGGCCGAGCTGGTCGCGCTGACGTCTGCCCATCCGCTGCGTGAGCGTCTGCGCGAGCTGCTGATGCTCGCCCTGTACCGGGCAGGGAGGCAGTCCGAGGCCCTCGCGGTGTACTCGGACACCCGCAGGCTGCTCGCCGAAGAACTAGGCGTCGACCCGCGGGAAGAGCTGGTCCGCCTAAAGGAGCGGATCCTGCAGGCAGACCCAGAACTGGCGGTCAACACGGCGCCCTCCCCCACCAACGCGCGGACTCCTTCCTACATCCGCCCAGCTCAACTGCCGCCCGCAGTCCCCGACTTCGTGGGACGCTCGGACGTACTAGCCGAACTGGAAGACGTGCTGACTGCTGCCACGACCGGTGACAGCCTGCCCATCGCGGCTGTATGGGGTCCCGGCGGCGTGGGAAAGACCGCCCTGGCCCTCCAGGCCGGCCACGCAGTTGCACAACTCTTCCCGGACGGCCATCTCTACCTGGACCTCCACCAGACAACACCGGAGGCTTCACTCGCCGCAGCACTCCACGCTCTGGGGGTGACAGAGACAGCCGTTCCGGCAGGCCTCAAAGAACGCTCTGCGCTGTACCGCTCGGCTCTGCACGGCCGTCGTGTCCTCGTGGTCCTGGACCACGCGACGGACGCGACACAGGTCCAGTGGCTGCTGCCCGGAGCACGAGGGTGTGCCGTTCTCATCACCTCTCGCAAGCGGTTGATCGACCTGGCCGGTGCGCACCTGGTGGAGCTCGACGTCATGTCCCCTGCCGAGGCGCTCCAGCTCTTCACCAGGATCGTCGGCCGCCCACTGCCAGGTGAACACGGGCCGGCGCGCTACGTGATAGCCGCATGCGGCTTCCTGCCGCTCGCTGTCCGTGCCGCTGCCCGCCGCCTGGTGGCACGCCGGACCTGGACAGTCTCAGACCTGGCAGACAGGCTCGCAGACGAGGACAGCCGCCTGGACGAACTGCAGGCGGTGAAGCCTGCCATCCAGAGCAGCTATGACGAACTCAGCGTCGGCCAAGCCGACGCCTTCCGCATACTGAGCTCGTCCGCTGAGACATTTCTGCCCCTTAAGGAAACCGCGCGTCTCCTCGGCTGTGGCATCGCGGATGCAGAGCACCTTTCGGAGAACCTGGTCGACGCCGGACTGCTGACATCCATCGGCGACGGGACCTACCAGGTACCCCTGCTGGCTCGGCTCTACGCGAGAACCCTCCCCCGCCCTTGACAGCTCCGCCTCGACTTGCAACATCAACGCTTCCGCGGTCGCCCGCCCTACACGACGGCGTCTTTGGCAATCGTCTCCAGCGCGCTGATGCCGTCGCCTACGAGCAGGGGTCTCAACTTGGTGCCAGTCATCGGATGGACGCCCCCACATAACCAACTACGGCCAAGTAAGCAAAAAATGACCTGATAGCCTTTCAAAGACGCAGGTCCCGAAGGGCCTTCCCCACGCGTGTGGGGGTCTTTCCCCCGGAAGCCACCGCAGCCCACGCCTGCTGACGCCTTCCCCACGCGTGTGGGGTCTTTCCATGGCGTTCGCGGCCGGAGCGAACGGCCTGGTGTCTTCCCCAGGCGTGGGGGTCGTTCCGCTCCGCACATCTTGGCGGATACGCTCGAGCGGCCTTCCCCACGCGCGTGGGGGTCAGTCGCCGGTGATCGCCCATCCGCGGTCCCTGAACCAGTCTTCCCCACCCGGGTGGGGGTCTGCCCAGCTCCTCGCGGCTGCCGAGGATGTAGTCGCCGCCTTCCCCACGTACGTGGGGGTCGTTCCACGGGATACCAGCGGAGGCACACCGCCCCGGCGTCTTCCCCACACGCGGGGTCGTCGCAGTTCGACAGACCCTCCATCGCGCTGCAGATGGATGCGGTGGCGCTGCGCACTGTCGCGGTGGCCACAGATCGGCTCCCTCTCTTCCCATCCAGGGGCTCGCTTATCTCTACGTCCGATGCGTGCCCGGTATGTGCCTGGTGCCGTGACGTGTGGCTGGGCTGAGGCCGAAAGCAGTCGAGTGGTGTCCTGGGAAGGCTCGTTGTCGGACCCCGCGCCTAGCCTTACGGCTACAGGTCGGTTTCGGCGCATGGGGGTTGCGTGGCATTCGACGGTGGGCGGGTCGCTGCTCGCGGGTTCCAGTATCAGTATCTGCGCACGGTTGAGGCACTGCTGGCCAGTGTGCGCACTGACCAGGCGGTTGTATGCCGCATCGAGGGGCCCGGAGACACCGTGTCGCTCCAGCACGCGGATTCGGTCGATTTCGATCTGGGCGACGCTGATGGCCACTCGCTGATGGCGGTCCAGGTGAAGAGCGCCGGAGCGGGACGGACTGTGCGGGCACGCGAGGCGGTGGCGGTGCTGGTGCATCTGGTCACGGGGATCGACGCTGAGCGATACCAGCTGATCACCTCGGCCGTGCCGGATGAGGGATGTCTGCGGCTGGCTGAGCTGTTGCGCCGTAATCGCGGTGACGTGCCGCGGATCAAGGCCGAGCTGAAGGACCTTCTGGTGAAGGCGCCTGCTGCGTGGGGTATCTGCCAGGCGCTGCCGGAGGAGCATTGGGAGCGTCTGGCGCGCGCGGGGGTCGAGTTCGATGGCCGCAGCGACGGGCAGCTGCGTTCGGATCTCAGTGACGCGCTGCGCGCCGAGCGGATGCGCGCCGGGAAGGGATTGTCGCGCAGGGCCGGAGGGCTGGTGCTGGGTCATTTGGTCGCCGAGGTCATGCGCCGTGCGGCCGACCCTCGCCTGGCGGACTGGGATGTGCGGGACTTTCACCGGTCGGTGCTGGTCGGCGACGAGGAGTTGATTGCGGCTGTCGGCCGACAGGAGTTCGGGATCGTTTACGGACAGTTGCCGCCCATTCCGGAGGTGGTGCGCGCGGACCTCGTCGATGGGATCGCAGAGGTTCTCTCTCCCTGCGAGGAGGACGATGAGGGTGTGAGGACGTGTGTCGTCACTGGACTGTCGGGACTGGGAAAGTCGAGCCTGGCGGCGGCCCACATCACTGATCAGGCCTTCCGCTATGACGCGGTGTTCTGGGTGGATGCCGAGAGTGAAGAGGCCTTGGTCGCGTCGTTTGCCCGCGTGCTGGCGCATCTGACCGGCAGTGAGGAGCCGGCAGAGGTGCGGGATCCGCGGTTGGTACGCGAGCGGGTGCATGCCGCGTTGCAGTCCCTGCCGGGGCGGTGGCTGATGGTGTTCGACGATGCGAGCGCGCCCCTGGCCAGTGCCTGGATCCCGCGTCGCGGGCGAGGCCGGGTCATTGTCACGACGCTGGGCGGGCACTGGCACGGTGTGCAAGGGCGCATCGATCTGAGCCCGATGAGCGGTGAGGAAGCACTCTGCTTGCTGCGGCTGCGACTGTGCTTGAGTGAGAGCGAGGTTGAGCAGTACGCGGCGTCGCTGTCCCGGCTGGCCCAGGTACTGGAGCGCTGGCCGCTGGCGATCGAGGTGGCCTGTGGCTATCTGGTCAGCTGCGGTATCGGCGTGGACCGGCTTCCCGTCTACACGGATACGCTGATCCATCGGGCCGCGGACGATGAGCGGTCGGTGCCCGCCGGGTATCCGCGGACGCTGGCGGCGGCCGTGGCGCTGAGCGCCGAGCGTCTGATCAGCGGCGCCCGCTCACGTGGTCTGCTGCAGCCGACCCTGGCGACGGTGGCCGCACTGTGCTGGCTTGCCCCTCGCCGGGCGCCGGTGCATCTGGCGTTGGCGAGTGCCTTCGTCGGCCCCAAAGTCCTGCCGCCGGCTCCCGGTTGGGTGGTGTTCGACGAGGCGCAGGTTCCGGTGCGTGAGGTCATCCGAGAACTGACCGATGTCTCCCTGGTGCGGTATGACGAGCCGCTGCCAACCCGCAAGGAGGCTTTTCCGGGCAGTGACGACACGGTGTCGATGAACGCGGTGTTGCAGGACATTCTGGCCCGGCACCTGGGGCTGTCGCAGTCGGATGTGGCGGCGGGTCTGTCGCATGTGGCCTGTCACACCGACCGCTGGCTGCGCGGGGCGCTGCTCTCCGGGCAGGCGGAACGGACCTGGGAGCTGGCCCAGCACGCCACCGCGCTGGTCGGGCACATCCGCTCCACGCGCACAGCCGACGGGTACACGGCCCTGCTCATGGGCAATCTGGCGGCATTTCACCATGCCCACGGCCAGTACGACGCCGCCCACAGCCTGCTGGAGCTGGAGTTGGAGTGGCTGGGCCGTGCCGGTGACCCGGACGAGGGACTGGCGGCCCAGGCGCACACTCTGCTTGCACACCTTGCTCAGCTGCGCAAGCACGCCGACGCCGGCTCTCGTGTTGCCGCCCATCTGCGTCCCGTGCTGTTGTACCTCCGCCAACTCGACGGGCCGCTCCCCGAGCCCGTCGCCAACCTCGCGGCCGAGGCGTCGCGGATCCTGCAAATGCGACTGCGCGACCAGCCGGACCCTGCGCTCGCGCAACTGCTTGAGGACTTCCGTGCCCTGGCCGCCGTGTTCCCCACCAAGAAGACACAGGCGGCAAAAGACCTCCTCGTCGTCCAGGACCTGTTGGAACAGAGGGAACCCGAACGCGCCGAACATACCGCCACCGCAGCCTTGGCCAGGAGCACCGATCCATGGTCTGCCGCCACGGCCGACCTCAAACGTCTCTTGGTCGAGGCGCTCGTCCTGCAGGACAAGTGGGAGCAGGCCGATGCTGCGCTCAGCGACTTTCTGCCTTATGCCGGCCCGCGCACGCTGTACGGGTTCGCCGTGCACCACCTGGTGCACAATGTCGGCTGCCACTGCGCCTGGACGTGGGTGACCCAGGGAGAGCAGCGTGCGGTGAAACTTTTGGGACGGCTGCTGGAGGAAACCGGCATCGCCGAGAATCCGGCGCTCGAGACGGCCACCGATGAGGCCCGGTTCATCCTGCTGCAGGTGGTGCACGACAGCTGGCGGGCCATGAACGGAAGCTCCGAGTATGGGGGGTTCCTGGAGCAGATGAGCCGGCTCAACGACAAGACGTTCACCGAGCCCTACGACCCGGACAGCGTGTGGGAGCGGATCTACTCCGGCTTAATGCCGCGGCTGTCGGCCGTGATGGGTGAGACGGTGCACCGCAACTACCAGGAAGAGGGAGACGCCATCCTGGCCACCGGCCTGCCCTCGCTTGATCGGGATCCAGCGGTCAAAGAAGCCTACGCGACTGCCCGCTGCCACGCGGTGCTGTCGTTGTCCACAGATCCGGTCTACGGCGGCCTCGCCGGACGCTCCACCATCGACCTCCTCCTGCCGGAAGCCCGAAAGTTTCTGCCCGGTCCGAAGGCTATGGTCATACTGCAACCTCACATGATGATCGGCGCCACGTCCCCCGACACCGGCAAGTCCATCGAGCTTCAGGTCCACCGAGCCTGCGACAAGGGCCTGCGCCGACTGGTCGGACCGCAGCCCACCCTCATCTCACCCCAGCACCTCACCCTTGTGCTGACCGGCCAGCAGCTGACTCTCGAACACGACGACGGCACCGTCATCGCCCGCGCGACCGTACGAGCCTCCAGCCAATGGCGACAGGCGGCCCGCACCCGCCACAGCGCGGTGGTCTACTTCGGCTACGGCTTCGAACTCCACCACTCCCCCACACACTGGCGCCTCATGGCCTCACCCACCGAACTCGGCCGCCACATCAACAGCGCCAGCGACAACGGCCTCCTCGCCGCGGGGCTCGTGTCCGTCCGACTCCAGCTCGACCCCTCCGTACAGCACCGGCAGCCGGCTACAGCCCGCCAGCAACCCCGCCGGTCAACCCGCGCCCGACGGAAGAAACCTCACAGGTAAGCGCAACGGCCACGCTACTGGCGAGCCCAAATCCACCTATCGGTCGGGCAGTTCAGGCCGAACCATCGTAGGCAACCACCGCCAGGCAGCGGCCCTCAACCCGCACGGTCAGGCCATGTAAAGTGAACAAAAAACGCCTTGCCGATCTCCAAAACCACAAGTGAGCAAGGGCATTCCCCACACGTGTGGGGGTCTGTCCACGGATCTGCTGATGGTCGGCTTCGACCTGCGGTCTTCCCCACGCGTGTGGGGGTCTGTCCCACAGATGGCGCCCGCCGGAGGGCGTAGCCACGTCTTCCCCATACGCATGGGGGTCTGTCCAGAGCGTCGACGGACGCGAACAGCTCTTCCTCGGCTTCCCCACGTAGGTGGGGGCTGTAAGCCTGCAGAACCCTGTGTTTCGCCTCTTGTTGCGCCTTCCCCAAGCACATGACATCTGTTCCAGCCAGGCAAGCAAAAACAGCAGATCAAAGGACTGGCCCTATGGGCTTCTCATTTTGGAGCGCTGGAGATTCTCATGTCATGTCACTGACTCTTCTCGCTTGATGTCAACCCAATTACTTCCTGACCAGCCATAACGGATGACATCTAGGTGAGAAGTATGCGTGACATCGCAATGAGAAGTCGCACGGCCGCAGCGAGCCGAAGTCGCCGCGCCTGGACGCATACCAGCGGCTGCTGAACGGATGGGCGGCGAAGTACCCCGCCCCCGGCTCGGCTCCGACAGCCTCGGTTGCCGCAATGGCGCCCGCGGCGTCTACCGAACCGGCCGCGTCCAGGGTGGAGACGGCAGATGCCCCGCAGGCTCCGGCTGCGGCGCCGGCGCGCCCCGCCATCCGACCCGCTGCGACATCGCGGCGTCCGGCCACGAAGAAGGCGGCGCAGCCCGCAGCCGACCCGCGCTTCCCGCACGGGCCCCTCGCGGTCCTGGACGGTGACGGCTGCGCGTACGGCGTGGACGGGATCGTGCTCGACTGCCCGGCCACCACGATCCCGGAGCTGGTGGAGTGGACGCTGCGCGAGTCCGGCCTCGGAGCGCCGAAGCTGAACCGCTACGGCAAGGACAGTGATCCGCTGATCGTGCTCACCGCCGCGGCTGCCGTGAAGCTCGGGCTGCCCGAGCGCCTGGAAGGCCACGAGCAGCGCCGCTCCCTGCGCCTGCCGGAGGATCACCCGGTGGTCAAGCAGGTGGTGAAGGCGAAGTGGCGGCTCACCCAGCGCGGGTTCGGCCCATGGGCAAGGATCTACCGCAAGGCGCAGGGCCGCGAGCGCCAGTGCGTGCAGCTGACAATCCTGTCCTGGGGCGCCCTCGATGAGCGGTCCTGGCCCGGCGTGAGCGAGATGGAGCCGGCTGACATCGCCCGCGTCCTCAGCGTGTACGCCCAGCGGGTCATCACCCCGCGCGGCTCCACCGCCGTCTCCGGGCTGGAGCTGATGACCGCGCTGCGCCCGCCCACCCGCGCGGTGCGCGACGAAGCCAGCGGGAACTGGGTGCCCGGCCACAACCCCGGCTCGCTGGGCACGGAGCCGATGGACCCGGCGCCGCCGGAGGCCACCCCCGAGCACCCAGTCGTCGTGACCTCCGGCTGGAGGGGCGGCTTCCTCAACGAAGAGGCGTACCAGTGGGTGCGGCCGGTGGACCTGCTCGCCGATGAGGAGTGCACCCTGCCCTACGCGGTCGGCCTGGACCTCAACACCGCCTTCCTCGCCGCAGCGGCCCGCCTGGTCGTCGGCCTGTCCGCCCCCGACCACTTCGTGGGCCCGAAGTTCAACCCGAAGATCCCCGGAAGCTGGCTGGTCGACCTGTCCCACGTCGAGGTGGACCCGCGTCTGCCCTCGCCCTTCACTCCGGACGGCACCCGGCCGACGGAACCTGCCTGGTACCAGACACACACCGTCGCCTACGCCCAGGAGCTCGGCTACAACGTGGAGCCGATCGAGGCGTACCTGCACCGCGAGACCGGCGCGTACCTGGACCCGTGGCACGACCGCCTCAAGAACGCCTACGTCGACACCCTCGCCGACCTCGGCGTCACCAAGGACCTGTCGGATGCCGAGTTCCTAGCGGCGATGGAGCGGCACAAGGACGTCGACCCGGCGATGGCGGCCGTCCTCGCCGCCATCAAGGCCACCGTGAAGGGCGGCATCGGGAAGCTGCGCGAGCGCCCGCAGGGTAAGAAGTACAAGGAGGGCGAGCGGTGGCCGGCCCTGGAGCGCCCGACCTGGCGCCCCGACATCCGCGCCGCCGTCATCGCCAAGGCCCGGGTCAACATGCACCGCAAACTGCGCAACATGGCCACGATGACGGGCCTGTACCCACTCGCCGTGCTGTCCGACTGCGTCGTCTACCCCTCACCGGGCGCGAGCCCGCTGGACTTCCTCCCCTACGCGGCGTCCGGCAAACCGCAGCCCGGCGGCTTCCGCCTCGGCCCCACACCTGGCCTGGCGAAGCTGGAGGGCGTCCAGTCGATGCTGTGGGCCGTCGACCTCATGGAACAGGGCTACAACCCCGCCCGCCACATCAAAGGCGGCGACGCTGTCCTGGACGAAGGCGAGTAGGCGCTGTGGGAGAGATCGACGACGCCATCGAACGCGCCGACCGGGAAGGCTTCACCCGCCAGCCGCCCAAGACACTCCAGGCACGCATCAACTTCCTGATGAAGCAGCTCAGGACGACCAAAGCCGTTGCCCAGGAGATCGGGGTCAGTCAGCGGTCGGTGGAGCGCTACCGCAAGGGCGAGCGCAAGCACCCGCCCCAGGCGATCGCCGAACGGATCGACGCGGCAGTACGGGCGCGCTGGCAGCCGCAGGTCCGCAGACGCCGCCGGAAGCAGGCCGCCACCACCACGGGCATCACGGTGGAGACAAGGGCCAGGTTCGGCTACACCGCACCCATCGGCACCACCGACGACGGAAGATTCCGACGGCTCACCGTCCACCTCCCCCCCACCTACGCACAGCGCCTGTTCAACGCCCGCGAGGCCGGGGCCGGCGACCAGCAGATGCGCCAGATCATCGCCGAAGGATTCAAAGAGATCTACTTCCAAGACGGCGGAGCCCGCGCCCTGGGACTCTCCGACGTCACCCTCAACGACATCGACTACCTCGACCTCGACTACTGACCCCGGCAGCGACCGGGAGCCCGGACCTGCTCGTTGAGCCGAAGCACGATCGTTGTCACAAGCCACGGGATGGGTGGGGAAGCTGTTGCTGGCTGCGGGTGCCTTTCGGGTGGCTCCCCTGCAGGGTGAGATGACCCTGTCGTTCTTGGGGCGGATCGCGGACGGTTACGGCCTGACGGTGCGGAGTCTGCTGTCGTCGGTTACCGAAGTGGCCGGCCAGCAGGGCGTCGTCGGGGCTCTACGGGGCGACAGTGAGGTGTTCTTGAACGCCTCGGCCCGGGACCGGGTCGCGGCGCTGTGTCGTGTGCCGCAGGTGGGCTTACACCGTGCGTTGCCGGCCTGGATGCGGGAGGAGCCGCTGGGCCTCTCGACGGAGAGGCCGGCTGCGCGGCTCGGCAACGGGGTGGAGACGGTTGCTGCCTGGGGTCCGGCGTGCCCGGGCTGTGTGGCTGCGCGGACCGGCCGCGTGGCACCAGCCCGGGTGTACCTGGCGGCGCACCAGCGAGTCTGCCCACGCCACCGGTGCTGGCTGATGAGCGTGCCTGGCAGCGGGGGCCGTGTCGTGGGGCTGGCCGGATGCCCGGAGGTGGTCCAGGCGCAGGAGGATTACCGGAGGTTGCTGCGCCGCTCCCCCGTCGCTGGTTCGGCGTTCGAGGTTGCTGAGGCGGTCACCGCCTGGTGGTGGGCGCAGAAGTGGCCCGAGGAGCGCCTGTGGCCGATGCGGCTGGAGGCGGCCATGCCCGCGGGCGAGGATCCGCAGCGGTGGCGGATTCTGGCGCGGGATCTGGTCACCTACCCCGAGACCGTCGCCCTCGCCACGCTTCTGGCCAGCCGGGCCTGGCGGCTCCGTGTCGCGGCTGACGGTGGTGGTCACCTCCCCTACCGGTTGGCTGATGTGCCCTGCGTGCCCAGCGAGCTGGGCCATCGCTTGCGGCGATCGTGGCTCACCGAGCGTCTGGCCGCCTGCACCCACGGACCGCTGTTTGCCTGGACGTACCAGTGCATCCGTACCAGGGGCGGCAGTGGCGACGACGAACCGCGGCTGTGGCAGGTCCCCTTGGCGCTCCGGCCCCGGCCTCTCGCCGACATTCTCGCGGGCTACCAGCGTCGGCAGACCGCGGGCACAGAGGCTCTGCCGGCTCAGAAGCGGCTGCGGGGCCACAGCGTGCACGCCGAGGCCGCCTTCGCCGCCGGCCTGACCCACGCGCGCACCTACGCCGCCCAGCACGGCCACCTCGCCACCCAACGCGACACCCGAGTCGGTTCCTTCTCCCTGGGGAAATGGGTGCACAACCAGCAGGCCCACGCCCTGGCCCTACCTGAAGAAAAGGCCGCCGCCCTGAAGGAGGTGGACCCGTGGTGGAACATCCCCTGGTCGATGAAGTGGCAGCGCTCCTACTACCGCGCCCGCGACCACATCCAGCGGCACGGCCCCCTCAACGCCGCCGACGGCTTCCCCGACACCCACGTGCTGACCGGGGAGTGGCTGTACCTGCAGTGCACCGACTACAGCTCACTCCACCCCGAACAGCGCCGTCTGCTGGCCGACATCGGCCTCACGGCCCAGGCCGCCGGCAGCGCACGCCCGCGCCGAACGAGCCGGACAGCGGGCATCGATAAGGCTGTTGCCTGTGCGCGCGCCTTCGTCGCCGAACACGGATGCCTGGCCCTGGCCACCAAGAACATCTCGTACCAGGGGTTTTTGCTCGGGAAGTGGCTCACTGCCCAGCGTTGCCTCACCCGCCGCCAGGACGAACCAGCGCACCTTCAGGTGCTCGACGCGATCGACGTGTGGTGGAACCCGCCGTGGCCCTTGGCGTGGCAGCGCACCTGGTACCGAATCCGCGCTCAAGCCCGAGACCGGCGCCAAGGGGCTGCAGAAGGGAGCTGGACAGACGGCAGCGACGGCTGGGCCACGTGGCTGTCCGTACAGTGCACCGGCTACAAGCAGTTGCATCCGCTGCAGCAGCGCCTGCTGGCGGAGATCGGCATCACCGCCGAGACCGCCGCCACTCGCCCCCACGAGATCATCGCCCAGCTCTGCGGTACGGGCCCCGGTCTGGCCCACGCCCGCACCTACGCCGCCGCACACGGCCACCTCGCCACGCCCCAAAAAGCTTGTCCTGAGGGGTTTACGCTGGGCCGGTGGCTGAGCGAACAGCGCCACCAGGCGCGGGAGCACCGCCGCAGTACAGGCGGGACATGGCCGGTCAGCACGCTCCTCGCAGCGCTCGACCCCTGGTGGAACCCGACCTGGTCCTTGGAGTGGCAACGCAATTGGAGTCGCGTACGCGAGCGGTCAGAGTCCGCATCCGCAGCCGACGGCGGCGGTACCGGCAATCGGGTTCTTGAGAAGGAGCTGGCCGACTGGCTGAGGCGTCAGTGCACCGACTACGGCACACTCCACCCCGAACAGCACCGCCTGCTGACCAAGATCGGCATCACCGCCGAAACAGCCCGAGCCGCCCAACCACCGGCTGCCCGCGCCGAGCCTGATCTTCTGGACACCGCGCTCGCACACGCTCGCGCCTACGCAGCCGAATACGGCCATATCGCCGCGCCCGCCAGCACCGTCCTCGACGGTTTCCCGCTGGGGAAGTGGCTGGCCTGGCAACGACGACGCGCCCGTCAGGACCGCCTCTCCCCCACCCGGGCCGAAGCCCTGACCATCATCGATCCGTGGTGGAATCCGCCCTGGCCTTTGCAGTGGCAGCAGGCCTACCACCGCCTCCGAGCCACGAGCGCGGGCGGCGTGCCGACCACGAACCTCCCCCGAGGCCTGTGCCGCTGGGCCCGTGTCCAGCAGGAGTCCTGGGAGCATCTCCACCCCGGCCAGCAAGACCTCCTGACCGCCCTCGGCATCACGCCCCACGCTGCCGTAGGCGAACGACCCGCCCCGGCCACACGCTCCTACCCCGTCAGCCCCGGACTCCACCACGCACGCGCCTACGCCGCCCGACACGGCCACCTCACCCCTGACAAACACACCCGACAAGACGGCTTCCCCCTCGGCAGATGGCTGTGCCAGCAACGCCGCAAAGCCCGCGCCGGCACCCTCTCCACCACCACCGCAGCCGCCCTCACCAGCCTGGACCCGTGGTGGAACCCACCCTGGCCCTACACCTGGCACCGCACCTGGCAGCAATACCGCGCCACGATCAGTGGGAACGAGACCCTCCCCGACACACTCCAACGGTGGGCCAACGCCCAACGCGGTCAATGGAGCACCCTCCACCCCGGCCAACAACAACTCCTCACCCACGCCGGCATCCCCCCGTGGAGCGCAGCCCCTACACCCGTTGAGAGTCCCGGTGCTTCCCGTCCCTGCGTCACGCCCGCCTGAACGGCGCCGGCCAACCTGACCTGCTTGTCGCACCACACGCCGTCACGCCGGGTTGCGGAACACGGACTCGACGAGAGGGTCTATATCGGTATAGCCCAGCCTCTTGGCTTCGCTTACCAGCCGGTTGACCTCCACAAGTGTGAGTTCCCACTCCCCCCGCTCGAACAGTGATAGGTCAACAGAGTTCATTCCGTATTGCTTCTCCAGTCGCCGAAACATGGCCCGCTTCTCTCTGCTGGAGAGACTCACGGAAAGCCATTCCCTAAGATGTTTCGATCTCACCTGCAGGGAGAATTTCCTGAGTCGCACAATCTCTGCACTAACTGGCAGCGCCCCAGAGCGCCAAGTCCGGGAGCTTGCACTGTGTCGACCATTCACGGCCATGGCCATCAAACGAGTACGAGCTGCATCGCTTTGATGCTCAGGGCTGGCCACAGAAAGGAGGTCGAACCAGCTGATCAGTTCCGTGGGGGAGGTTACACCGCAGGCTTCCAGGTAGTTGCGCAGGAAGTATGGGGACACCGGCCGTGCTCCTGACAGCACCGCTGCCACGCTCGAATGTGAGTAGGGCATCAGGTGGGCAAGCTGCCGTAGTGACAGCGAGCGGTAAGCGCGAAGGGACTGCAGGGCGAGTCTCAGGTCCAGATACGTCTCGGCGCGGTGTGAAGGGAGGATGATCCCTGTTCTGTCCCAACGTTCCCAGGTGCGGGGCCAAGAAGCCCTCCGCCGCTCCTCAGGGCTCAGATGCAGCGACTCCTCAGAGTCGTCACTGACGAATTCTCTGGGCCGGATCTCCCGGCGAACCTCTTCCCAGTCCTTGCGCCACCGCCTGGTATCGCCGGAGCACGCCTCCACGTAGGCCTTCGTCACTCGCCACGATGGCAGCTCATATCCCCCTGCGGCTTTGGACAACGACGCCGCAGAGACGCCGCACCTCGTAGCCATCTGCGCGAGGGTAGGGCTGCCTGCCCGCTCGCGGAGCACGCGGAGCGCGGCGGCGAATTCGATGACCCGTGGATTTCCCTGTCCAATAGGTAGCTGGTTGATGCGACGTCCCACGTCTTCTCCAGAGGACCTTGAACTGCCCGCGGGGGCCAGCCTCAGTCGCTGACCCCCGCGGAGGACATCAGGCGAGTTCCTGGCGAAGCTTCCCTGCGATCAGGCTTCCGCCGGCCACTGCCGCGACAGCGGCCGGCGGAGCGCAGCCGACCACCACGAGCACGATGACCGCGAGAAGAATCACGACCACCAGCCATACCGTCGCGGCAGTGATCTCTCGGCTCTGCAGAATCGTCAGCGGACCGATCGGAATCGGAAGGCTGCTGGACGTCGCGACATACGTCATGGCGCGGGCACCTCAGTCTCTTAATGGAAGCGTAAATTCCGCTTCGTTGACCCGGACTAGTTCGATGCCAGGCCCCGGTTGGCGCCAAGGCTGATCTGGCGCCCTCATGCTGGCCGACCCACGAGGGCGATGTCCATTCCGATGTAAACGGATTCTGAACAATTCGGGGCTCTTTTTCAGAAACCTGTCCACAGCTCATAGAGAGTCTGTACTTAAAAACCGCGTCCTTCGGGCGCGTTCGTGCAGGCCAAGGCGCCATTCTTCAGAGGATGTACCGCCAACGCGGTCAGGGGCAGCACCTTCGGTGCGGCATCGCCCGATGATGGAT
Source organism: Streptomyces sp. NBC_01788 (assembly GCF_035917575.1). GTDB lineage: Bacteria > Actinomycetota > Actinomycetes > Streptomycetales > Streptomycetaceae > Streptomyces. The sequence continues at coordinate 8,167,039 of NZ_CP109090.1, read as the reverse complement.
GACATGCTGGGCACGAGCCCGCGAGGGCTGTGACCTTGGTCGCCGGGCACCTCAGTCTCTGACCCGGACTGTGCACCGCGCGATACGAGGTGAGCGTGCTGTTGGCGCAGGACGCTCAAGCAATGGGGTTCGCCGTGATCTGACCGGCGAACCCCATTGCTTTTACTTGGAGCACGGCGGAGTCTCCGCACGGCACGCCCGCTCCGGAGTGCTTCAAGATGGAGCTCCAGTGTCGTCACGGTGGCAGTCAGCTTCTTGGAGGAGTTCGGTGCCGTTGCCTGCCCTCACCGGGTTCTGTCAGCGCCCACAGCGCTGTCGGCTGCCTCGCGCAAGTCCTATACGTCGTCGAAGCTGGGCTGACTCCATGGCTGGTCGGGGGGTGGACCTTGGGCACCGAGAAGCTGGGTGATCTTCTCGGCTTCCTCACTTGAGAGATCTGAGAGCAGACGTGTCGTCGTACCGAGGAGGGCGTCCAGCGGCACCTGGGTACGTGCGCCGCGGGCGCTGGCGATTCCGGTGCCGAACAGGCACTGGAGAGTCTCGCCGGAGGGGATGCGGGCTTCGGCCTCGATGACTCCCTCGGCCTGTCCCAGCGCGTCACTGATGCCGTCGAGTCGGGCGTCGTGGGAGATGTCGTCACCGGGGCCTCCGTATCCGACGTGACGGTCCGTCACGACCATACGAAGAGAAGTCAGCGGAATGCCGAAGCGGTCGGCCCTGTTCCTCACCTCGTCGAGGAGGGGCAGGTCGTGCTCCTGTCCCTGCGGGAGCTGGCGCCGGGACTGGGCAACCAGCACATGGAAACGCGGGGTCTGAAGGATCAGCTGTCCGGCCTTCACCGCCCAGCGCCACGGGCTGATGTCCGCGTCTGCCGCGCCGGGCACGATCATGCAGACGCGGCTGGTCCAGAGCCGGATCGCCTCACGCATCAGGTGCTGAAGGTTGCCTGTGCCGGCGGCCGGGGTGCGCAGCAGGATGGAAAGGCTGATCATGCGGACGACCCGGTCCCAGAATGCGGCGTCGGCGATGTCTTCGGATTCCAGCAGGTACATCAGGGCCGTCTCGTCGAGATGGCCGACGCCTCGCTGGGGTGCGGGGAAGCTGGCGAGTGTGGATCCGCCGCCCTGCCAGAGCGCTGCGAGGAAGGTTGACATCCGGTCGGCGACGTCGGTGGTCATCCGTGCGGTGAGGGCGTCGACGGCCTCGCGGGTGGGAACGCGTTCCCCCGCGCGGGCGGCCTCGGCTCCCTGGACGACCGTGTTCAGGAACTCCTCGGTCGCCGCTTTGTCGAGGGTGCCGCGGCCGCCTTCGAGGACGGAGCGGGACACCAGATGGGGGATGCCAGGAGCGTCGTCGGCCGGCTGGAGTGCGCCGAGCGCGGAGGCGTCGAGGAGCAGCGCGGTGCTGCTGCCGGGAAGCGGGGGAAGATCCCCTTGTTGCCGGGCAGTGGGCAGTTGACCGAGAGCGAGAAGCACCGGCCGGTCCGCGCGGGGAAGGCGGTGGAGGTCGTCCTCGAGTTCGCGCTGGTCCGATGTGGTGCGCAGGTAGATGAACCGGCGCGGTGTGCGGGGTCTGCTGGGCCATTCGAGGACCATGTCGGGGACATGGGTGTGGTTGAAGAACTCGGTTTTGGTGACGGTGGCGCCGGGGTCCATGCGGCGCAGGTGCCGGGCGACGATGTCTTTGACCCGGGTGAACATCATCCGGTCGTCGGGCTCGTCCATGGCCTGGGAGATCGACTGTTCGACGATGTTCACCACGAGCCCTCTCTGCGGGTGAGTTCGGCGGCGACGATGGCTGCCCAGTCCTTGAGCGGCAGGAGGGTTTCCTGCTTGTCCGAGAGCACGATCAGCCACAGGCGTGCGGCGACCGACTGGGCGAGTTCGCTGTCCAGGAGTTCTCGGGCTTCCTCGGTGTCGCTGGTGCCGAAGACGCGGCTGCTGTGCTGCAGGACCGCGGCTTCCACCTGGCCGGGTGAGTTGAGGGTGGACCAGGAGTTCGCGCGGAAGGGTGCCCAGGTGATCCACATGAAGTGATCGCTGAGGTGGTGCTGGGCCTGGGCGGCTACGTAGCACTTGGCGAGGAACTCGTCGAACTGGGTTCCCTGGTCGCTGGGTTGCGCGTAGTTCTTGACCTCCGCGCAGAACATGTCGTTCTGGTAGGGGTCGCCCCGCATGGCGCCCCCCAGATCGAAGGAGAACGTCCGGCCTCCGTACGGCCAGGACAGAGTGAGCCGGCGACCGCAGGACTCCGAGTCCGTGTTCGCGTACGCGCCGAAGATACGCATCGTGCCCTCGAGCCACTGCTTGGCTCTGCGGGCTCCCGAGAAGCCCTTCACCTGAGCATCTTCGCCAACCACCACAGGCGTAGCTTAGTGCGATCGGATCATCACGGTGCGCTCGAATGGCTGAATCCCCGGCACGCCCACGCCTGCTGGCTCCAGGAAAGAGAGACCCACGGCCTGGGGAAGTAAGCAGACGGCGGGCTGGGGACCGGACGGTTACTGCGAACACGCCCGCCCGGATCGGCGAACACGAGACCGTGGTGGAGTGACCCATCATCCCGGCCTCCTGCGGACCGCTCCCCTGCAGGGAGAGACCACCTCGTCGCTGATCTGCCGCATCGCAAGCCGCTACGGGATGGAAGCGAAGGTGTTGCGGTCGTACTGGCAGTGGCGCAACTACCCGCCGGGGCACGACGGCGGGGGCGCGCGGGCCGGCGCCGAGGTGCTGCTGAACGCAGCCGGACGGCATCTCCTGGCAGGCCTGTGCGGCGTCGAAGAAGACATGCTGGCGCGGGCGTTGCCGTCCTGGGGACAGGAGGACGCCAAGCTGTCGGCCGGAAGGAACGGGGTGCCGGCGGCGGCCTGGCGGACCGGGGGCGCGGTCGCCGGGCCGGTCGCCTTCGGCTGCCGCCTGTGTGCGGCCCGGCGTACGGGGATGGCCGTGCGGGTGGTGCGGTACACGCCGCGATGGGAGCGGGTGTGTGTCCGGCACGGGCGGTGGCTCCTGGACGCGGACGCCGACCAGCCTCTTGAGCATCTGGACGTACGGGATCTGCCGGAGGTGGCCGCGGCGCAGCGGCGGTGGGCCAAGGTGGCGCGGCGGGCAGCACGGACGGGGGCCGAGCCGGAGAGGGTGTTCGCTCTGGCGCACGCGGTGGTCGCCCGGTGGTGGGAGCAGGCCCTGCACTGGGAGCGCGAGGCGATCTGGCCGCAGCGGCTGCACCAGGTGGCGGGCGGCAACGCCGGAACAGAGCTGGAGCGGTGGCGGATCGTGGGCCGGGACGCCGTCGTCTTCCCCGAAGTGGTGGCCGTCGCCGACGCACTGCTGGACCCGGTCATGGCCGAGCTGGTGTGGAGGGACAGCGGGGCCGGGCGACCGCGACCGCTGCCCGCCGACGGGTCGCTCTGCCGCCGGCTGGGCGAGCGGGTCGGGCGGAGGTGGCTGGGGCCGCTGGCCGCCACCGACTACGGCGGCCCGCTGACCTCGTGGATGGGCGCGGTCATCCGGATCCGCCGCGGCGCCGGAGGCCCGCCCGGCTACGGCAACGATCCGTGGTGGCTGAGGCAGGAGCACCAGCCCCTCACCATGGCCGGACAGCTGCGTGTCCTGTCCAAGGAACGCAGCGCGCCCGGCTCGGGCACCACGTGGCGCTCTGCGGTGCCGGCCGAGCAGCGGGCGCTGATCACCAGCCTGCTCAACGACGCCGAAGAGCAGCTGACCCAGCTGCGCGGCGCCCAGTACGGCAAGACCGCCGACGCTGCGCAGCAGTTGCTGGGCAACCTCGGCCATGCCGCCACACTGATCGAGCAGGCCGTACGGGAGACCGCAGCAGGAGCACTCACGGCCGGGATGGCACTGGAGGATCTGGCACGCTGGGCCCGCCTGCCGGCCGATGTCCTCGCCGAAGCACTCGCCGACCACCACAACGAGCAGCAGGCAAAAGGGCGGTGAGCATGCATCAGGAAGCTGGCAGGCGTGCACGGGCCGTCGTCCGCCGGGGCGGTACCTCATCGCCCGGCACTCGTGATCAAAATCCGTGAAGCCGCCCGCCAAACAGGCACAACGGGCTTGACTGGGGCGCGTGGGCAGCAAGAACACAGCGGCCGCATCGGGCGGCCACTCACAGCACATGCAGACGGATACCGGATCCGAGTGGGAGACGGTCTTCGTCGACCCCATCGGGCAGGTGGTGCAGCAGCGGTGGGCGGACGCGGTCCTCGCGGTGGCCTTCGAGGAGCTGGAGCCGGTGTCGGCGTTCCCGGTGGTGCCAGGGCGGCGGTGGGGGCCCGGCCAGTGGTGGTCGGCCACGACCGGCCGGCATGTGGCCTGCGGGTCCGCCGCGATGCGGGCGCAGCTGATGGTGCTGGACCGCGATCCTGAGGTGGTCGGCCTGGCCGGGCGGCCGGTCCGTCTGCTGTGGCGGGACGCGCGCGGCCAGGTGCGCTCGTGGGTACCGCAGCTCTTCGCCCGCCACCGCGACGGCACCGCTGTGCTGGCCGACTGTCCCAGCCATCCGGAGGCCGGCGGTGACCGGGCCCGGAAGGCAGCGAAGGTCCTTGAGGCGGCGTGCGCGCAGGCCGGCTGGAGCTACCGGCGCCTTGAGCCGCTGGAGAAGACCCTGACAGCGAACCTGAAATGGCTGGCCGGCTACCGCCACCCCCGCAACGCCGGCCGTCCCCGTCTCGCGGCCGCCGTCCGTGAGGCGTTCGCACAGCCGCGGCCGCTGATCGAGGGCGCCGAAGCGGCGGGCGACCCGATCGAAGTCCTGCCCGTCGTCTTCCACTCCCTATGGCACGGAAAGCTGACGACAGACCTGGAGACGCCGCTGCACGAGCGGGTCCTCGTCAGCACCGGCGCCGACGGTGCGAACGGCCGCGGCGGCCCGGGCAGCGGGGATGGACGATGAGCGTGCGGCGTGGCGGGCGGCCGGTGCTGCAGGTGGGAGCGCACGTCCGTTTTCGTGACCGCGTCTGGCAGGTCATCGCTGTGGCGGGGCAGCAGGTCCACCTAGCCGGCGAGACAGGCGAAGACGAGACGGTCGTGGCCGGGCATCTGTTCGCCGACCCGTCCTTCTCCATCGTGGGCGCCGAGATGCCCCAGGCCGTGACGCAGTGGGGTCTGTTCGAAACCGCGCCCGAGGAGGCGCGGCGCAAGGCGCTGGCCTGGCAGCGGCACATCCGCGAGGTGGAGTCCGGCCTGCCCGGCGGGACGGACAGCGGCGGGGTGCCCCGGGCCGAGTACGATCCCGACCGGTTCACGCTCGCGCAGCGCGAGGAGGCCAAGGCCGTGGAGCTGACCGCGATCGGCTTCGGACCTGTCTCCCGGACCACGGTGCAGCGCATGCGCCTGGCCTACCGCAAGCAGGGCCTGTGGGGGCTGGTCGACCACCGCACCACCCGCCGGCCCGTGCCTACCGGGCGCACCGACGAACGCGTCATCGCCGCCATCGAGGAAGCTCTGTGCCGCCAGCGCGGCCGCTCCAAAGGCACCGTCAAGGGCCTGATGCCCCTGGTCGCGCAGATCCTTACCGACCGGCACGGCCGCGGCACGGTGCCCATGCCTTCCCAGGCCACCTTCTACCGGCTCGTCCACCAGCTCGCCGGTCCCGCCGAACACCCCCACCGCCCCGCCCGCACTCTGCCCTCCCCGGCCGGCAGGCGGGCGTTCACTCCGACCGTGGCGCTGCGGCCCGGCGAGCAGGTGCAGGTCGACACCACTCGGCTGGACGTCCTGGCCGTCTTCGACGACGGCACCACCGGCCGGCCCGAACTCACGATCGCCGTCGACGTCGCCACCCGCGCCATCCTCGCCGCCGTCCTGCGCCCGGCCGGCACCAAGGCCGTGGATGCGGCCCTGCTGCTTGCGGAGATGGCCGTCCCGCACCCAGCCCGCCCCACCTGGCCCGACGCCCTGCGCCTCGCCCACACCCAACTCCCCCACCTGAAAAGGCTGATGAGCCTGGACGAACGCCTTCAGGGCGCCGCCGCCCGGCCGGTCGTGGTGCCCGAGACGATCGTCGTGGATCGGGGCAAGATCTACCTGTCCACGGCGTTCAGCGCCGCCTGCGAAACTCTCGGCATCAGCGTCCAGCCCACCCCGCCCCACGCCCCCGCCGCCAAAGGCATCGTCGAGCGCACCTTCGGCACCATCAACGCCCTGCTGTGCCAGCACCTGCCCGGCTACACCGGCTCCGACGTCACCCGCCGCGGACCGGATGCCGAAACCGAGGCCTGTTTCAGCGTCGCCCAGCTACAGGACCTGCTGGACGAATGGCTGATCCACTACCACCACCGCCCCCACGAAGGCCTGCGCCACCCCACCCTGCCCAAGAAGGCCCTCACCCCGAACCAGATGTGGGCCGCGCTGGTCGCCGTCGCCGGCCACGTACCCCTCCCCCTCAGCGGCAGCGACTACCTCGAACTGCTGCCGGTGCGCTGGCAGGCCATCACCGAACGCGGCATCCGCATCGACCACCGCACCTACGACCACGATGTCCTCGCCCCTTACCGCGGCCAGCCCTCCCCCGTCACCGCGCGCGGCGGCAAATGGGAAGTCCACACCAACCCCCACGACGCCCGCCAGGTCTGGATCCGCCTGCCCGACGGACACCTGTCAGAGGGCGTTAAGTCCCGTTCCTGGTGATGTGATGTCGCCCGTTCGTGGGTGATGGGACGGTTCCATCCTCGCGTCATGTCGTGTGCATGGTGGAGTCGCGGGCATGGAACGGATGCCGTACTCAACCGACTTGTCCGACGAGCAGTGGGGGTTGATCGAGCCGCTGGTCACCGCGTGGAAGCAGGAGCGGGTGGCGCGGTCGGCGACCGGGAACCCGGGCTCCTGCGACCTGCGCGAGGTCGTGAACGCGCTGCTCTACCAGAACCGGACGGGCTGTCAGTGGCGGCTCCTGCCGCACGACCTCCCGGCCTGGTCGGCGGTGTTCTACTACTTCACCCTGTGGCGCCAGGACGGACTTGACCAGCGGATCCAGGAGATCCTGCGCTGCCAGGTGCGGGAGCGGTCCAGACGATTAGAGGACCCGTCCTCGTGATCATCGACACCCAGTCCGTCCGCGTGGCGGCCGGGGTGCCGAAGAAAACGACGGGACTGGACGCGAACAAAAAGACGCCTGGCCGCAAGCGTGGGCTCGCCGTGGACGTCATGGGCCTGATCATCGGCGTGGTGGTCCTGGCCGCGAGCGCGCACGACAACGAGGCCGGCATCGCCCTGCTGGACCAGGCGGCCGAACGATGCGGGATGCGCCTGGAGAAAGTCCTGGTCGACCAGGGCTTCAAGGACGCCGTGATCATCCACGGGGCGGTGAAGGACATCACCGTCGAGGTGGTCCGACGCAACCCCGACGACGCAGGCAAGGGCTTCGTCCCGCAACCGAAGCGGTGGGTGGTCGAGCAGGTCAACGGCACCCTCATGCTGCACCGGCGCCTCGCCCGCGACTACGACCACCGGCCCGACAACGCGGCCTCCCGCGTCTACTGGGCTGCCACCGCCGGCATGCTCCGCCGCCTCACCACCCCTACCCCCGCCTGGCGCGACGACGTGGAGCTGGCCGCGTGAACGTCTGCGAACTCCTGCGGCTGCTGCAGACCGAACACGATGAGACCGCCGCACGAGCCGACAACCTGCGCGAGCAGATCGAGCGGCTCACCACCGCCCTCACCGAGGTCGAGGCCCGCCTGGCCGAGCTCGCCGCCACCCGCAAGGTCATCGATGGCCTCGCCCCTCCCGACCACGCAACGGCCCCCGCGGAGACCGCCACCGCCACCGTCTACCAGCGCATCGCGACTGCCTTCAACGAGCACCCCGAGAAGGTGTTCCGCGTCCGCGATCTGCACGAGCACCTCGGCCTGCCCACCGACGAGCCCTCGATCAACGTCACCCGCTCCCGCCTGGGACGACTCGTCCGTCAGGGACTCCTCGAACAACCCGGACGCGGCCGCTACCGGAAACGGACTTAACGCCCTCTCAGAACCCTTGGCACCCACGCCGGCCGCCCAGCGATTCGCGGGCTTTGTTGAGAACGCCAACGCGCCTACCGAGGCGGCGGAGGCCATGCGGGACGCGAGCATGACGCTCATGCCCGAGACGGAGGGCGCTGGCCTCTTTGTCGCGACTGCCCGCAAGGCAAACCCGGTCGCGGCCCTGTGCTACGGACTTGGCGCACAGCGATCGGCGTTGCTCCCCGGCTGGTTTGGGGACTTTCTGCTGTCCGCCGGGGAGGTTCGGACCGCCCTGCCCCGGGCCGAGGAAGCCCTTCTCCTCTCCAGCACACAGCGAAGCGCGGCCCTCACTCGGATCACCGCCTGGATGACCGCGATGGGTGACGCCCCCGATTTCGATGCGGTGGGACTCATCGAGGTGCCGCTGCGGATTATTCGGCACGCCGCAGAGACCGGATCCGGCGCTGCTGCGTTCAGCCGCTGGTACTGACCTCGGTTTCCTGCCGTTCAGAAGCAGGCGCTCACGGACTGCTGAGAATGCGCCGCCGAAGGAGGTCGAGGTTCGCGCGGCCATAGCCCATGCGTTTGAGGAGCTTGGCCCTGGTGACCTGGCCTTCGACCTGGCCGGAGCTCCATCGGGTCGAGAGCGCGGCGGTCACCGCATCCAGGTCCCGCTTCATGCCGTTGATCAGGGAGTGCAGGGCGGACAGGTCGTCGGCCAGGACGCGCTCCATCCAGGCGGGCAGTTGGTCGCCCCGCAGCTCGCGCATCATGGTGGCGAAGTCGCGGACGTGGTGGGTGACGGCATCGAGCTCGGGGCAGCCGGCCCGTATCTCCTTGAGGTCGGTGGCATCATCGGCTGTCAGGTTCCCGGGGTCGGTCATGATCCAGCGGACGATGCGACGGAGCCGTGGAGCCGGGCGGGGCACGGGTGGCGCGGCGGTGGCGGCCTTGAACGGGCGGAGGTACCGGCGGACAGTCTGGATGCTTCCGACGAAGCCCAGGGCGGCGATCTCCTGGTGGAGCTGGGCACTGTTGTGACAGCCCTCGTTCCATCGCTGGTGGAGGTGGGGCTTGTACTCGTCCAGGATGGTGGAGCGGTTCGTCGCTTTGACCAGCAGCTCGTCGAGACTGGTGGCGCGGGCGAAGCGGCGCACGGTGGACCGGTCCAGCTGCAGTGTCCGGCAGATGCCTTCCAGCGTGCGGCCGCGTCCAGGAGCTGTCGCACGGCGGTGTAGCGTTCCCGGGTCCGGGTCACCAGGCGGCGTTCGCGTCCGCAGACGTCGAGCATCGCGGCAGCCGGTGGCGGTGGCGTTTGCCAGATGTCGTCGCTGGTCGGCGGGGCGGCCGGTTCGGTGTCTCGAACGCGGTCCGGGCGCAGGCGTGGTGGGCGGCGACGGTCTTTTCGACGGCCTCGCCGAGGTTGTGCCACAAATGCCAGGCGTCGGCGACCTGCTGAGCCTGCGGGGCGCCGCTGCGGGCACCCTCCGCGTAGGCCCCGGCCCGGTCCCGGCAAATGATCTCCACTTCCGGGTGGCTCTTCAGCCAGGCGGCCAGTGGTTCGGCATTCCGGCCGGGCAGCACGTCTACCGGGCGCCGTCTCTCCAGGTCCACCAGGATGGTGGCGTACGAGTCGCCCTTGCGTAGGGCGAAATCGTCGACTCCGAGCACACGGATCTTTCCGACGGGTTCTTCCGGCGTGGCGCGGACCAGCCGTAACAGGGTGTCCTTGGCGACGCGCAGGCCCAGCACCCCGGCCAGGCGGGCTCCCGCCCGGCCGGCCAGCGCGAGAGCGATCGAGGTCAACTGTTCACGCATCAGGGGCGTGTAGCGGGCATGCGGGCTCGTCAGCCCCGCAATCTGCTCGGCGAACGTCACCGCCCGGCACGCCGGGTTCGGGCACTTGAACCGCCGCACCAGCAGCTCGATCACCACAGCGGCGCCACCGACCGCGGCATCCGCGAGCCGTCGCATGTACCGGCCGTGCACCCGGCCCGACGCACTACCGCAGTGCGGGCAGTCCGCACCCGCCGAGCGGGCCCGCGCATGCATCGTGACCACCCCGGCCGCAGCCCGCTCGACCAGCTCCACCACGACACCGGCCAGGTGGGGGAACAACACCTCGAAGCCCCGCGAAGAACACGCGAGTCACGATCACAGACGCCAATGACACCGGCAGCGTCACAAGATCAGCGCCAGAGCCGAATTACGTGACCGTCCACAGCTCCACCGCAGGCACCGCCCACGCCGCCACCTGTTCCCAGGCCTACCTCCCGCTGCCCGACTCCAAGTGCACCCCCGACAGCTACAACCCGGACGTCACCCAGTCCACGATCAACTCCACGATCTGCGTGTCAGGCTGGGCTGCAACCGTGCGTCCGTCGACGTCGTAGACCAACAAGCCCAAGGCGCAGGGCCTCATCGACTACGGATACGCGGACACCAACATGTCCTCCTACGAGGAGGACCACCTGGTGCCGCTGGAGCTCGGCGGCCACCCGACCGACCCGGCCAACCTGTGGCCCGAGCCTTACTACGGCTCACCCACCGCCTACACCAAGGACGGTGTCGAGACCAAGCTGAAGAACGCCGTCTGCAAGGGGACGATGACCCTCGCGTCGGCCCGCAACGCCATCAAGACCAACTGGACCACCGCCCTCCAGGTGACCGGCATCGGCTGACGCGGGCACCCGGTCACCCGAGAACCAGTCGGCCAACAGCCGAGCAGCCGCACCTGCCAGGACCAAGCCCGGAGACCCGAGCGTCCGACCGCCACGGTCGGGCGCTCGCGCATGCAGGCCCCCTTGCCCTTGGCCCCCACCAACCCGCAGGGCCCGGGTGTCCTCGCACGCGTACCACAACCACCCCACGCCAAGGACCACGGCCCCCTCCTCCCGCCACACCAAGCAGACCGCTACCGTGCACTCCCAGACCGCCACTTCGGCGGCCAAAAGGGGAGGGAAGCATCACCATGGGGTGGATCAAGGACGCCAAAGCCGACATGATCCGGCAGGACGCAGAGCGCGCCATCAACGAGGGCCGCACCGTATTCGTCTGCCGCATCAACCAAGGCTTCATGCAGGGCAACATGTCTGGCTCGCTCTCCGGTGTCGCCGAGCAGATCGAAGCCGTCGAAGCGCTCGGCTGGCAGCTCGACCAGGCCAACTTCGCCCACGACTCTGCTGCGTAATTCGGTTACTCAGGCTGCGAGTTGGTGGCTGAGGCGGGTGAGTCTGCTGGTCCGAGGGCTGAGCGCCGTGTGGCCGGGGTTCCAGTGGGCGTCGAGTCGGATGACGTTGAGGGCAGTGGCGGAGAAGGCGTGCTGGAGGCGGACCTTGGGCAGTCCGCGGTAGCGGGCCCGGCGGAGGCCGGTGACGTCGAGGGCCTGGTTGATGGTGCCCTCGATCCCAGCGCGGAGTGTGTACTTGTCCTTCCAGGTCTTCGTGATCTGCTCAGTTCGCGCTCTGGCCAGGGTCTCGTGGAGTTCTTGCGGCCGGAGGCTGAGGATGCGGGTGCCACGCGCGGAGGTGGTGCACTCGTCCTGGACGGGGCATGCGTGGCAGTCGGTGGGGGCGAACTGGACGACGATGGCGTCGCGGCCGTGCTGCCGGACGGGGAACCAGCCGGTGCTGGTGCGGCCCTGCGGGCAGCGGGCCTGGCGGGCCTTCCAATCGATACGGAAGGCGCTCTTCTGGAAGCCGGCGTCGGCCTTGGCCTGCGGTGAGTGGTCGAGGAGGGCCGGGGTGACCATGGTGATGCCGCGGCCGGCGGCGTCGTGGATCAGGTCGGCGGACGGGTAGCCGGCGTCGAGGTAGTGCTCGCCCGGCGTGAGGTCGCGGTCGGCGAGGTTTTGCTGGACGGGCCCGGTGGCCTTGACGTCTGGGACGCTTGCCTCAGTGGTGTAGACGTCCGTGATCAGCCGCAACGGCAGCACTTCGGCTTCGGCTTCGGCTTCGGCTTCGGCTTCGGCTTCGGCTTCGGCTTCGGCTTCGGCTTCGGCTTCGGCTTCGGCTTCGGCTTCGGCTTCGGCTTCGGCTTCGGCTTCGGCTTCGGCTTCGGCTTCGGTGGGAGTGTCGCAGGTTTCGGTGAGGTGGACCTTGTAGCCGAGCCAGAACAGATCGTCGCCCTTGGCCGCCCACCGCGCATCAGGGTCGTAGGGAGAGGCCAGGCGGAGATGGCCTGGCGGGACGCCCTCCTTGTCGGCTTCCCGCTTCACGATCACCTCCCGTCCCCGCGCGTCAGTGGATACGTAGTAGGTCTGCACGAGCATCCTGCGCAGGAACGCGACCGGCTCGATCTCCCGCAGCCATCCCGGCGCCCCGGGTGCCCAGACCGCCCGGCAGAGCGCCAGCGCGTCCTGCCCGAACACCACGGCCAGCCGGTCCCGCTTCGACTTCGACGACGGCATCGTCCACCCGTTGACGCGTTCCTCGTAGCGGTGCGCGAGCTCGGGAACGTCCACCGCGTCGGCCAGCCAGCCCGGAGCCGCGACCGCAAGCGCCTCCAAGGCTGCCCGTACGCTCTCACCCGCGAGTTCGGTTCGGTTCAGGTCACGGACCGCGCTGATCACATGGGTGGAGTCGGTGCGCTGCTTGCCACCGGCCCCGACCAGGCCCTGCTCGCGGCAGACGTCCACGAGCCGGTCGAACACCACCCGCTCCATGCCGTGCTCCACGAGCCGGGTCCTGAAGCGGGACAGCACGGTCGCGTCGAAACCGGTATCGGTCAGTTCCGCGCCGATCGCGTACTTCCAGTCGATCGCGCGGACTGCCATCGCAGCGGCCTGCCGGTCGGTCAGGTTCTCCGCGAACTGCAGCACCGTGACCAGCGATAACACCGCCGGCGGCAGGCCCGGCGCTCCACGGCGTCCGAACGCCCCGGTGAACGGCTCGTCCGCGAACACCTCGCCCAGCCGATCCCGCGCCCGCATCGCCAGTGTCCCGTGAGGGAACGCCGCCCGAGCGACAGCCACGGTCTGTGCCGGGATCTCTGGCAGCCCCTTCGGCTGCAACGACATCTGCTCCACCCCCTGCGGCCCACGACGCGACCAGGACCACAGAAGCGATCATGCCGCACCCGCGACGCTCACTCAGTCGAATTACGCAGCAGAGTCGCCCACGACCACAAAGACCACACCTCAGCCTTCCTGATCTTCCGCAGGCCACGCCACCAGCCCGCCGCGACATACCAGCAGGCACCGCAGCAGACCGCGGCCCCCAGACAGCCCAGCTGGGGCGCCCGCTAGATCTCTGCCCGAACAGATCGACAAACCCGCGAGGCACCGTACGAACCGCTGCCCGCCATCTCCGCTGCAGCATCCGGCAGACCGCTACACCGCCCGATCGGCAACACACCACGGACGTAAGAGAGCCCCGACCGGTTCGTACGGTCGGGGCGCTGCTGCGCTTGGCTACGGCCGCCACTCCTCGCGGTAGCCGGGCCGATCCACGTAAGGCAGTGCGAGCAGGCGCACGACAGGGGCCATTCGCCCAGCCATCTCGAGTAGCTCGCTTTCCTGCCTGTGGAGCCGTGTGAACTCGTCTGAATCCTTCTCGATCGCCTCTCGCATCCGAGCGCGCAAGGCAGTGCGGCCCTCGATGGCGGTCGCATAGAGCGCGAGGATGCGCCGCTTGGCGTCGAGTTCGCGCAGCACCCGGGCCGGGTCATGGCGAACGATGTGGGCACGTTCGCCCTCATCCAAGACGAGGGCGACGCGATGTGCGGGTGCCTGTCCCACGCCTGATGAGCGAAGGCTGACCCAGTTCTTTGGGAGTTCGCGCCAACCGCCGCCAGCAGCGCGCGCCACTTGCTCATCCTCGTCGAGTTGGTCGCGCAACCACTGCACCAGACCATCCACCGCTACTCCTCCTGCCCGGTCTTCGGCGGCTTCCCCTTCAGATCCGTTCGCCAGCCCGGACGCGTGATGCGGTTCCGGAAGTACGGCGCAGCGATCCGGTAGTCGACCGCATTCGAGCTGCCGACCTTCACCACGGGCGGGAAGCCCGGATCCTCCAGGTCGGCCGCCCACACCACTATCCAGAACAGGAACCCACGTGTCCGACCACGGCACACTCGCCCAGACCGGCGCCGGAGCGCTGGTCATCGGGACCACCATCATCACGCCGCTGCCCAACAGTAAACCGCGGCTGCGTGATCCGTTCGAAAGGCTGCAGGCCAGGCATGGCAGCGTGCTGGTTGTGGTGGACCAGCCGGCCTCGATCGGTGCTCTCCCGCTGGCCGCGGCCCGCGATGCCGACTGCCGTGTCGCCTATCTGCCAGGGCTGACGATGCGGCGGATTGCCGACCTCCATCCCGGTGAGTCAAAGACCGACGCCCGCGACGCGGCGATCATCGCTGATGCCGCACGCACCATGCCACCTCGGCGGCACAGCGAGGCTTCTACCCTACGAATACACGGGGGAAGGCCTCGCTGTGTGCTCCGGTCAGTCCACGGCGCGCCACAACTCGGTGCCCGTCATCAGATGGCGCGGATCATCACCGTGAGGACGGGGGAGGCCGGTGACGGCTGGCTCTGCCCTATGTCCTCGTACCCCCACGACCGGTAGAGCGCGTGCACCTTCCCGCCGCCGGCCGCCGGGTTCACCATCAGCGTCACGTACGGCTCCGTGCGTGCGGCAAGGAAGGCATCATGTATACGCCGTGCGGTGCCGGTCTTGCGCCAGGCCTCGCGTACGCCGATCTCCTTCAGGGCCATCGCCGGGCGACTGGTGTACTCCTGAGCGGGCTCCGGGGCGGTGCGCTGCCAGTACCGGTCACCGTGCTCGATGCGGTTGCCGTAGACGTAGCCGACCGGCTGTCCATCCGCGTACGCGATGACGGCCGTGAACCCCGGCTCGGCGCCGTGTCGGTCCAGGCGCTCGCCGAAGGCGGTGACCGCGTAGTTCGGAAGGTGGAGCAGCGGGGCACGCACCTCGGCGTACACGTCGATCATGTCGCCGCGGATGGGTTCCAGGTCGGTGAACGTGCGTAGATCGATTGTGGGTGCCGTGGTCATGCGGTGGCCCTCCAGTCGTCGCGGGTATGCGCGGTCCAGGTCTGCACGATGGAGCTGCGCGGCGCCGTCGCGCGCAGCGCGGACCCGAACTCTTGCAGCATGCGGGAGACGCGGGCGTGTTGCATGGCGGCGTCTGCGGGAACTTGCATCGCGGTGGCCGTGGCGGTCTCAAGGTCGCCCTGGGCGAGCTGGGCGTGTGCGAGGCGCGTGGTGGTGATGGCGTGGGACCGGCGCATGTGCGGGCGCAGAGTGGCCAGACAGCGGTGAGCGTGGTACTCGGCGGTGGGGTGGTCGCCAAGGGCAATGTGGGCGGAGAGCGCGAGTGAATGCAGCTCGGCCTGGTCGTAGAACGCGAGCAGCCACACCGGCCGATAGTCGTCGGGGTTGGCGCGCTGAATGGCTTCCTGCGCTTGGTCGAGAGCGCGGCGGGCGCCGGTGCGGTCCTGTGCTGCGCCGTGGATGGCTGCCTGCCGGGCCAGGCCGAGGGAGGCGAACATGGGGTCGCGGCGCGTGATGTGCAGGTTGCGCGCGACGTCGTTCGCGGCGAAGGCGTCGGCGGGGCGGCCCATGTGCCGGTACATGGCTCCCGCGTGGCTCCAGATGCGGAACTTGATGGCTTGGTCGCCGGACATTTCGGCGAGTGCCTGCGCTTCACGCATGTGAGCCTTCGCGTCGGCGTAGCGGCGGCCGTCGATCGCTGCCCACATTGCAGAGGAGCGGAACCCAGCCGCGCAGGCGTATAGGTTGCTGCGTACGCGCTGGCTGGCGCTGCCGGCGTTTTGGAGGTTCAGCGCTTCGTCGGCGAGTTCGGCGGCCCGCTGCTCGATGCCGAGTTGGCCGCCGTGGCGGTGGTCGCTCGCGATGATCTCGGCGAATCGCTGCTGAAGGCGGTTAACGTCGCTCATGCCGATACGGCGGGGTGCTGCGGCGCCGGGGGCTGCTGCTGCTGCGGTGACAGCGACAGCGATACCACCGACGAGGGTACGGCGCTTCATATCCGGGTCCTCCTGCGGTGCGGCTGGGGTGGACGGAGTCCGGCCCCGTGGCACGAACCCTAAAGCGGTGGCGGGCAGGCCGGTCACGTCCTCAAG
Organism: Streptomyces sp. NBC_01788; assembly: GCF_035917575.1. Taxonomy (GTDB): domain Bacteria; phylum Actinomycetota; class Actinomycetes; order Streptomycetales; family Streptomycetaceae; genus Streptomyces. Next base: position 8,150,973 of record NZ_CP109090.1, on the reverse strand, counting down.
TGCCCTGCGGGTGGCCGACTTGGGCCATCGGACCCGGCCCGCCTTCCAGTCCCGGACAGAGGAGCCGTCCAGTCCGCCGGTCCGGCCGGTGAGCTGCTCAAGGGCCCTGTTCACCGCTTCTGCCAGGGTGTTGGAGCTGTAGCCGTGCTCCTTCATCCACGCCCCTAGGGCCTCATTGCGCGTGGTGTCCATGCACGCACCGTAGCGTTCTGCCGCCCGACCGTGAGGCAAAGCGGTAGTCAAACCATCCTAGGGCGCTACGCCGAATCGGCACCCGATCACCCTAATCAGGCCGCCGCGTATAGGAGTTCTCTGGTTACCGGCCAGCCGCTCCCCTCGGGAGGCCAGCCGAGGAGGGTCCTGCCCGCTCCTTTCCCCCCTGTGAGGGGCGGGCAGGACACCGAACCGAGCGCAACGCAAACGACTCTGAGCGCCTACTCGCTGAGAGTGCACGTCCGAGCACAATCTGAGCCAGGGAGTCCCCGTGAAGCCGCCAATGGAGCGCATCGCTCTCCCCTCACTCAAGACCGAGGCACCCGCCACGGACACTGAGCCCGCCGCCGAGAAGCACCCGGTGAGCGCCACGGTGATCCTCCTGCCGTTACAGCCGGAGGAGGAGCCCCGGTGGGCGTGGAAGACCAGGCTGCGGGCGGACGCGGGCGCCGGGCCCAACGCCCGACTGCGGCTGCGGCCGCAGCTCACGATGGCCGACTGGAACGGGCACATCGACATCGCGGCCCGGATCGCCGACAAGCTCGTGGACAACGCTGCCCGACACGGCACTCCCTTCGGCGATGGTTGCGTCGGGTTGGGGCTGACGCTGTTCCCGGGGACGGACGAGCTCCTGATCGAGGTGGACGACGCTGCTCCCGAGTTCCCCGACTTCGAGACGGTGGCCTGCGGCGCCCCCGCCGGCCGCGGCCTTTGGTGGGTGGAGCATTACCGGGCGCGGCTGTCGTGGGACGTGAAGAAGGACGAGGACGGCCAGGTCGTTGGCAAGACGGTTCAGGCACTCGTGCCCGTCGGCTGGGGGGAGTCGGCGTGAGGCTCGCGCAGCAGCTCCCCCGCCGGCAGGTCGCTCTGAAACGCGAGAACCAGGCGATGGCGCCTGTCGATTTCCTGGCGCGCACCGAGACCATCGACCCCGAGTCCGTCGCCTCTGACATGGGCGACCTGGCCGCCCGCGTGCGGAACCTGATGGCACTTCAGCAACAGCAGGTGGTGCAGCTCCCGCTGGGCGGCCGGTTCTTCGACATCGTCGTCACCGCGAGCGGTCCGCAGGCGCATGCGGCGATGGCCGTGTTGGACGAGATCCAGAACCCCGGCGATGAGCGGGCCGACGCCTGCGGCCCGGTGATCGAGGATCCTCAGCGGTCTTGGCTCATTTGGCTCGTGCCGCCGGGAACGAGCGATCAGTGGGTGCCGCACCGCAGCGCGGTGTGCCTGGGCCGGCCGCATCAGATCGCGCTTCCTTCGATGATGCAGTTGGATCCGCCGGGCCCCTACTGGCTGCGGCCCTGCCGCGGCGACAGACTCGTCCCACCGGCCGCCCTGCGGAACCTCCTCGATCAGTTCCAGCCCGGCCCGCCACCGCACGAGACGCTCCTGGGAAGGGTGCTGAGCTCGATCTCCTAATCCCCTCGTCCGACGTTCTGGTTCCCCCGTGCCTGACGCCACACGCCCCACCACACGACAGACGAGAGAGACGGCCTCTTCCGTGCCCACCGCGACCGAGCCGCGCCTGATCCCCTTCATCACCCAACGCAAGGGAGAGGAAGCCGCGCCGAACAACCTCTTGATCTACCGGCACGCCTCCGGGCCCCGGCTGTACTACGGCGACGAGGACCCCCGGGACCGGCCCATGCGGGGCATCCTCTGGGCGCGCTGCGGGTTCAACCCGACGGACCGGCACGGCATGCCGACCGGCGAGCCGCAGTGGAAGTTCATGCACCCGTACCGGCAGATGATGACGATGCAGACCTTGCGGTGCCAGGTCTGTAGCGGGAACGCGCGGACACCCCTCGGGTTCATCTTCCTGGCCGGCCCGAAGGACGAGGACCCGACCCAGCCCACGACCTTCACCAACCAGCCGCCTGTGTGTCCCACGCACGCGCGGGCCGCCGCGGCGCTCTGCCCCCATCTGAAGAAGGACCCCGTGGTGTTCCTCACGCGGAGCGCCCCCCTGTACGGAGTGAGCGGGGTCATCTACGGCCTCAACGCGGACAACCAGCTGCACGTCGTCGCCCGGCCGGACCACGCGCTGCCCTTCGGGCACCCCAACATTCCCACCCTGCTCGCCTCACAGCTCATCCGTCGGCTCAGCTCCTTCCGCGTGCTCGACATTCGCGAACTGCTGGGGGAATTGAAGCTGGCCGCATAGGCGGCCGCCCGGCGGGCTCCGACTGCCACACCTCGGACCGGCGGGCGGTATCAGGCCCGGCGCGGGAAGACCAGCGCGCTTCCCCTCGTGCAAAGGGCCCCGCGCCGGGCCGACCGAAGCACTGCCCTGCCCAGTAGCCGCATACCTGCGGCTCCGTACCTCGGAGGTTCCATGCTCACCCTCCCGGCCGCCGGCGACGCCTACGGCCCCCGCACCGCCAAGAACCTGATCCGCCGCTTGGCTTTTCTGCCATCGCCAGGCTTCCTCCGGGGGTGAATTCGTGCGAGCAGCAGTCTTCGGTGCTTCTGGGCTTCTCGGGCGGTCCGTAATGCGGGCTTTCGACGACTGTGACGTGACGGGTACCAGCCTCCGCAGGACGGGGCAGGGGTCGGTCACGGTGGACGCGACCTCGTCCGACGAGATCCAGCGTGTACTGGACCGCCTCCGGCCAGACGTTGTCGTGAACTGTGTGGGTGAACGACGGCCTGAGGTATGGGCGACCGCGCCAGCGCGGGCCCACGAGCTGAATGTCGATGCGGCTCGGCTGATCGCAGCCGGCGCCCGCCAGCATGGGGCGCGTCTGCTGCACATCTCCAGCGACTACGTGTTCGACGGGAGGAACCCCGTCTATCGGACCGACGCCCCGCGGAACCCGGTGAACGCGTACGGCCGGTGGAAACTCCTCGCTGAAGACGTGGTGCGAAGCGTCTGTCCCGATGCGGCGATCCTGCGGCTCCCTGTGCTCTACGGGCCTGCGCAGTACGCGGCCGAGACCAACTTGACGCAGATCGCCCGCCTTGTGAGCGCCGGAGTCGACGCCGAGTTGGATGACGTCTGCGTCCGCTACCCGACGCACGCGGACGAGGCGGCCGAGGTGTGCCGGTGGATCGCGGCCGCGCAGCTGCGGGGGCAGTGCCTTGGCTCTGCGTGCCACTGGAGCGCGGAGCAGGGATTCACCAAGTACCGAATGGCTGTGATGATCGGCCACCGATTCGGCCTGTCAACCGAGCACATCCGTGCCGGAGAGGCGGATGCGGCAGCTGGCGATCGTCCGGTCGACTGCCGTCTCGACTGTCAGGACCTTCGAGCAGCACTCGGATGGCCAGCACACCGCTACCGAACGTTCAGTGACGAGTTTCCGCAGATGGTCGAGCCCTGGCTGCCGTCCTCCCGACATGTTTCGGGCTGAGTGAAGGAACGTGATCTTGACGTCTTCTGTGTACGGCGCCTTCGCCCACGCGTATGTGAGCGAGGTAGGCGCCGCTGTCCGCCGAATGATCGAGACCGGCGGCGACGCCGCCGTGGGGCTGATGAAGAAAGCGATCGCCGAGCGCGGCCCGGTGCGCGGGTTCGGCAACGGCGGCAGCTCGGCGATCATCCGGTCGGTTCTCCTACAACTCCGCGCCGGCCATGTCGGGCTGCCGGTGAACGAATCGATGATGAGCCAGGCGGCCCTGGCGTACTGGGCTCAACACGACTCCTACCGGGCGGTGTTCTGCCGATCCCTCGCCGACGACATCCGGGACGTAGGCCTGGTCGTCCTCGCCAGCGTGAGCGGCCGGTCGGCGAACATCGTCGAGACGGTCAGGCTCTGCCGGGCCCATGGGGTGCCCGTGCTGGCAGTGGTGGGCGGAGACGGCCACCAGCTGGGGCCGTTGGACGGTGTGCTCTGGGCCACCGGCACGACGGACCAACAGCTCAGTGAAGACGTGACGCTGACCGCGTTGACGTTGGCGGCCGCGGCGACTGCGGAGCCTGAACACGTGCCGCTGCGGGTCCGTCTGGAGCAGCACCTGCACGCCCTCACCGCGATGGACACCGAGCGTCTGGGCTGGTTCCTCGAGGCGGCCACGCAGGCCGTCGCCGATGCCGTCCGCCACAGGCGGCGCATCTACGTGCTGTGCCCCGACGGCGGCCCCCTCTCCCTGGCCGCCGAGCACTTCGCGCACAACGTCCACTGGGACGCGCCCCTCGGCGTCGAGGGAGTCCGGCCCCCGGTCGTCATCTCCGGCCTGTCGCTGGCCGACATGAGCGCGATTTACAACGACCACCCCGACCCGGCGCACGGAGTCCGCTATCAGCTGCGCTCTGCCTCGCCCGGCGACGTGGTCTTCCTCCTGGCCTATGACTCGCACAGCAGGACGAGCCGGCAGGCCATCGACGCCGCCGTCGAGGCGGAAGCGCAGGTCTTTCTCCTGCACCGGGACGGTCCCGCCCCGCCCACGCCGGGACAGCACAGCCAGAGACTGCCCCCGCTCGACGACTTCGGCCTGCCCTGCCTGGTGCAGACGATCGCCCACATGGTCTGCCGGACCACTCGCGCAACGCTGGTGGCGGATTCCGAGCCGGCCGCAAAGGCCGGACCGTCGCCGCGCGACCTCATGGAGCAAGACCTCGCACCGCTCCGTGAGCTGTCCAACACCTCCGCCGTATCCCTGGAAGGAATCGTGACGTGACCGCACGCGAGATCCACACCCAGATCAGCCGCCCGACACGGGACCAGATCAGCGCCCTGTCCCGTCTTCCGGTCGCGGCGATCGTCGACGCCCTCGGCAAGACGGGCGCCCTCACGCCCGACCTCAAGAGCCTGACCCCCCACGTAGTCCTGTGCGGAAGCGTCGTGACGGCGCTCGGCCCGGACGTGACAGTGCGGCGGGCGGCCATCGACCTGGCGCAGCCCGGTGACGTGCTCGTGGTGGCCGGTGGCGGCGCCCGCGCCCACAGCTGCTTCGGCGGCGCGACTGCGCGGCACATGCAGAGCTGCGGTATCACCGGCGCCCTCGTCGACGGCATGGTCCGGGACGTGTACGAACTTCGCACCCTCGGCTTCGCGACCTTCGCGCGGGGCACGAACCCAATCAACTACCGGTACCCGGTCGGCCAAGAGGAAGGCGCGGTCAACGTCCCGGTCTCCATCGACGGCGTCTCCATCACCCCGGGGGACGTCCTGGTGGGCGACCAGGACGGGGCCGTTGTCGTGCCCCGCTCCCAGGTGGAGCACATCATCGCCACGACGCAGGCCGCGATGGACGCAGAGGCGAAGAAGTGGGAGGCCCGTGAAGGCCAGTCCCTCGGTGCCGTGCAGAAGCTCACCGACGCTGGCTACCGGATCATCTGAGGGGCGACCGTGGCCGAACAGACACGAGCCCCGCGCCAGGACCTGGCGGACGTCTTCCGCCGGTTCGCCGAGCAGCAGTGCGCGGGCAGGTCCCCGCTCTACTTCACACTGTCCCACGCGGTGGCCGGCAACCCCGAGCTGCTTGACCTCGCCGGCAGAACCAGGCCGGGGCAGCCCGCCCCGAACATGCTCCTCGGGGCTGTCCATCACATCCTCCGACGCGGCGCCTCCCACCCGCTGCGCCCCTACTTCAGCGGGCGTGAGCCACTGGCCCAGGAGCAGGCCGCGGAACTGCTGGTGGACTTCTGCCGCCACCATGCCGAGCAGATCAAGCAGATCATCTCGACCCGTTCCGTGCAGACCAACGAGGTCAACCGGTGCGCAGTGCTGCTCCCCGCGTTCGCCGCGCTCCAAGCCTCGCTCGACGAGCGGCCGGTGAGGATCGTCGACGTGGGCGCGAGCGCCGGGCTGAACCTGCTGTGGGACCGGTACACGTACCGCTACGACGACCAGGTGCTGCGCCTGCCCGGCAGCGACCCAAGCACGGTCCTCACCTGCGAGGTGCGGGGCGGCGTGCCGCCCCTGGCCCTGGACGCCGCCCGCTTCGTCCAGCCGATCGGGATCGAACTCAGCCCAGTGGATCTCACCGACAGCGAGGCGACCGAATGGCTGGTCAGCCTCACATGGCCGGAGCAGGCCGAGAGGCGGCGCGCCTTGCACACGGCCCTGGCCCTCTGCGCCGAGGACCCCCCTACCGTGATCGCCGGCCGCGCTCAGGAGCACCTCGCCCAGATGGTCGCCGACACCCCGGCCGACCAGCACCTGTGCTTCGTCTTCTCCTGGTCCATCTACCAGATCTTCGGCTCGCCCGGCGGCCGGGAACGCCTCGCCGAAACCCTCACCGAACTGAGCCGCCAGCGGCCCATCCACGAGATATCCATCGGCCACTTCGGCCACAACACCCCCCGGATGATCCTGGCCAGCTACGACAACGGCGAGAGCCGGTCGGCCGTCGCGGCGCACTGCGACGTGTACGGCTTCTGGATCCACTGGCTCGATGGGCGACCGGAAGAAGGCGGCACCTCATGACCCGAGCGGGCATCACCAGGGCAGTCGTCGCGGCCGGCGGGGCGGGCACCAAGATGGCCCCGATCACCCAGGTCATCCCCAAGGAGATGCTGCCCGTCGAGCGGACGCCGATCCTGGAACACCTCGTCCTCGAACTGCGGGACGCCGGAATCGGCAACGTCCTCTTCGTGATCTCGTCACGCAAGAGCCAGATCCCCGCGTACTTCGGCAGCGGCGAACGGTACGGCCTCGAGTTCGCCTACCGCGTGCAGGACGACGGCGCCGGGCCCGGAGCACCGGTCCTGGACGCCGAGGTCTGGACGCGGGGCGAGCAGTTCGTCCTCGCCTTCGGGGACAACCTGATCCGCCCGGCGCCGGACCGCCGCGAAACACCGGTGCAGCGCCTCCTGAAAACGGCGGACCCAGGCGCCTGCTCCGTCCTGACAGCTGTGTTCCCCGCCGACCAGGTACCTGCGCACGAAATCCTTCTGGGAGCGGCCCCCGCTCCCCCGCCGGACGGCGGGCCCGTCACCTTCGGCGAAGACCAGCTCGATCACACCGGGGCCCGGTGGGTGCACGCCTGCGCGGCCCGCTGGGTCCTGGGCCCGTTCGTCTTCGACGCCTTGCGCCAGTGCCCGCCGCGCGCCAACGGAGAGCTGTACCTGATCGACGCGGTGCGGCAGTGGGTCAGCAGCGGCCACCAGCTTCGGACGGTTCCTCTGCTGCCGGACGACATTCGCTTCAACCTCGACAACTGGAGGGCCTACGAGGATGCGGTCGCCTTTTTCCGCGGTTGACCAAGGCCCACGGGGCGTTCCCGGCGTCACCCGCGTCACGGCCCCTTCGGTGGACACGCAGGTCCTTCACCTGCACAGCAAGTTCCAGACGGGCCGTACACGGGTCACGCTGCTCCTGCCGAAGCAGCCTGTGCGGCGCGTCGTCCTCGCCCTGCCGGTGGAGAAGGACGACGGGACGAAGTACGGGCACAGCCTCTCCGAACTCAGGCGGCTGCCTGCCCCGCTGCGGCACGGCACGGTGTTCGCCGCTCCGACGTTCAACGAGTCGCCCTGGCTGGTCAATCACGCATCGCGAGCCCGATGCCGGCAGGAGGACCACCTTGTCCGCCTGGTCGTTCCGGCAGTCCTCGCCGTCTTCGCGGGGGCCCGCCCGCCGCTGCACCTGCTCGGGTACAGCAAGGGCGGCTTCGCCGCTCTCAACCTGCTCGCCAGGCATCCCAGACTGTTCGCCGTCGCCAGTGTCTGGGACGCGTCGCTGCTCGCCGACCGGCCACCGCATCCACAGCTCGTGGACGTCGCCGGCAGTGCCGCCCGCCTGGACGAGTACAACGTGCGTCGGAACCTGCGCAGGCACGCGGCCGCCCTGAGCGGCGGCTCCAGCCGTATTGCTCTGGGCGGCGTCGGCACCCTAGAGGCCGACTGGACCGCTGGCCGTCAACTACTCGAAGAACTCGGCATTCCACATCGCGCGTACCGGGATGCCCCTGCAGAACACCGGTGGTGTGTCGCATGGCTGGCTTCTGCCATGCGACACCTCCTGGAGTTGGAAGTCCGTCTGCCTGCCAGACCGCGGGGTCTGGCAGGGCGGGGACGGTAAGGGGTCAGTCCTTCAGCAACTCGTCGCGCACGGGGATCCAGTCCAGGGAGGACCGGATCCCCTCCGTGAGGGAGAACGCCGGTGTCCATCCCAGGAGTTTCTGCGCTCGGTCGCTCTTGGTATAGCCGCCAGCGACGTCACCGGGGCGCGGCTCCGCGTCGACCGTGGCCAGCGGGGTGTCGACGACCTGGTTGAAGGCGGCGCACAGTTCACGCACGGTGGTGCCCGAGCCTGTGCCCAGGTTGATCGCCATGGACGGCTCCGATTCCGTGAGGAGGGAGTCGAAACGGTCGATCGCCGCCAGGTGGGCCGCAGCCAGGTCCCAGACGTGCACGTAGTCCCGGATTCCCGTCCCGTCGCGCGTGGGGTAGTCGGTTCCGGTGATGGGGAAGGCCGTGCCTTCCTGGTGTGCCTGGATCATCTTACCCAAGGCGTGACTGGGCCGCTTGAGCTGAAGTCCGGTACGCATCTTGGGGTCTGCCCCGATGGGGTTGAAGTAGCGCAGTGACAGTACGCGCATCTGCCGGGCTGCGGCGATGTCCTCGAACATCTCCTCGCACACGGCCTTGGTCCGCGCGTACGGGCTCTGCGGCCCCAAGGGGGAGTCTTCATCGACAGGGGAGCCGTCGTCGGCTTGGTAGATGGAGGCCGAGGAACTGAAGATGAGGCGGTCGCAGCCATTCCGGCGGAGATGGCGGACGAAGTCCAAACTCTTTCCGACGTTGGCCTCGTAGTAGCCCATGGGGTCCTCGACAGACTCGGGAACCACGATTAGCGCTGCGCAGTGCACCACGGCGGAGATGTCCGGGTGCTGGGAGAAGACCCGGTCGACCAGCGATGCGTCGGAGATGTCGCCCTCATAGAAGATCCGGCCGTCGGTGAACTCCCTGCGGCCTCTGACAAGGCTGTCGAGGATCACCGGGGTCATCCCCTTGTCCAAGCAGGCCGAAGCCACGGTGCTTCCGATGTAACCGGCTCCCCCGGCGATAAGAACAGTCACAATGTATCTCTTCCCGGCCCTTTCGAGAACGAGTTGGCAACTGACAGCAAGGCTAGTGGAGTTCGACTATGCAACCGGGCATACGGTGAATTTCAACCTTGTGTCGTAGCTCCAGGAAGGAGGAAACACGTAGTCAGCGCTTACGTCAGAGCGATTGCAAAGTCGGATTGATCTTGTAGGCGTGCTGGTCACGGCGGTGTGACGATGTCTGGCAAGTGGGCACCACAGCCAGATGGCGACGCAGGTCACGATCTCCCTCCGGAGTGGCCGTCGCGACGGAGGCCAAGTGGGCAAGAGAGGTGGGGATAGGAGAGGATGCAGAGGCAGGCACGGAGCCTTTTCCAACCTCAGGCCGACGCGGTCAGGTGGGGCGGCAGGGTCTTTGAGAAGTGATCTTGTGTCCGGGTTCGTCAGGTCAGTCCGAGGGCGGTGAGGGGCCGCTGGTGGTCACGGCCGGTGCGGCGGAGGGCGGCGGCGATGTTGGTGTGGCCGTCCTGGCGGTGGACGCCGATGGCGAGATTGCGCAGGCCGGCCATCACGCGGGGCAGGTGCCGGGTGCAGATTTTGGAGGCGTCCTCGCGGAAGGTGCGGTCTCGGACGTGGTGGAGCTGGTTTTCGATGAGCCAGTGCCCGCGGATCCAGGCGGCGAGTTCTCTGCCGGTGGCCGCGCCGGGCGGCAGGCTCGTGACCAGGTAGATCCGCTCGATCGTCAGCCTGCCGGTGCCCAGGTCCCGTCTCCAGCGCACGACTTGGAGGGCCTGGCGGGCGTGCGGGTAGTCGAGGTGGGCGAAGGTGGCGGTCTTCAGCCGGCGGATCTCCTCGCGGTGGTGGGCCCGGGCGCGTTCGTAGTGGTCCAGGCGGACATCACGCCAGGGTAGGCGGCGGACCTTCTGATGCAGTCCGGGGTGGTTCTTCTTGACGACGGCCAGGTAGTGGGCCCCGCGTTCATGCAGGTAGGAGGCGTGGTCGTGCTGGGTGTGAAGAGCGTCCGCGGTGATCACCGCGCCGGTCAGGTCGAGGCCGTCCAGGAGTGGGGCGAAGGCCGGGATCTCGTTGCTCTTGCCGTCGATCTGACGTTGGGCGAGGACCTGGCCGTCGTGGGTCATGGCGGCGATCAGGGAAGTGGCCCGCTGTTTTGTGGTGCGGGAGCCACGGAGTGTCTTGCCGTCGACGGCGATGACCTTTCGTCCCGGGGCCGGGGCCTTGCGTTCCTGGAGGAAGTCGCCGATGGCGCGGTCGAGGGCGTCACCGTCCGCGGCGGCCAGGACGAGACGGATGGTCGTGGCATGGGGCGGGCGGATCAGGCCGGTCAGCGGATCGGGCCGGAACCCGAGCAGGGCCAGGGCCCTCTGCGGTGCGTCGGCGACCCAGCAACAGGCTGGCAACTCTCAAGGCGCTGAGCGGTTCCTCACCAATGCTGCTGAGGCTGGTCATCAGTGGGCCGTCATCCGGCTTGCCCGTCTCCGGCACGCTGCCGGAGACCGCTACGGTGCCGAGCAGCTCCTGGCCGACGGCGCTGAAAGGGGTGAGCCAACCGCCTTCGTCGAGATTGCGCGGATCCGCCGCGCGTCGGGTGATCTGCCGGGCGCGGAACAGGCGCTCAACCGGGCAGACGAGACCGGTCACCCGCAAGTCCTCATCGAACTCTTCCTGTTCCTGGAAACGGCAGGAGACCATGCCGGCGCCGAAGACGCCGTCAAACGCGCCCTCAACGCCGGGAAGCCCTGGGGCGGAACCGGGAGAGACGTCTTCAGCATGTGGAATTACGGGCTTGACCCGGATGGAACCCCCACCCCGCCCTGGTGACCGCTGCGCGGGCTACTGAGCCGCACAGTTGGGTGGCGCCAGCACCGGCCAGAAACTGGGGCAGGACCACCGTGGCCCGAACGGCCTGCAGTATCTGGCAGGCAACTCACAAACCATCGGCCAGACAACGGAGAAGGGCGCAACCACAGCTCGCCCAGCGCGCCCTCAACCGCGACTACCGGCGGCACCGCAACGCTGAGCCATCAACGCTCATAGTGAGCAGACTTCAGAAACCCGCAGGTCATATCGGCTCAGCCGACGCGACCTGCGACTTTACCCATGAGTAACTTTTAGCGTGTCCCGCTCCCCGAACTGAGCAATGCACAGGTCAGCTTTTAAGGACTGCTCACTTTTCAGGCGGGCCGCGACATCCGGCTGACCTGCTGGTGGTACGTGAACTCGCGGCGGGCGGTGTGGTGGTGACGGCGAGCCAGTTGGAGAGCTGGCGGCGGGCGGGGTTGTTGCCGCGGCATCGGCGGCGGGGGCTCGGGCGTGGCCGGGGGTCGGTGGTGGACGTGGTCGATCCGGTGGTGGTGGAGAGCGCGGCCGTGCTGGCGCGGCATCTTCGGCAGGGGCGTGATCGGCGGCTGGCCGTGCTGGAGTGGTTCGCCGAGGCCGGCACGCTGCCCGTGGAGCCGGAAGCGGTTCGGGTGCTGGAGCCCCCGATCGGCGCTGTGCGTCAGGCCCTGGTGTGGGTGCTGGAGCGGTCGGTGGCGCAGCGCCTGATGGAGCTTGCTCGCGGCGCCGCCGGGACGGGAGAGGGAGGACTGGACGCGCTGTATGCGGCCGCCGGCCGAATCCCGGGGCCGTACCGCGGGGTGGCACACCCCACCCTGGTGCGCGCGGCGCTCGAAACCGGCGAGGACCTGCCGGCGGAAGCGGAGGGGCCGGACTTCAGGAGCGTGGTGCACCTGGTCGCCGCGATCGGCCTGGGGGCGCGCGAGGTCGGGGTGGAAGCACTGGCCGAGGCGTTCACCGGGCTCAACCTGTACGGCCTGACTGTCGATGACTGGCAGCAGATACTGAGTGCGGCCGAGCGTGGCGAGGGGCCGCCCGTGAACTGGGCGCTGTTCGAGCGGTGCGCGGACGCGGTGGGCCCGGTCAAGCGGGCCAGTGACGAGGAACTGACGCGGGCCCGGACGGTACTGATCGGCCTGCGCGGCTTCTACTGCATGTACTGCTGCACGGACTGCTCCTGCCGGACACCCCGGCACAGGCCGCGCTACGGCAGCGGATCGACGACCTCGGCGTCTTCCCTCTCCTGGACCTTGTCATCGTCGTGGCCCCTCCCCCGGCCAGTTCGCCGTGGGCCTGACCGTCTGCCTCCAGCCGTTCTACGACAACCTCTACGAGACGCTCATAGACCAACTCACTGTGAACCCGGACATCTTCAGCATCCCCGGTGACGAGACCGGGCCCGCCGGCTTCAGCGAGGCGTGGATCCGCACCCTGCGCGAACTGACGAACCCTGCACCGCAGCAAGGCGGCGGCGCAGGCAACGACGCTGGTGAACGGCCCGGCTAAAAGATCTTGAGAGATTCGGTACCCGTCTCGGTGCGCTCGCGCGATGTACCGGGTGACAGGCGAGTTCAACAAGGAACAGGGCGGTGGAGAAGGTGCACGGGATGTGGGGGCCGGAGGAGGTGGGAGCTGTTCTGATCGCGTTGGTCGCGATCGGGGCGCGCGAGTGGAGGCGGGTGCAGTTGGCCCGGGAGCGGCGCCGGGAGCGTGAGCAGGAATTGCTGGCCAAGATGGTGACCGGGGTCGCCGAGGGGGGCGTGAAGTGCAAGTGCACCACGGCGGTGCGGCCGGCGCCTGGACGCTGACGGGCACCGCTGGGAGTGGTACCACCGGCCGGGAGGCGCCCACCGAGGCCACGGTCCCGGTGCGTGGGCGTGCGCTCGTGGCGGGGCGGCGCCGGTGACCTTGCAGGATCAGTCAGACGTGGTGGAGCCCGGCCGTGACGTGGCCGGACACCCCGGGGCGGCGGGGGCCGCCCATGGGGTGCTTGGCGAAGCGGAATTCGCCGAGTTCTACCACCTGCATATCGACAAATTGTTCGCCTACATGCGGAACAGAGCGCATGATCGCGACACTGCACGGGAACTGGTCGATCTTGTTTCGAACAATTCTTCGTCTGGTGGCAGAAGCACCCGGATCATCCTGAGCCGTTTCGGGCGCTGCTTCAACTCGCCGGGTGGCGTCTGAATGACTACCTGCGTAGTCGAGGGCGGACGCTGATGGTCGAGCCGAGTGATCTGGAAGACCTCGTCGGAGGGACAGGCGGCGATGATTTCGCGGCCGTGGAGCGGTGCTATGACCTTCGCAAGGCGCTGGCCACATTGACCGGGCAGCAGCGGCAGGCCCTGTTGATGAAGTACGTGGCGAACCTGTCGGTCGCCGAGTGTGCGGAGGTGCTCGGCACGGGTGTCGACAACATGAAGAAGATCTTGGGGAAGGCGCGTAAGGCCCTGCGACAGGCGCCGGGTATGGACGCCTACGACAGCGCCGGAATGGCGAAGGAGGTGCGCGGGTGACCGCCCAGGAACGTGAGGACGGTATGCGGCAGGAGCCCGGGCTGAGTGCCGCCGAGAAGGCGGACGGCTTCGCCGCGGTCATGAAGCGCTTGAAGAGCCACAGCCCGGACGAGCGGGCCCGCCTGCGGACGCAGGCCGAGGAGGTGGCGCTCGGGCACGAGGCGTACGCCCTGGGGCAGAAGTACCTCGACCGCGGCGACTACGAGGCGGCACGGTGGTGGCTGCGGGTGGCCGCCGGCCACCACATTCCCGGCGCCGAGCAGGCCCTGGAAGAGATCGCCCTGCGGCAGACGCTGGACGGATCCGCGGACTTCGGCGGCATTCAGACCGCTGCGGGCGCCGTGCCCTGCGAGACGATCCCGTCGCAGCATGCCCCGCGGGCGAAGGACGGCCAGCATCGCATCCTGGGTGACGCGATCTGGAGCTCGGTCGTAGAACAGCTCTACCTCAACCAGACGGTAGCGGCTGCCCGGGAACATGCCGCAGAGATCACCGCACAAGCCCGGCGTGACGCCGACGCACTCCTCGCCGAAGTGCGACAGGCGGCGGCCGCTTGCGCGGACATGGCGCAGGAGGTCAAGAGGGACCGCAGTGAGGCTGCCGAGTGGCTGGCCGAAGCCCGGCAGCAGGCTGAGGGCATGAAGGCTGCCTGGGCGCAGCTCATGCTGGAAGCCGACCAGGACCGCAGGAAGGCTGCCGAGATGCTGGCAGAGGCCCGGCAGATGAGTGAGAGCGTCCGGTCGGAGGTCGCGAAGATTGATGAGAGGGCCCGGCGTCGCGCCCGCAAGATGCGAGCCGAGACTCAGGGAGAGGCGCTACTGGTCGTCGATGAAGCGCACAGGGGGGCCGCTCTGATCCGCAGAGCACGGCAGCAGGTCGGGGGGGGCGAACAGAGCGGATACCCAGCCGGGGTGGGATGTCCTCCGGAGTATTGAGGAGGTATTCGCGCTCGTACAGAGCACCGCTATGGGGTACGTGGTCCACGGCATGTTCCATGACGTCATCGATGGAACCGTACGCAGACTGCCGGGACCGGCACGGCCGGGGCGGAGAACTCCTGCAAGGCTGTCACGGACGTCGCTGTCTGGGACCCTCGTGCTGTTCCTGAAGTGCGAGAACGGTTCGGGGATCAGGGGGATCAGACGCTGGATGCCGGTACCGCAAGAGCGGGGCGGGCAGGACGGTGCCGGACCGCAGAGGTGGAGTGGCACTTGGATGGGCGTCGATACGGCATCGTGCGTGACATGCTCAACAGCTTCGGAAGAAGTCAACCATGTGTGCGGTGACGTCATCAGAGTCGTGCAGCAGGACGGGGACGTACTCGCCATCGGCGTCGTGAAAGCCAGCGGTGACAGCGGTGACGATGCCGAACTGGGCGTGGAAGGAGTGGGAAACCCTGCCGGTCGTTGACGCGAGGGTTGCGTACGTTGTGGCCGCAGGCGAGGCCCCGCCTGCGGTGGCAATCCGGCGAGTTCTCTGCCCGACGCCTCAGCCTGACTGTCGCCAACGCCGGGGCATCCCAGCGGCCTGAGCGCCGGAGGGCCCGGCACTCAGGCCATCTCCCCCTGAACGGAGGTGGCGGAAGTGTGTCACGGCTGGCTCAGTTGGCCCTAGTGGTCCTGTACTGGTCCACCGGGCGGCACGCCCGAGCAGCTTCGCGGACGAGACCGGGCCCGCCGGCTTCACCGAGGCGTGGATCCGCACCCCGCGCGAACTGGCGCACGCTGCCCGGCGGACGGCTGGCAGCGGGATGCCCCGGCCACGCGCTTCCTTGCCGTGCTGGTGGTCTGCTAGCCCGTGTCTACCCCCGCTTGATCTGCGGGGGACGGCGGCGCTTGTACTCCACGCCGAGTGTCTTCAACTTGCGGCGCACGCGGTGCAATGGACTGGAGGAACGTGGACTGGCCGGTGGCTCACGCGGCCGCCGCGATCGCGTGGGACGCGGTCAAGTCGGGAGCACCGATCACGGTCCTGTCCCTGGAACCTGAGTTGTACGCGGGCACCGGCATTACGCCGCTGAATCCCACCTGATCCGCATCGACGCTCCTGCTGGTTCAGTGCCGGCCAAGCGGCTGCCGCCGGACGTGTTCGCCTGGGAGGTCGCCAAGCACCCGCAGTGCCGTTCGGGCCTGTCACAAGGAATCAGCACGCTATGCCCTGCTCACGCAGCCAGTCGCATTGAGTTTCACCCGAGGACTTCGGTCGGTCGACGCCCGGTCGCATAGTACGGAGTTCCTCCACCGTGGCATCCTTTGGCCACTCTGTAGGGCTGCCTCCGGAGGACGGAGCCCTGCGTTTCGGCGTGGAGGGACTGGGTGCAGCGGGCCGCGAGGAGGAAGGCGTCGGGGAGGCGTCCACTGGGCTTGGTGAAGGACTCTCTTTCTCTGTCTGGCGAGTCGGCGTCTGCCGAGTCGGCGCGGGCTCGCTCCTTGGCGCGCTTGTCGACGAGCTTGAAGCGGACGAGTCCACCCTCGAACTGCTCGTGCACGCTGTCGCTCCAGTGCCGATGCCGACGACCAGCAGCGCAGCCACGACGTTGGTCATCACGTTGCCTGCCCGCATGTTGGTGTTCCTCCCCCAGGTGATTGATCAGGGCGCCTGAACTCTACGGCTAGGGCATTTCGTCTTGACCAGCGGATCGTTGGAGGTCGGGGCGGCGATCGAGATGTGTCTGCGGGTGCGGCCACGGGTCCGCACCATCGGGGTGCGGCCGCGGGGCGACCAGGTCTTCGCGTGCGGCAACGTCATGGAGAGGTTCAGTCAAGATTTTCGTCAAGCGGTGACGGAGCGTCATGCTGGGCTGGCGTGCACGGTCTGTGCTGTGCTGCGCCGGTGACGCGCCGGTCGAGGCAGCAGGACGCTGCGATCGTGTGAGGCGATGCTCCAGCAGCTCCTCCCGCACCTGGCCGCGTTGCTGGTGGAGCAGGTGCGGGTAGAGGAGGAAATGGTACTGGTCGTCGCTCGGACCCGGGACGGCACGGCCGTGCCCTGTCCCGGCTGCGGTACGCCAGCTCGGCGAGTCCACAGCCGCTACCGACGGCAGCTGGCCGATGCCGCCCTGGGCGGCCGCCCGGTCGTCATCGACCTGTGCGTCCGGCGCTTGTTCTGCGACAGTGCTCACTGCGCTCGTCGGACCTTCGCCGAGCAGACAGCAGGGTTGACCGTCAGGTACGGCCGCCGCACAGCAGCCCTCGCCAAGATCGTGCAAGCGATCGCTTTGGCCCTGGCAGGGCGGGCCGGCGCCCGGCTCGCGGCCGTCCTGCGAATCCCGATCAGCCGAACCACCTTGCTCAACGCGGTGATGGCGCTGCCGGATCCGCCCCGGCCTGCACTGCGCGTGCTCGGCGTCGACGATTTCGCAACCCGCCGGGGTCGGCGCTACGGGACCGTGCTCGTCGACCTGGACTCCCATCGCGTCGTGGACCTGCTGCCTGGCCGCGAGAAAGCACCCCTGGTCTCCTGGCTGGCCGATCACCCCGGTATCGAGATGGTCTGCCGGGACCGAGCCGGCGCCTACGCAGAGGCGGCGAGCGCCGGAGCACCCCAGGCCCGACAGGTCGCCGACGCGTGGCACCTGTGGGACAACCTGGCCCACGCGGTCGAACGCACCGTGATCATCCACCGGTCCTGCCTGACACCACCGCCACCGGAACCATCCGAGCCCACGCTGGCAAGGGCACCCGACCCCGCCCTCAACCCGGACACCGGCGCCGAGAAGTGGCTGGTCACCCGCACCCGGGAGCGCTACCGGGCCGTCCAGGACCTGCTGGCCCAGGGATGGACGATCAGCGCCATCGGACGCGAACCCCTCGGACTGGCTCGCCATACCGCCCGCCGCTACTGAAGTTGAACTCGTGATGTCGGTCGGTTCGCGGCGGCGTCACGGTGCGAGACCGCTGGAGGCTGCCGGCGGGTTCACGAGGGTGGCTGTAGCCAGCGCCGCGCCGCGGCAAGATTCACCTCGATGTCATCGCTCCAAGAGCAGACCTCCAGCCATGAGAGGTAGCCGCCTTGCGCGAAGACCAGGACCTCGCCAGGGCACTCGCCGGTTTCGGTGAGGAGCTGGATGTCGGCAGCCACGACGGTGCCGAGGCCGGTCGGCGCGGGCTCCACCTGGTCGGTGTCGAGTTCGAAATAGGTGGTCCCGCACCCGCACTTGCAGCGAGATTGCACCCTGAATTGGGGAACCTGCCGTCGGAGGGCGACGTGAAAGGGCTCGTCCGGGTTCAGGGCGAGGTCAAGCACGTCGGCTACGTCATCCGGCAGGCTGTCAGTCACACCGCCACCGTAGCTGACCAGCAGCTTTGGGCTTCGACCATTTCCGGGACCGTCGACCCGACGCTCACAGGTCCAGGGCCAGGTCGGTGCCCGCGAGGCAGCCGTCGATGACCTCCGGTCGGTACTGCAGCATCTTCAGCTTGCGCTTCACAGCGCGGGTGATCTGGCCGAGGTCGGCTGCGGCGAGGTTGCCGATGTCGCGCTTGACCAGCGACCAGACGCCCTCGGTCGGGTTGAGGTCCGGGGCATAGGTGGGCAGCTGGAACACGGTGAGCCACTCGGTGTTCGCGTCGATGAACTCCCGCATGCCCGCTGTGAGGTGCAGGCGGACGTTGTCCCAGACGAGCACGATCGGGCCGCCGAGCTGGGTGCGGGCACGGATGATCAGGTCGCGGAAGTCGCGCCAGCCGAAACCCTTTGGTTCGTCCTTGCGGCCGCGGTACTCGCGGATCGCGTAGATCAGCCGGGACCGCTCGCCGGGCTTGTAGCAGGCCATGCCCGCCATCGACACCCGCCCGGAGCCCCGGCCCCTCACCCTCACGACCGGGGTGCGGCCGATCCGGCCCCAGGTCCTGGCGCGCGGCGGAGTCATCGACTGGCCGGCTTCGTCCTCGAAGACGATCCAGGCGTTGCGCTCCGCCGCGGTGCTCTTACCCGCGGCCAGGTCTCCTTCTTCCACACCTCGACCGCCGAGTCGTCGCGCTCGATCGCCCGCCGAGTGGGCTGCTGCCAGCTCCACCGGCCGTTCTTCCGCGGCGCGGCGGGGAGTTGCCCGCGCAGGGCGAAGTTCCGGTTCAAGTAGGCCTGCTTGTCTGCTGCGTCGTGGAAGGCATCCTCGGGCAGCTGGACCACCTCTCCGATCGGGTAGTAGCCCTTCCGCCAAGCCCGGGCGGCCTCGGAACCGTCCCAGGCGTCGGCGACCTCACGAGCGCGGGCCTCCGCCACCGGGCTGTGGCCGGGGGCGCGGGCCTGAGCGCCACGACCGCTGCCCTGTTCGCTGCCGCAGCCGGTGACGGCCCCGCCCGCTGCGGCGAACAGGGCGAGGACGAGTAGCAGTTGGGCGGTGCGTGCGGACATGGAGCCCCCTGGGTCCGACGGTGACAAGCACAGGCTTCGCGGTGTGGGCTCGCTGCTCCTATGACGCACCGGGCCCACGACACGTTGTACTTGCGCTCCAACTTCCGCAGCTCATGCCGCCGCGATGGTCACGCCGGATCGCGGCGTACAGCTCGACCTTCGACATCTGCGGCATTACCAGGGCCTTTCACCAGGAGCATCCCGATGCTCCCCTGGCAAGTACCTCGCTGCTGTCAAAAACAAAATTCGGGCTCTGGCCACTTCTTGTGGTCGCGTACGCAGCGTGAGTGTCGATCTTCGTGTGATGGGAGTTGAGGTCGCCCGAAAATCGTCCGGCTGGATGGTGGTGTGGTCGACAGTGCTGGGCCGTGAACGAAGTACGGCCGCAGCTGGATGAGCTGCTGTTCTCCTCGGTGGAAGGCGTGTCCGTGGAGTCGGTCGACGTGGCTGGCACGGTTGTCCAGGTGAAGGCCCGGAGCACGGCCAGGCGGGCGGCCTGTCCGGGCTGCGGGTGCTGGTCGAGGCGAATACATGGTTCCTATCTGCGGTTTCCTCGCGATCTGCCGACGGCGGGCAAGTTCGTCGTGGTGTCGTTACGGGTGCGTCGGTTCGTCTGTGCGGAGAGCTCCTGCGCTCGCAAGACCTTCGCCGAGCAGGTTCCGGGTCTCACCCGCCGGTTCGGCCGGCAGACCGAGCGACTGCGATCCACGTTGGCCTCGGTCGGTCTCGCGCTCGCGGGTCGGGCCGGAGCCCGGATGACTGGCGTCTTCAGAGCACCGGTCAGCCGGAACACCTTGCTGAGGCTGATCGTCTCGCTGCCGGATCCTCCCGTCGCGACACCCCGCGTGGTCGGCGTGGATGAATACGCCCAGCGCAAGGGCCGAATCCAGCGGGCCCTGGCCCCGCTGTTCTGGACGCACGTCAACCCTACGGCCGGTTCGAGCTGGACATGAACCACCGGCTCGACCTCACGGTGCCCGGGCCCCGCACCTCGCCCGAGGCGGAAACGCCCCAGCCGGCTGCGGACGCCGCGGCTGGGGCGGCATCCTGAAGACGCGTGCCCCCGTCAGCCCGCTCGATGCGGACCCCGCACCGTGCCGCGCGCACCGGATACGCGCATCACCTCGTCGCCGCACCGCTGTGCACCGCAGACGGGCGCCACGCGAAGCAGCGGGCCATCAGGGTGGACAGGCGGAAGATGTCAGCCGGTGGTGAGCAGGCCCTCGCGCAGGCGGATCAGGCAGCGGGAGAGGAGCCGGGAGACGTGCATCTGGGAGACGCCGAGGCGTTCGCCGATCTGGGCCTGGGTGAGTTCTTCCACGAACCGCATGTGGATGATCTGCCGGTCCCGCTCGTCCAGGTCGGCGATCAGCGGGGCCAGGGCATGGCAGTTTTCCACCAGCTCCAGGGCGGTGTCTTCGACGCCGATGAAGTTTTGCAGGGCGCTCTCGCCGTCTTCGCTGGCGCCGATGGCGGCATCCAGGGAGGAGGAGTTGTAGCCGTTGGAAGCCAAGCGGGCTTCGCGTACCTCCTCCTCGGACAGGCTCATCAGCTCCGACAGCTCCTTGACTGTCGGGTCGCGGTCCAGGCGGCTGCGCACTTCCTCCGTGGCGCGGGCGAGCTGGACGCGGGCCTCCTGCAGGCGGCGGGGGACGTGGACGGCCCAGGTGGTGTCGCGGAAGAACCGTTTGATCTCGCCCACGATGTAGGGGATGGCGAAGGAGGTGAATTCCGCCTCCCTCGACAGCTCGAACCGGTCGATCGCCTTGATCAGGCCGATCATGCCGACCTGGACGATGTCCTCCATCTCCTCCGGTCCCCGGCTGCGGAACCGGCCGGCCGCGAAGCGGACCAGGGACATGTTCATCTCGATCAGCGTGTTCCGGGCGTAGCTGTACTCGGGCGTGCCCTCTTCCATGGCCGCCAGCTGCTCGAAGTACAGCCGGGAGAGTTCACGGGCGTCCTTGGGTGCCACCTGGGAAGGGTCGGCGACTTCGGGCAGCTCGGTGGTCTGCGTGTCCAGCGTGCTCATGAGCGCCATGAAGGTCCCCTCTCGGATACGAATTCGTGCCATGGGCCGCCTTGAAACGGCCGACGGCACGTCGGCTACCCCTCACTTTCCACCCATGTCTGCCACCGCACGGTCGAAGGCCAGGGTCCTGAGCAGGGATTCTTCCCGCTGAGCGGCCCGCCCGCTCGGTCTGACTGGAGTGCCGGGCGGCGTCCCGCAGCGGCCGGGCGGCCCTCGCATTACGGGTGGAGCAGGAGGGGCAACGGGCCGGTGCCGCGCCTCCACAGGACAGTCGGCGGCTACGGCTGCGATGGCGTCGCGGCGCGGATGGGCCACTGGTCGGGGGCCGGCCCGGTGCGGTCTACCAGTAGTGGCGTCGGCCGCCGACGGCGTGTCCCACGGAGCCGAGGAGGAACAAGATGAGCCCGATGGCGAGCAGGATGATCCCGATCGTCCACAGGATGCCGATGTGCAGGAGGAATCCGACGATGAGCAGGATGACGCCGAGGGCGATCATGGTGGGCTCCTTCCTTTGCGGCCAGGCGTGCCGGCCGCTGATGGCGGCGCCTGGTGAGGCGTCGCCAGTTGTTGTCCTGTCGGCTCCGCGTGGGTGTGGTCGTCAGGTGGTGAGAAGGCGGTTGAAGAATGACGGGTAGTGGCGCAGGGCTGTGCGCAGGGCTTCGGTGTCCGCTTGGCCGCTGCGGTTCCACTGTTCTTCCAGTTGTTTCTTGTGCTCGTCGAACGTGGTGGCAAGGGTCTGCATGACGTTGGCGACCAGGCTGTCGGCTGCCTGTACGGCCTCCGCGGAGGTCATCGACGAACGTGTTCTGGATCTTCTCCCAGCGTTGGTGGAAATCCTCCTGGTCCTGCGGCGTCAGCAGCTGCGGGGTCTCGTCGGCGTCCGCGCTCTGCTGCGCCGAAGATTCCCCCGTCGCGGGGGGCATCCGTCGCGGGACGGGACTCGGTTTCGTTGCCGGTGGCGGCGCTCTCGTCGCCTTCGCCGGGGAAGGCCGGTGGCGACGCGGTGCCCGGCGGTTCGTCCGCCATCTGGCGGGGTTGGCGAAGTCCTCGGTGGACAGGAGCTTTCCGGTGTGTTGTCGCGGCGCATGGCGCCTCCGTGCGGGTACGGGCCACCGGGTGTCAGGCCGGGGCGTGGCGGGTCTGGCCGCCGTCGGAGAGCAGCTCGTCGAACAGGGCGCGGTAGTGCACCATTGCGCTGCGCAGCTGCTCGGTGGTGGCCTTGTGGCCCGTGCTGAGCGTGTCGGTCTCGTGGGCGGCCCGGTAGTGCTCCAGGGTGCGGCCGTGCTCCACGGAGAGGTCCTTCATCTGCTGCTCGAAGCCCTCGGTGGGGTAGCCGCGCGCCTTCATCAACGAGGTGACCAGCCGGTCCGCGTCGTGCACCGCGTCCTCCGGCCGGTCCACGAACTCCTGCTGCACGCCGTCCCAGTCTCGGGCGACGCGGTCCCGGGCACTGTCCGGCAGCGGCCTGATGTCGAGCTCGTCATGACGCTTGGCGCGCTCGCTGAGCTCACGCTCGGCGGCGAGCTGGCTGTCGGCTCCCTGGACCGTCCGCTCGTACTCCGGGCCGAAGCGTTCACGCAGTCTCCGACGCCGCATGAAAAGAGCCACGGCCAGCACGATCAGGGCCACGACCACCACAGCGGGAATGACGATCGCCAGAAGAGTTCCTGTAGACATCGGACCGCCTCCCGCCCGACCACTTGTCTCCCTCGAAGGGGAAATAAGGACAATTCACCCGTAACGGTGATACCCGGGCCAGCTCTGGAAAATACCTCCGCGGCAGTACGCCGAACTCTGATCGTGAGCCCACATTCCTCGCGGGCGTGCGGCCTCGACCAGCCGGGTGCCGGCCGATCCTCGGAGAGCGTCACCGATCCGGCCTGCACCCTGCAGTCCCCTCACCGGAGGCAAGCACCTCACGTACATGCCCCACTGCCATACGGCATAGGCGGTGCGGCAACGGGAAACTCGGGGCTGGCACCCCTTGAAAGACCCGCAGGAGGGAGCTCGCCATGAACCAGGTCAAGGAGAGTTCATCGGATCTCCCTCAGCCGTTGCGGGCCGTCGCCTCCACTCTGTGCCGCTTGCCCGGAGCCGAGCAGGTGAGCAAGGTCGCCGACAGGGCACTGGACCGGATCGCAGCCATCTCTCCACGCGGCCGCCGGATGGCGGTCTACACCGGAGCCGGGGTGCTCGGCGTCGCCGGAGTGGTGGAATGGCCCGTAGCGCTCACCGGGGCGGCCGTCGCCTGGCTGACCCAGCCACGCACCCGACACAGCGAGCACCCACCGCGTGACATGGCAGCAAAGGGCGGCAGGCGGCCGACTGTGGCCGATACCGGCACCGCTCCCTCGGCAACCGCGGACACAGGGTCCTACGGTGCCGGCGACAGGCTGGCGCCCTCCCATTTCCACCAAGACCGCCCCGCAGATCACCCGCATGAGCAACAGGCCAGGGTCGGTGATGCTGCCACGGCGTCGGCGCTCAAGCAGGTCGCGGAGGCCTCCCTGCACCATCCCGAACCGCGCCCATCCGAGGAGGGCTCCCAGGGGCGTGCCTGACAAAGGTGGTTTCACCCCGCGTAAAGGGGAGCGGGGTAGGAACCGCTTCAACCTCCCCAGGCGTGGGCGGCCCTTCCCCGGTCGGCACCCTCTGCTTACCCCGGCGCTCCGTTCTCACGCGTCGCCTGCCATGCCTGCACGGCAGCCGCAGCGGCGACGGCATCGGCGACCGTCCGCAGTTTGACGTTGGCGTGCTGGGAGACAGCCACGAGAATCTCCCAAGCTTCCTCCGGCCGGCAGCCGAAGCCCGCGATCAGCACGCCCCGGGCCATGTCGATGACCGGACGGCTCTCCACGGCATGCCTGAGCTGCTCGTTCTCGCGCCGCAGTGCTTCGGCCGCAGCCGGCGCATGGCCGTCGGCGTCGGCCGCTATGTGCGGTGCACCACCCGGTGAGGGTGTGTCCCCTTCCCGTTCTTCGGTGCGGACGTGCTGGCGTGGGGGAGGTCGCATATCGGGCGCCTGCCCCGGCCGCCCGGCGGCACACTGCTCACGGTCAGCCGCGGATGATTTTCTGCGCCTGCGGTCCCTTCTGGCCCTGTCCGATGTCAAAGCTGACGTGCTCGCCCTCGGTCAGCTCCCGAAAGCCATTGCCCTTGATCTCGGAGTAGTGAGCGAAGACGTCCGGGCCTCCGTTGTCCTGGGCGATGAACTCGCATCCCTTGTCGGCGTTGAACCACTCGACGGTGCCGCTGGCCATTGGTGTCGATCCTTCGCTCATGGGGCTTGACCCGGAGCAGCCCGTGGGCCGGGCATGCTCCGGCAGGAGCCCTCAGCCGTTCTGCCCCAGCCAGCTCCGCCTATCCGGCACAGAAACGGCCCCGGTTCGGCTCGGCTGCTGGAAGCGGATGGTGCCCACCTCCCCGCCTGTGCCCGCTGCAAGGACAACCAGCCTGGTCCGGTGAGCGGCCCCGCCACCCTTGAAGGTTATTTTCTTCGTGACCGGGACGCGGTACGGGTTGTCTCGCTCGGCTTTACGCGGCCCCCTGCCGTGTGCTTGATGTCCTCCTCGCCGGAGGGCGTGATGGGCTCGACCCCGGGAATCGAGGGGCGAACCATGAACGACTTCACCGTGGTGACACAGCAGCACCCCCATCGCACCCTGATCACCGTGACCGGGGAGATAGACCTTCAGACCGGTCCAAAACTGGCACAGGCCGCATTCATCATCCCGCTGGGCGGCAAGCCGCTGCACCTGGACCTGTCAGGCGTTTCCTTCATGGACTCCAGCGGCCTGAACCTGCTGGTGCTGCTGCGCCGCCGACTACAGGCCGAAGGCGGCCGCCTGGCCGTCACCGGGCTGCAGCCCCAGCCCGCGCGCCTCCTGGAGATCACGGAAACCCTCGACCTGTTCGCGGCCGATACTGCGGCCGCGAACGGCTCCGACGAAGCCTTGATCGCCTGATCCGGACAAGCAGCCAGCGCGACCGTTCCATCACACTTCACGGCCCTTCGCCGCCGCGGCGGCGAAGGGCCCGCAGGGCTGCTGGTCCCAACCCCACCGTGAGCGAGTCGCCATTGCTGTGCCACTCACACCGTTTGCCGCCCGTACGGTCGGTGCGGACCGGCCCTCCTCGGACCTCACCGCCTCGCCTGCTTCAGCGCCCCGATGGCCCAATCCATACCTGCGCCCCGCTGGCGTTCTTCCTCAGCGACGGGCATGGGCCAGAGCCCTGGAGGGCGGTCGCGTCGGCCATCAGGGCGCGGCTGTCTTGCCGGGCGTCGGCCACCCATACCCGCGTCTCGTTGACGACCCGGGGGGCCCGCGGAAGAGGTCGGCCCTCTGTACGGCATCATCGTCGGAATCTTCGAGGACTTGGCTGAGCTGTCCGACGTACCCGGAGATCTGGCCGCAATTCTGCATCGGATCGGGCATCACGCTCCTTCGCGGCCCTCGTGTGATGCCAGCCGCTCTGTCGACGAGGAGAGCCGCGTCAGCCGGCCGGGGCGAGGAGGTTGGCCAACTCGCGGTCGGCGGCGGCTTCGGCGCGGCATCCTTCGGCGGCGGCGTAGTGGTCGTCGGCGAGTTCGGGCTCGACGGCGGCCAGTGGGTCGAGGAGGTGGGCGGCATTCTCGCGGTCTTCGCCGCGGCGGCGCAGAGCTCCGCCCCGGTCGGCTGGGGCGCTGGAGTGGTGGAAGCGGTGGCCCAGGTAGGCGATCTCGGCGCGCAGTTCACTCAGCCGGGCCTCGATGGCAGCCGCCTGGTCCCCGGCGGATGCGGTCGGCCTCCTGGTCGGGAAAGCGGACCGCGTCCAGGGTGGAGCTGAAGGCGTGGGGGTGTTCGGGGGCGAGGCGAGCGTAGGCGTGATCGAGATTGGCGACGGCATCCCAGGCGGTCAGGCCGCTGCCGCCGCCGAGTGCGCGCCGTCCGTTGGCGCTCCAGGCGGTGACCGCTGGGGTCCAGCGCTCGGCGGCGGCCTGCCGGCTCATGCCGCCGGCGGCCCGGCCGATGGCGGCGGCCCAGCTGGTGCCCTCCTCGCGTTCGGCGACGACGGCCTGGTTGATGACCTTCTCCAACTGTTCGCGCAGGGTGAGGGCGCGGCGTACCCGGTCGCCGGGCGGGGCGTCGATGTCGTGGGCGAGCAGGCCGTGGGCGAGGTCGGCGAGCTTCTTCGCGCACAGACCGTAGGAGACGCGGGCCTCGTCGCGGGGGCGGTCCCTGGTCCGGCCCGCGACGCTCACCGAGCGACCCGACTGGGCGACCTGGGCCGCCTGGCACCTGAGCGTCGCCCTGGACCGGATCGGCATCCTGCTGGAGGACTCCGCCAACCCTGACCGAAACATGCCCCTTAACCGGATTAAGACCCTCCGAGAGGAATCATCGACGGGGCATGGCAGACGGTCATAGGCGGCGATCTGCGCTTCCCAGAGGCACTAGGGAAGCGGCCGCTCGGGTCGGGCCTCAGCGAACGCTGCCTCGCCGGCTGCGCCCGGTCGGTCCGAGTGAACAGAGTCTGGTCCATGGAAGATTCAACGGAGGCGAGTCGGGTCCGGCGGACACAGTGGGAATGACATGCCTTCCGGACCAGGTCGCGGTGGGCATCCGTCAACGCCGCGCGGGGGCGTCGAGGAGACCGCCGTCGCGCCCGCCGGCCGGGAGAGGGTGACGCTCGCCGCGGGCGTGGAGGCGCTGCCGATGATCACCCAGGGCTGGAAGAATACTTCGTAGCGCGATATATGATCGACGCATGACACGCCAGAACCCGTCCTTGACGGAACCGCAGTACTTCATCCTTGCTTCGCTCATGGATGGACCGTTGCACGGTTACGGCATCATCAAGGCTGCCGAGCGGGCCAGCGACGGGCGGCTCCGGATCGCTGTCGGCACTCTCTACGGCGCGCTGGAGCGGTTGGAGCGGGCCGGGCTGTTGGCCGCCGACCATGAGGAGATCGTGGACGGGCGGGCGCGGCGCTACTACCGGCTCACCGAGGACGGCACCGAGGCGCTCGGCCGGGAGGCGCTGCGGATGCAGCAGGCGGCGGCTGTCGTCATCGGACGCTCGCGGGATGCCGGAGCGGCCCCGGCATGAACCGTTTGCTACTTGTGGCCTATCCCAAGTCCTACCGTTCGCGGCAGGGAGAGGAGTTGCTGGCCTGCCTGGCCGAGGCGTATCCCGGCCGTTCCTGGCCCCCGCCGCGGGAAGTTGCCGCCTTGGCGTGTGCCGGGGTGCAGGCCCGCGCCCGTGCCGTCGTCGACGACGCGGCTCGTCCGTGGTGGCTGGACGGCATCCATCTGGCCGCCCTGGCCCTCGCCGCGCTGGCGCTGGTTCCGTACCTACAGGACGTGTGGCACTGGGCACTGCACATCGACCCCGGACAGCACGCCATCGCTTTCCACTTCTCCGGCTGGTATCCGTGGGCCGGAGGTCCCACGCGGATACGGCTGCTGCCCTACGGGCTGCTCCCGCTGGGTTGCCTGATCGCTCTGCTGCGCGGCAGAGCGTGGATCGCGCTGCCGGCCGCGGCAGCCATGATCTGGGCCGGCGCCACGACCCACGGCCGCACCCTCTTCGGCAGCGAGGGCAAGGCGGGCTTGAGCTACTACGGGTTGGGCGCCCCGCTGACGGCCCGTGACCTGGTGCTCTCGGGGACACTGTGCGCCGCGTGCGCCTTGCTGGCGCTCTGCCGTCCCAGCCGCCTGCGACGCCACTCCTACCACTGGCTGGCCCCTGTCGTGCTCGCCATGTTCATGGCCGGGGGCCTGCACATCATCTCCGTCAGTCCGGCTTTCCAGCGCGGCCTATTCGTCCTCGAAGTCACCGCGCTGCTCGGCGCGTGGGTTGCGACGGCAGCCACCGGCGACCACCGGTGGCTGATCCCCGTCGCGGCGATCGCGATCGTCCGCACGCAGGCGATCGTCGTCCAGCCGGACGCGTTCATGCAGTCCCTTCCGGACCTGGTCGTTTTCCTCCTGCTGATCGCGCCCCTCCCCGCCCTGGCGATCACCGCCCAGCGCCGACAGGGGCAGGCACTCCCCGAATAAAAGCGGACCCCCGGTGGGTCGGCCGAGCCCGGCGGCCCACGTCGTGCCACAAGACGTGCATGACCTAACTCCCCTCAACGGAAGAAACAGAGCGATGACTCAGCACGATTCTCCGGCGCTGCCTGCGCACCGTCCGGGGGCCTCAAGGCAGGGCCCCGCCGACCCCAGCCCGTCGCGTACGACACGGCCGTGGATGCCGGCTCTGCTCTACACCCTGGGGTTCCTGACGCTCTACCTGCTCGCCATCTGCACCCCGTGGGGGCAACGAGCTGAGAACGCCCTGTTTGGTCTCGGTTCAGAGGGCAGCGAAGACGCATGGATCTACCCCCTATCAGGATCGGCCTACGGCTCGACGCCCCTGCCGCCGCTGGAATTGAGCGCCAAGCCCACCCTGACGGTGGGCCTGGCCGTCATCGTGGTCCTCACACTGGTGCGGCGGTGCTGGTGGCCGGGGTGCGCGGCGCTCGGCGTCGTCATTCTCACGACCGGAGGCAACCAGGTGCTCAAATCGACCCTGCCCCGCCCCGATCTGGTGGGCGCGCCCGAGAATCTCCTTGATCAGGGTTTCCCCAGCGGGCACACCGCCATCCCCGCCGCGCTGACTCTCGCCGCCGTCCTCGTGGTTTCCCCCCGCATCCGCCCCTACATCGCCACGGCCGGTGTGCTTTGGCTCGCCTGCATCGCCGCCGCCAGCGCGACCATGGGCGGCCACCGGCCCAGCGAAGTGCTGGGGGCCACACTGTTGGCCTGTGCCTGTTACGGCCTCGCAACCTGGCTGCTGCCGCCAGGCGCCACGCGAAGCACCCGTGCGCTGCCCGTCATCACCTTGACAGTGGCACTGGCCATCGCCCTCGTTTCCGGCGCACGAAACGACACCCTCACAAGGTCACTGGTCTCCGCGGCGACGGCCTTCATATGTGCGGCCCTGGTCTGGTACGCCGCAGTCGGGCGGCCCGCACGCCGCACACGCCCCGCACTGGGTTGACCACGCGGCCGGCTCCGGGCGGGAACCGGAGCATCCTGGCAAAGCGGCGATCCGATGCCACCGCCCAGTCGTAGAAGCCGTCGACGCCCGAGCGGGGATGCACTCCCGCCCGGCGTGTCCTCCCATAATCCGGTCAACAGGTCTGCGACGCCCCCCAGCACACACAGTGACTGCAACGACGCTTGGGCAGCAGTACTCGCGACAGTTGAATACGCGAGTCCACCAGTATCACACCCGGTGAGCCCCGTGGGTTCACGGAAACCGAAGGCTCTTCAGTGCGAACCCAAGGGTCGACCGGTGTGCTTCAGGTCGGCGGATCCGTGGGTTCGGGTGTAACACGAGGAGGCTGAGTGAGCCGAAGAGCTTCGGCCAGAACGTCGGCGTCGACCTGTGCCGATGTCCTGTCGCCGTACTCGACGATGTCGTACTCGTCGTCCAGGTTGGCGAGTCGTTCGGCCAAGGGCAGTTCGTGCCCGAAGCGCTGGTGGATCCGGAAGACCAGCTCGCGTGGCGTCAACTCGCCGGCCAGCATTCGGGCGGCAAGTGCTCGTGCGGCGGCTTCCTGTCCGGCAAGGCTGCCCACTGCGTAGAAGGTGAGGCCCAGTTCGTCGAGTGCTGGGGAAAGGAGATCGGGGACGTCGTAATCCGCCTCCGCACGTGTGCACGCGGCCAGCATCCGCAGGGCGGGGCTGTCGAGGCCAGCGACGAGCGCATTTCAGGCGCTGGTGACGACATCGGTTGCACGGATCTCGCCCATACTCCAGAGGACGGCATGGTCCTGTAGGGCGAGTGCTGCTGCTTCGGTCGACATCACTCGTCCATGATTCCCTTCATGGTGCGTCGCGGTCGAGCCGGTTTCCTCGAAGGTGCTGTTCAGCGGCCTGTTCCAGCAGGGCTCGCGCGGAGTCCGCGTAGCGCATCGCGGGCTCTTCGTCGAGGCCGAACACCTCGGCGAGGTGGAGCGGATCGGTCCCGTAGGTCAGGGCCTCTTCGAGTTGGCGGTCGACGCGGAGCCGTTCCAACGTCGCGTCCTGCCCGCGCATCACGGCGCTGATCCAGTGGTTGCTGGCGCGGCTGGTCTTCGTGGCGGTCTGGTTGTTGATCAGTAGGTGGAGGTTCGCGGTGTTCGGCCACCGGTTTCGCCGGTGCTCCAGCCAGTCCAGGAGCAGCTTCAGGGTGAGGTCATCGAGCGGGCGTGCGCGTCTGGCGATGTCAGTCGGCGGTTGCCGATGTCGAGGTCGTCGAGCATGAGGGTGGCGATCTGGGCGACCCGAGCGGCGTGGACCGCCGCGAGGGCGAGGATGAGCCGTGTCGCCGGGGTGGTGGCCTCGGCGACGGAGCGGTTGACCTGCTCGGGGACGAGCGGCTGCAGCAGGGCGTAATCGTATTGCCCGACTTTGATCCGGCTGACGGGGTTGCGGAAGATCAGCCCGTTCCGCTTGGCCCACGTGAACAGCGACCGCAGAGCGACGAGTTGGTCATGCCGATGGTGGCCGTGCAGTGTCTTGATGTAGGCGAGGACGTCGTCGCGGGTGACTTCGCGCAGGTGGTCGTAGCAGTTCGACCATTCCAGCAAGGCTGGGCGGACTCGGCTGAGGTAGAGCCAGACCGTGCCCTCCCGTCTCGGGAGGCTGCGCGGGCCGCCGTCGCGAAGGACGCGGGTCCAGCGCTCGGTCTCCGAGCGAATGCCGGGTGCGAGACCCTCCAGCGCGCGAAGGTGGGTTCGCTGTCGTCCTCGAAGATCCCCATCTCTGCCAGGACCGTGACAGTGTGGCCGACCGGCAGGTCCAGGGCCCGCAGTGGGGCGAAGATCTCCGTGTGCCGGATGACGTTGCCCTCGACGTAGCCGGTGAGGATGAGGGCCAGGCCCCCAGTTGACGGCGAAGCGGATGTTGTGTCCCCAATCGCGGGCCTCGGCGAGCCGGTAGGCGAGGTACTTTGCCCAGGTCAGCCAGGGGCTGGCTTGGTCCGCGTCGGCCAGGGCGAGCCGACTGTAGTCACGGGGGATCTGCCCGAACAGCGGCAACTGCCACCAGCCGGAATCCGGGCGCTAGGCCGGGGCGGGCGGCGGCTTGCTCGGAGCTCCCCGCCGACCTCCGCGCCGCCGGGCCGAAGGTGTCGGCCGTCTGCGGTAGCGCATCCCGACGAAGAACAGCTGGTGATGCCGGACGGCGGCGAGCCGTTCCCGCACGTCCTGCCTTTCGCCCCACCGGACGTGCGGCCCCATCCGAGGTTGTCGCGATCCGCGACAAATTCCGCAGACTTCCGCTCGGCGATCACCGTGGCCGGCATCGTCGGAGTCTGCTTCAACAGCTCGCGGATGGCCGGCTCGACCACGTCCACGGCCGAGCCCTTCAGCGGGCGCTGGTAGACCGGCGGCCGGTCCGAGGCCAGGGCCCGCAGCACAGTGCCCCTGGAAATCCCCAACTGCCGGGCCACCGCCCGGGCCGACAGGCCCTCGGCCCGGTGCAGCCGACGGATCTCAGCCCAGTCCTCCACGCCGATCACCTCTCTTCCCTCCTGACTCCCGTACCAGTGAAGTCAGGATGATCAAGAGATCACGCAGTGGCCCTCTTTTGATCCGCCGTCCGTGGTCCTCATTTCACTTTTCACCCGTCGACGACACCCCGTGCATCTGCTGAAGTGCAGCTCCCACATGCCCGTCCACGGGTAGAGCTGACGCAGCTGCGGCTCGGCATGAGCCATCCGCACCATCTCGGTGAACGGCCCAGGAGCGGCGAGCCGTCCGGCCAGGTGTGCTCGCCGGCGGTTGCCCACGCAGTCGGTGGAGTCTCAATGGGCCAGTCAAGCACCATCGAGTGGGAGCAGTGGCCGGTCTACTGATCAGCCCTTCCGCTGACCAGCGACGCAGAAGAAGTGGGTGGTCTCTTGGCCGCGGCAAGCCGTCGCCGACACGTGAAGCAGAGTGTTTGCACGGGAGCGGGGAAAGAGCCAAAGCGGGAGGGAGGACAGGAGACAACCGTGACCGTCCTCGCGATCTTTCTCCTCATCATCGGGACGCTCCTGATCCTGATTGGGGCGCTTCTGATCCTTATCGGGACGTTTCTGATCGCCATCGGGGTGGCCTTGATCCTTATGGGGGTGGCCCTGGTCGGCGTGGGCACGTTCTTGCTAATCCGGAGGCTTCTCGGCCGTGATCGAACACGATCTCACTCCTGGTGAACCCGAGGGTGGCCCTAGCACAGCCACAACTGATCACCGGCGGCCGTGCCCTGCGGCCGCCTCGTCGTGTCCGTCGCCGCGTGCACGACAGATCATTCGGATGCCAGGCGGCCCACGCGACCCCAGAACTCCACGACGTCGGGCCCGGCAACGGCCGACAGCGTGCCCAGCACCACGCAGCCCTCCCTGCTGAAGCCGCCGGCGTTGCACCCTGGGGCATCACTCGCCGGCCGAAACGTGACCACAGGGCAGCGCCATCTTTCCCTACAACAAGGGCAAGAAAGGTGACGCCCTCACCATCGCGGCGAGTTGCCAGGGCGAGGGGAAGATCACGGTGACGGTGCGGCCCGTGGAAGTCTGGTTCCCCCTGGAGTGCGGTGCCGACCAGGTCAGCACCATCTCCAACGAGGTGGGGTTGTCCGGGGTAGAGCGCAGTGGAGTCGTGTCCGTCGAGGCCTCCTCAGCCGTGCGTTGGTCGTTGACCGTAGGCCGTGGCGCACCAACAGAAGCAGACCCACCAGGTGCCGGCTGAGTCTGGCCACCGTGCCCGTCAAGGTCGGCGGAGTCTCAATGGGCGTGGCAAGCGCGTCGGCAACTGCGGTCAGTAGCCGCTCTACGGACGACTTCTGATCTTCCTCAACTCTGCTTCACTGATCGGCACCTGCGCCGGTGCCCGACGCACCGTCTCTGAGCAGAGGAAGAGCCGTCGTCGACTGTCGTCATCTGTCATCGTTGAGCACCCCCGCACGGCGCAGAGACGGCCCATCAGTGGCGGCTCCAGCTTGAAGGCGCAGGGCCTTCTAGTTGTGCTGTCTCGGGACGCCCATGGTCTGCCGCCAGGTCGTCTTCCCTCGGTCGGCCGTACGCAGGGCAGACCGTGACCGTGCAGGTGTCGGACTCCACGATCACCGTCGACTTGGACGGCCAGGCCCGGGTGATCCGGCGCGCTACCGACGTCCCGGTCCGTAATGTGAAAGCCAACAAGCCCCACGGGGTCCCCTACGTTGTCCAGGCCCACCGTCAAGCATCACCTGGGTCCAAAACGTCAGGCATTAAAACGGAGCGGTCCGGCTCCCTTGGTCTCCGGCCCGCCCCGCTCTTCCGATTCACTGGTAGTTGCCCAAATCAGTAACCGTGGTCCCGATCGCCGTGGTCACGGTCGCGGTCCCTGTCCCGGTCGCCGTGGTCGCGATCCCGGTCACGATCGCCGTGGTCCCGGTCGCCGTGGTCCCCGTGGTCACGGCCGGGGAATAGTGCTTTGAAGATCGCCATGGCATTTCCTCCAGCATATGCCTAAGACATGTTTGAAAGTCATACGTCCCAGGATGGGAATGAGATGGCGTTTTAAGTCAAAAGGCAGCAAACACCCCCCACCGGGCTGCGCCTAGTCGGCTAGGTCGTGCTCACAAGTGCCACGTACTTAGCTTCTCCAACGCTTCTGCGCGTTCCTCAATGATCTTCCTCCTGGCGCGGCGCTCAGCTTCGTGGTGGTGGGCGTCCTGAGCAGTGCTCTGGCCGGGCCACTTGCGGTAGAGCAATCCGCACTCCTCGATGAACCACCCGGTGCTCACGGCGTTCAGGTCAAGAGGCCGGTGTCCTCGGAAGCGCCATCCATCCGCCCAAAGCGGTCACACGGTCGCGCCGTGCGCACAGCGTCGCCGGATCGGTGAGGACGGTGATGTCTCGGAGTAGGGCGCCGGGGTGAGTATGTCGTCGGCATCCAGCACCTAGAACCGCCCTGATCAGGAAGCTGACCCATCTCTACAGGAGGCACCTCTTGACGCTGGTCCAGATGCATTCCCGCTCGACGAGCACCAACGCCGTGCACAGGACGGTTGCCGATGCCATGGACTCGGCCGGGCCTCAGGTCTGGGACGACATGACCGTCGAGGTGGCGCTGTCCGTCATGGCCGCCGCCCGCACGGCTCATCTCGTCGTCTGTGACGAGGACGGCCAGTACACCGACCTGGTCACCCAGACCCGGCTCACCGCCGTGCGGGACAGTCCCGGATACACCGACCGGGTTCGCCTGCGCGACATCTCCGACGACGGCGGGCCCTTCGCCTCGCCGCTGACCACGGTGGCCGAAGCCGAGCACGCGATGCGACACCGGCGGCTCGGGGCCATGCCCGTGGTCGACGAGCACGGCAACGCCCTGGGCGTCGTCGCCCTCTCCCGCTGAACCGCCACACCACGGTCGGCCCCTTCCCCTTCTCCTTGTGAGGCGTCATGCGTTGTGTCATCGCCCGCTTTCCGTTCGAGCTCACCAAGGGAGGCGTGCTGGAAGCGATGAAGGGCGTCACACCCGAGCCGGTCACCGGCGACTCCGTGGTCATCGGGCGCCGCCGCTATCCCGCCAAGCAGGTCGGCCAGGTCATCACCCGCCAGGACCGCCCCGATTTCAGCGGCGGCGAAGTCCTCCAGGCCATGACCCGGCTCGGCTTCACCTGCCGCACCCTCCCCGAGGCCGCACCCGCGCGCATCGAAAGCCCGTTGCAGCGGGCTTCCGTGATGCTCGGCACTCCCCTGTCCGTCTGACCGACGGAACAGGCGCGAGCCGAACAGAGCAGTGAGGGCCCGACCGGCGCGCGCCGGTCGGGGCCTCACTGCGTGCCGTGCCGCTCTCGGCGTGCGCGGTGGGTCAGTGGTCGGAGTAACTGAAGTCACCCACGGTCCAGGCACTGATGTCCTCGATCGGAACGCGGTACATCCCGCCCGTCTCCGGGATCCCCACCGTGCCCTGCAGGATCCGGGCGACATGGAAGTGCAGATGCGTGGGCGGCCCGTCCTTCTCGCGGGGGTGTCGAAGACAGCGGAGAACTCGCCCAGGCGGGCGGAGTCCCTCAGCACCTCCGACACCCTCTGCCTCCACACGGCTTCGGGAGCCAGGCGACCGGTGATGACAGCACCACCGGTGACCACGGTCAGGGCATCTGATTGCTCTGCCCGGACTCCACAATGGCGGCGATTTCCACGATCAGCTCGTCAGACTTCGGCATGAGATCCGATTGTATGCACCGGCCCGTCCGGACGGCTTGGGCGGTGGCACTACCGGGCAGGACGGGCGCATACGTTCTTGCCGCCGGAGGCCCGGCGGGTGACCGCGGTGGCGCGGACCAGGTGGTTGACCATGGGCCGGCCGAACCCCAGATGGCGCAATACAGGTCAGGCGTGCGCAGGTGCGGCACCTGCAACTGGGATCGTGGACGGCCACTTCGATGGTGTCCGGGTGGGCCGTCAGTTCCGGTGCGCAGGTGCCCCCGCCGCGGCGCAGGGCTTTGGTAACGAGCTCGGACATGACCAGGACCACGGTGTCCGCGGCTTCCGGGGCAATGGTCGGCTGCCGCAGGCCTTCGAGGAAGGCCCGTGCGGTGTCACGTGCGTCGGCAACCGCCATGGGAGAACGGAAAGTTGTGGTGTTGGCGGTCATCGTGTTCATCAGGGCCACCCCGGTCGCTGGATCGTCTATGCCCGGCCCTTGCCCACCCGGCCCCTGCGCCCTGCCCGCCACCTGGCCAGCCCACCAGAGCCACCGTGCTTGCCGGAGGGGACTGAGGATCGCAGTCGACGCGCCGCGCCGGTCGGCGGCGTCACGGGAAGCCCAGCGGGCGGCTTGTGGGTCTCACCCCGTGCGCCGGACCTGCGCTGCGGACGGTCCCCAGCATTCGCAGACCGGCCGAGGGGGGATATCTCATCGCCGAGCACACCAAAATCTATGCCTGCTGGAGTAGACATTCGATGCTCACATGGTTACGGTTTCTCTCGTAGCCGAGATCGAGCAAAGCCCGGCAGACACGAACTGCCGGGCCGCAGTACACGCATGACGGTGCGGTGGTGGAGTTCCGAAGCCAGAGCGGTTGCAGGACGGCGACGGGACTGACGACCGGACCGGGTGGCCCGCAGTGATCAGGGGCCGCCGTGAGCAGTACCCCGCAGCGAAGTAAAGAGGCAGCACCTCGGTGAAGGCGTCGGCTGCGGACGCGCGCACCGGGAAGTTCGGCAGTGGGGTTCCAGGCCAGAGCAGACGCAGGACGGGCGATGGGGCCGGCTGTCGAAGAGTGGCGCTGTCACAGGCCACCAGCAGTTCGCAGTACCAGCAGTAGGTAAGTGATTGATCCCAGAGGGAAGAACGGAGGAGCCGAGCGCCATCAGGATCGCCCGGGCGGAAGTCTGGCCCGGGCACCGCAGGACATCGATAGTGAGGTGGTCTCCGGTCAAGCAACCGCGATCCCCGCACCCCCGGCAGCATCTCGGTCGGGTCTGCGGACATAGGAGGCCGGCGCAGTATCAGGGCCGGCAGATGGTGTAGTAGTTCCTTCGGGGCCCTGGTGCCAATGGCACCAGGGCCCCTCCCCGCGTTTTACAGAGAGGTGCAAGTGACAGCAGACGACTCCTTCGGCCGTCTCGATGACGACGACTACCCCGCCTACACCATGGGCCGGGCCGCCGAGATGCTCGGCACCACCCCGGGCTTCCTCCGCGCCCTCGGCGAAGCCCGCCTGATCACCCCCCTGCGCTCCGAAGGCGGCCACCGCCGCTACTCCCGCTACCAACTGCGCATCGCCGCCCGCGCCCGGGAACTCGTCGACCACGGCACCGCCATCGAGGCCGCCTGCCGCATCGTCATCCTCGAAGACCAGCTCGAAGAAGCCCGGCGCCTCAACGCCGAATACCGCCGCGCCGGCGGATCGTCCAATCCATCGGCCGGGGCCTGAGGTGAGCGGGCCCGTCGGTATCGGCGGTCCCTCACACGCGCGCATGGCCGGAATGTGACGCGCAGGGATGGTCTTCGTGTCCGAACGGTTCTCCTGGCACTTCGCTCGTCTCCGGCCCCGGTCGCGGCCCCGCCACAGCGCGTGAGACGGCCGGCAGGCTCCATACTCGAAGTTCCGGGGGGATCTCGCCCTCCTCACCAACTACCTCGAGAAACGGTTGCTTGCTGCCTCTCCTTCAGGACACCACCCCCGAGTAATCGTCAAGACCTGTGGACCGGGTGATTAGAAGAAGCCGATCGTGTCCTTGAGGAGACGAAGGGTTTTTGCGCGGTATGTGGCGCTGTCGCGCCAGGTCTTCTCTGCCTGCACGCTGGTGATCGTGACGCCTGCCCTCCCAGGCCGAGTTCTCCGCGGGCGTCAGGTGGCCGCAGGCGATGAGTACGCCGATGCGAAACAGGGCGATGCCCAGTTGGCGGGCGGCCTGGGGCTGGGACAACCAGGCGTCGTCTGGCACCCGGGGAACCCGCAGGAGCTTGGGGTAGCGGGGCTCGTCTCGCGATGTCATCAGGCGGCCCTCGCTTCGGAGCGTTCGACGAGGTGACCGTTCTCTGCGCGGTGGGGTTAGCAGTGACGCCGGCGAGGTGTAGTCGGCGAGTGCCGTGCTCGATGAAGATCAGGGCGTACAGGCGCCCCAGCGCCACGGTGTCGAGGTGCAGGAAGTCGTCGGCGACGATGCCGTGGGCCTGGGTGGTGCGGAACTGGCGCCAGGTAGGGCCGGAGCGATACGGGGCGGGGGCAACTCCCGCGGACTGCGGGATCTCCCATACGGTGGACGGGGCGATGGAGTAGCCGAGGCGGGCGAGCTCGCCCGGTATGCGGCGGTGGCCCCAGGGGCTGTTCTCGCGCGCCGGACGCAGGATGAGCTGCTTGACGGTGGGCGCAGCCGGGGGCCGTCCCGGGTGGCGGCGCTCGGTGCATGTCCGCTTCCGGGAGACCAGGCGTCGGTGCCAGGCCGGCAGCGTGGTCGGCGTGACCGCGAAGACCTGACGCCAGCGTTCCCGCGGGACCGGCCGGGAAAGGACGGCCGGCCAGATCCGGTCGGCGAACTTATAGCGGACCCGAGCGATCTGGCGGCGCAGCACCGCGTTCTCGTGCCGCAGCGCCGCACCTCCGCGTCCGTGGCCACCCGGCTGCGCAGCACGGCAGCGGGCACCCTGATCAGATTCCGGACCAGCGTGGTGACGATCGACAGCGGCATCGAAGGATCACCCCAGGCGCCGCGGAGGCCGTTGCCCCACGCGGAGAAGCTGGAGGCCAGGCCCAGAATCGTATTTCCGAGCGGGACAGGATCACCGATGGCGCTCCACAAGCACGGCAGATCAGTAACCGTTTTCACATCTGGCAGGGGCTCTCGCGAAGGGTGCAGGACATCTCGGTCGCGCACCGCTCCTGTCTGACAGCTGCCATCCTGCCGTCCACTGGATGCGACGAGCAGCAGATCGCCACGGATGCGGGCGCCCTCCCCTCCCCCAGGTCGCGCGATGGATCACCACCCCAGCCGAACCTCGGCACCTGGACGCCCTCTCATCGCCCCCCTCAGCAGATGGTGACTCCGGTAACGGCACCGGCCGCCCCTGAGACCAGCCGAGGCCATCAAGGCCCGTCCGCTCAGACGTTCTCCGACGACGTTCGGGGGCGTGGGCCTCGGCTCACGTAGACGGCGGTTCCGGTGACGGCGAGCACTGCTGCGACCACGGCCGCGGGCCGGCTGCCGGGCGCCTGCGCCTGCCAGGTCAGCGCCTCCCCCGCGGTGCCCGTGCCCGAGAACACCGCCGCGCTGAGCGTCCACCCGAGAGGCACGAACCACGACCGAGCGGCACCGACCGTGGCTGCACCCAGGGCGGTCAGGCCCAGTAGGCCGGCTGTGTCGCGGATGACAGATCCGAACGGCCCGAATCGTGTGCCGGTGAGCAGCGTGGCCAGCAGGAGCAGGAGTACGCATCCCAGGGCCGCGGCCAGGTGGGACATCCGCAGCCACGTCCACGGCCTCGCCGCCGTGCGGTCCAGGGTGTCGTCGGGGCCACCGAGCGTGGCGGTGATAACGGCCACGAGGAGGAGTACCGTCAGGACGAGTACGGCGCTGCTCACCTCGCCCTTGTCGCTGAAGACCGCCGCCAGCAGCCAGGCGATGGCCATGCCCGCGACCGCCGCACCGAGCGCCGCCGGCACCCGGCGCGAGCGGGCGTAGAGCGTCAGCCCTCTCATCGCGCGCTCCGGGTCAGGAGGTCGGTGGTGTCCTGGCACTTCTGGGCGGCCTGGTAGACGGCGGTCACCCGGGCGTCGGCCTCGTCTCGCGGCAGTGCCTTCAGGCCCTTCCAGAGCTTGTCGGCTTCCGGGTCCTCGAATTCGAGGCCATCGGGACTGACGGTCGGCTCCCGGTCGAGCAGCCAGTAGGCCGCAGCGGTGGCTACCTGGAAGTTCCGGGTGTCTCCGCAGCTGAGAGGGCCGGTGAACACTTCGGTGAGCATCGCCGGTTCGAGCCGGCCCGGGTGGGCGAGGCGACCGTGCTTGTCGACCGCGATCGTCATCAGCGCGGTGTCGGCCCGCGGCCTCGGTGAGGTGGGAGGAAAGAACGTGGTGGTGTCCTCGTGTGCCGCGACGACCGGTGTTTTCGACAGGAGTTCCAACGCGTGCCGGGCCTTGGGTGTCACCTCGGGCAGCAACCCTTCGTGCACCCGGCTGACGCAGACCCGCGGAGTGTCGTCGGTGCACACCAGTTCCTGGGCGACCGGGTCGAGCGTTCTTTGGTCGTAGGCATCGCCGGTCGGCACGACCAGGACCGTGGCCGTAGCCCCGATTGACAGTGGCAACAGTGCGGTGAACGCGAACTTACGGTTTTGGGCGGCGAAGAGCACGACACCGGCCACCGCGACCGCGACCATCCAGAGTGCCTGGGCGGCGCTGACCCCGCCGCTGACGGTGTCGTAGTCGCTGAACATGCTCATCCCCATGGCCGGGGAGAACGCCGCCGTGACTCCGCCGTCCGGAAGGGCGTGGGGCGCGAAGATCAGCAGCGCGAAGCCGATTACGGCCAGCGCGGGTGCGGTGGCGAGCGCCGGCACCAGGCGTCCGACGGCCAGCCCGAGCCAGACCGAGGCGATCATCGCGACCAGCCCGACGGCCACGACGACAAACGCGGCCGGCGGAAGGTAGCGCGCCGTGTCGGCGATCCGTGGTGCCGCAGCGAGGAGCGTGACCAGGTACGCGACCAGTACCGCCAGCCCGGTCGCGACCAGGATCGGCACGATGTGCTGCGGTCGCGGGCGGGGCACGCTGGTGAACAGCTCGGCGACGTTTACCCGGTGCCCGCGGTAGGACTGCCAGGCGCCGGCGGCCATCGCAAGGGGCGAGAGAACCGCGAGGTATTCGCGCTGCGTCCTGGCCAACGCCATCCACCCGATGGACCATCGCCCCGCAGTGGCGTGGAGCACGATCGTGCCGGCGACGGCGATCAGGAGCGCGGCGCCGAGAGCGGCCGACCGCCGGAGCTCGATGCCGAGGATGCGGTTCATGCGTTGCTCCGGTGCTGACGCAGGAGTGCGGAGTAGCCGCGCTCCGCCGGGCTGTCGCCCGCGTCGCCCTGCCCGCCGCGGGCGATCAGGTCGTCGGGGGTGCTGTGGAAGAGGAGTCGGCCTTCGTGCATGAGGATGACGTCGGTGCAGGCGGCGACGACGTCCTCGACGAGGTGGGTGGAGACCAGCACACAGCTGTCGGCGCCGAGGTCACGCAGCAGGTCGCGGAAGTCGAGACGCTGTTCGGGGTCGAGTCCGACGGTGGGCTCGTCGAGCAGCAGCAGCTCGGGGTCGTTCACGATGGCCTGCGCGATGCCGGCCCGGCGCAGCATGCCGCCGGACAGCGCCTTCATCTTGGTGTCGGCCTTGGCGGTGAGACCTACTCGATCGATCGCGCGTTGCACGGCGTCGGGTACCGCGGTTTTGGGCATTTCCTTGAGCCAGGCCATGTACTCGACGAACTCGCGGACGGTGAACCGCGGGTAGAAGCCGAACTGCTGCGGCAGATATCCCAGTCCGCGACGCACCTCGCGCAGGTCGGCGCGGCCGTCTACCTGCGCGCCGAGCAGCGTCAACGAGCCGCCGGCGGGCTTGATGACGGTGGACAGCGCGCGCATCAGCGTGGTCTTGCCGGCACCGTTCGGTCCGAGCACACCATGCACGCCGGCCCTCAGGGCCAGGTCGAGGCCGTCGACGGCCAGGTGGCGGCCGGCCCGGACACGCAATTCTTTAGCGTGGACGAGAAAGGGATGAAGGGTGGGGGTCGTTTCGGCAGCACTCACCGCTCGCATGGGGCTCTCCTGTGGATGAAGGGTCAGTTGCCGCTGGTCAGGCGGTGGAAGTGAGGGGCGGCGAGCAGGGTGCTCGCGGCAAGGGCCACGGTGATCACCGCCCAGACAGCGGTGCTGTCCGGCTGCAGTACTGGGGACAGAGATTGGGCCGCCACGCTCGGCAGCAGGACGGCCGTGGACCACGCTGCTCCGAGTCCGACAGCCGCGCGCCGCACGCCGATGAAGGCGCCGAGCGCGAGGGTGGCCGCAGTGAACGCCAGGCACGGCAGCAGGGTCAGGGCCAGTGAGGTTCCGGTGCTCACGCCCCCCCGCCAGCAACGCCGGAAGCACGACGGCGAGCACCGCGAACGTGCGCCGCAGCACCATGGCCAGGCCGGCTGCGGGTGTGGTGGCGATCAGCTCCCAGACCGGGTCGATCCGCCGGCTCCAAACCACCGCGACGCCGGGCAGCGGAGCTACCGGGGCCAGCAGCAGCACGAGCGACGGCAGGCTCGGCTCGGCGGAGTTGAGAAGCACGCCGCACCCCAGCACCGCGACGGTCACCGCGAGCCAGGGCAGCAGCGTCCAGGCGAGCCAGCGTCGGTTCACGGCCGCTGCCTGTGTGCGTTGCCGGACCGGAGGCGGGCTCGTTTCGATCGCCTGGTCGAGCGAGATGGCGACACGGTCGAGCAGATCCGCCGTGGCCGGGGTGGCGTTCGCGGCGAGTTCCTCACGGCAGTCCGCGCACGTGTCGAGATGGACCTCGATGGACCAGAGTGCGGCATCGTCGAGTCCGCGCCCGCCGTCCGCGTAGCGGGCCAGCATCAGAGGGGTGGGATGAGTCATGAGAGCGCCTCCCGCAGCGCGATCCGGGCCCGCCGCGCGCGGGTCTTCACAATGCCCTCCGGCATGCCGAGCAGCACCGCCGTCTGCCGGACCGACAGGTCGTCGAGCACCATCGCCTGCAGCACCTGGCGCAACTCCGATGGCAGCCGCAGCAGCGCCTGTTCGAGGTTCTGGTCGACGCGGTTCGCCATCACCTCGTCCTCAGCGGCCGGCGCGGTCGTCTCGACCAGGGCAATGGTCGGCACCCGCTCGTGCCGGGCTCGTCGGCGGAACGCATCGACGAGACGGTTCGCGGCGATCGTCCAGAGCCAGCCGACCGCACTGCCCTCGGTCACGGAGCCTGCGTAGCTGCCGGCTGCCCGCCAGACCGCCAGGTAGGTCTCCTGGAGCACTTCGGCGATGACGTCGTCGTCAGCGCAGCGGCGACGGAGCCGTACCGCCAGCCAGGGCGAGGTACGCCGATACAACTCGTCGAACGCCGCCCGGTCACCGCAGGCGATGCGACGCACGAGCTCTGCCCCGTCGGGGTCTGCCACACTTTTCACGATCAGGGAGACGATGCGACCATCGATTCAGGTTCTCGAGCGGTTCAGCGACTACTGATTCCCCATGTGGTTGTCAACGCCTGGCTCGTGACTGCCTGTAGCCATCTCAGCCAAGGCTGGCA
Organism: Streptomyces sp. NBC_01788; assembly: GCF_035917575.1. Taxonomy (GTDB): domain Bacteria; phylum Actinomycetota; class Actinomycetes; order Streptomycetales; family Streptomycetaceae; genus Streptomyces. The sequence continues at coordinate 8,108,282 of NZ_CP109090.1, read as the reverse complement.
GCGCGAGGTGGCGGGCTGCCCTCGAAGGGACGACCGTCGTGTAGGAGTGCCCACAGGACGTTCAGGCGGCGGCGCGCGAGGGCGATGACGGCCTGCTTATGAGTCTTCTTCTCGGCCCTCTTGCGTTTGTGACCCACTGGAAGATCACCCGCTCGACCTGGTCGACATCCCTCCAAGCGCCCTGCATCTCGATCAGCTCAGCTTTGAAGGTGCCGTTCAGGGCCTCGGCCATCGCGTTGACGCTGATCGGAAAATCGATGTGCGGGAGGGCAGGCGGCAGCATCCGGGCTGCTTGCGGACCGGATGACAGTGAGTCGAGACGGTCAGGCTGATGCTGGGCTGAGGACGACTTGGTGGCCGAGGGCCTGGAGTTGGCGGACGAGGTCGCGGGTTTTGCGGGCGGGGTCGCGGGTTTTGCGGGCGGGGTCGAGATGGCGGCGGTGCCAGTCGGCACCGAGCTCCTGGTAGGAGGCGTCCGGGTCGTTGATCAGGTGCCAGGCGATCACGAGCATCGAGCGGGCGACGGCGACCAGAGCTTTGGCATGGCCGCGGCGTTTGACGATGCGCCGGTAGCGAGCGCCGAGGAAGGTGTCGGTGCGAGCGGCGGCGTTGGCGGCCTCACCGAGAGCGCCCTTGCGCCAGGGGTTTCCCTGCCCGGCCGGCCCCGAGGTGTTCTTCGCTCCGGACTGGATCGTGCGGGGGCACAACTTGGCCCAGGACACCAGGTGATCGGGGGTGGGGAAGCGGCTCATGTCCGCGCCGATCTCGGCGAGGATGATCTGCGCGGTGGCCGGCCCGGTCCCGGGGACGGCGTCCAGCTTCTCGGCCAGAGTCCGCGCACTGACCGCAGCGGACTCGTCCCCGATGCCTGTGCTGCCTGGCGAGGTGGTGATCTCCTCCAGCGTCCGGACGATCATCCGGTCGAGTTCGTCGATCTGTGCGGTCAGGTGGTCGACGGTGGACAGCAGCACCCGCAGCAGCCGGGCGTGGTGGTCTTCGAACTGCCCGGTCAGGACGCCACGCTTCCCAAACGTGCGCCGGCGGGCTCACCAGCACCTTCGATGCGATCACATCGTGACCCTGACGCCGCAGCTCAGCATGGGTGACGGGATTGTCGGCACCCGCAGGTTCGGAGGCGGGTGCGCGGACGGCGTTCGGTACACGGGAAGCCTCATCCTGCGGCACAGCGTACGCAGGTGCGCGCCGCCGGGCGTACCTCCAGGCGTTGGGTCGGGATCGGCTCGCCACAGCCCTCGCACCGTCCGTAGTCGCCCTCCTCCAACCGCTCCAGCGCCCGATCCAGATCGGCCAGATGGTCGCGCGCCTGCGCCAGCATGGCGGCGACATGGGCCCGCTCGAAGGCGGTGCTCGACCCCTCTGGATCGTGCTCGTCATCGGTTGCGACCAGGGCGTTCGCCTCGATGATTCCATCGAAGTCACGGCTCAACGCCGCGATCTGCACGCTCGTGCCAGCACGTTCGGCCGCCAGCAGCTTGCGAAAGGACTCACGCTGCAGCGGGGAGAAAAGGGCATCTCTGGATGAATCATTCATAGAGGGGTTAACGTCGGCGCCCAGGGCTCATATTTCGGATACCCATGCGCCCACCAAGCCGAATGCCGCGGTGTCCGGGAGACGGGTTCGCTCCCACTGCCGGGATGACGGTGGTGACTACGTCCCGCCGTCTGCGAGCAGGTGCATCCAGCTGTCGGTGAGCAGGGCGAGGGCCTTCTCGGGGCCGACGTCCCAGCCGTGACGGGTCACGCGGCGGGCGGCGTAGTCGGGCTGGGAGAGCGCCAGGATCCAGCGGGTGCGGCGGGTGGCGGGGTCGAAGCGGTCCGCCTGGTCCGGACCGTGCCCTCGCCGAAAACCCATCCGGCCTGGTGGGAGCCGATGTGCGGGGTGTACGGGACCTCGACGGCGGTCGCTCAGAGCCGACGCCCTCGCGCGGCCGCCGGCCGTCGCGGCATGATGATCGACGGTGCTGCTGCGACTCTGCGGCTGCCGATAAATCATCCAGCGAGGTCAGGAGCTTGATCGTCGACGACGGGGCTTCCGCGCTGCCTCCCCGCTCGCGCCCGTGCTGTGCACGTGGACGGCGGTCGGGCGGCATCATGACCTGTCGTGCTGCTGCGCCTGGCCTACCTCGCCGTGACCAACACCTTCACCCTCCTGCGCCTGCTACCGAAGAGCAAGGACTCTGCTGCGTAATTCGACTGAGTGAGCGTCGCGGGTGCGGCATGATCGCTTCTGTGGCCCTGGTCGCGTCGTGGGCCGCAGGGGGTGGAGCAGATGTCGTTGCAGCCGAAGGGGCTGCCAGAGATCCCGGCACAGACCGTGGCTGTCGCTCGGGCGGCGTTCCCTCACGGGACACTGGCGATGCGGGCGCGGGATCGGCTGGGCGAGGTGTTCGCGGACGAGCCGTTCACCGGGGCGTTCGGACGCCGTGGAGCGCCGGGCCTGCCGCCGGCGGTGTTATCGCTGGTCACGGTGCTGCAGTTCGCGGAGAACCTGACCGACCGGCAGGCCGCTGCGATGGCAGTCCGCGCGATCGACTGGAAGTACGCGATCGGCGCGGAACTGACCGATACCGGTTTCGACGCGACCGTGCTGTCCCGCTTCAGGACCCGGCTCGTGGAGCACGGCATGGAGCGGGTGGTGTTCGACCGGCTCGTGGACGTCTGCCGCGAGCAGGGCCTGGTCGGGGCCGGTGGCAAGCAGCGCACCGACTCCACCCATGTGATCAGCGCGGTCCGTGACCTGAACCGAACCGAACTCGCGGGTGAGAGCGTACGGGCAGCCTTGGAGGCGCTTGCGGTCGCGGCTCCGGGCTGGCTGGCCGACGCGGTGGACGTTCCCGAGCTCGCGCACCGCTACGAGGAACGCGTCAACGGGTGGACGATGCCGTCGTCGAAGTCGAAGCGGGACCGGCTGGCCGTGGTGTTCGGGCAGGACGCGCTGGCGCTCTGCCGGGCGGTCTGGGCACCCGGGGCGCCGGGATGGCTGCGGGAGATCGAGCCGGTCGCGTTCCTGCGCAGGATGCTCGTGCAGACCTACTACGTATCCACTGACGCGCGGGGACGGGAGGTGATCGTGAAGCGGGAAGCCGACAAGGAGGGCGTCCCGCCAGGCCATCTCCGCCTGGCCTCTCCCTACGACCCTGATGCGCGGTGGGCGGCCAAGGGCGACGATCTGTTCTGGCTCGGCTACAAGGTCCACCTCACCGAAACCTGCGACACTCCCACCGAAGCCGAAGCCGAAGCCGAAGCCGAAGCCGAAGCCGAAGCCGAAGCCGAAGCCGAAGCCGAAGCCGAAGCCGAAGCCGAAGCCGAAGCCGAAGCCGAAGCCGAAGCCGAAGCCGAAGCCGAAGTGCTGCCGTTGCGGCTGATCACGGACGTCTACACCACTGAGGCAAGCGTCCCAGACGTCAAGGCCACCGGGCCCGTCCAGCAAAACCTCGCCGACCGCGACCTCACGCCGGGCGAGCACTACCTCGACGCCGGCTACCCGTCCGCCGACCTGATCCACGACGCCGCCGGCCGCGGCATCACCATGGTCACCCCGGCCCTCCTCGACCACTCACCGCAGGCCAAGGCCGACGCCGGCTTCCAGAAGAGCGCCTTCCGTATCGATTGGAAGGCCCGCCAGGCCCGCTGCCCGCAGGGCCGCACCAGCACCGGCTGGTTCCCCGTCCGGCAGCACGGCCGCGACGCCATCGTCGTCCAGTTCGCCCCCACCGACTGCCACGCATGCCCCGTCCAGGACGAGTGCACCACCTCCGCGCGTGGCACCCGCATCCTCAGCCTCCGGCCGCAAGAACTCCACGAGACCCTGGCCAGAGCGCGAACTGAGCAGATCACGAAGACCTGGAAGGACAAGTACACACTCCGCGCTGGGATCGAGGGCACCATCAACCAGGCCCTCGACGTCACCGGCCTCCGCCGGGCCCGCTACCGCGGACTGCCCAAGGTCCGCCTCCAGCACGCCTTCTCCGCCACTGCCCTCAACGTCATCCGACTCGACGCCCACTGGAACCCCGGCCACACGGCGCTCAGCCCTCGGACCAGCAGACTCACCCGCCTCAGCCACCAACTCGCAGCCTGAGTAACCGAATTACGCAGCAGAGTCAGCAAGCGGGACAAAGACATTGAGATCCTCCGCTGCGGCACCAGCTGCTGGTCCTGCAGCGCCAGGTCGGCAAGCCCGTGTTCACCGACACCGACCGCGCAGTCCTTGCCGGTTTGCTCTACCACCTCCCGATCGACAAGCTGCGCCAACTCTTGAGGTTCTTGATCCGTGACCGGGACTCGAGGTTCACGCAGGCCTTCGACGCGGTGCTGGCCGATGCCGGGCTGGAGGTCGTCATCAGCGGCATCCGGATGCCCCGGATGAACTCCATCATGGAACGGTGGATTCAGACCTGCCGGCGCGAGCTGCTGGACCACAGCTTGATCTGGAACCAGCGTCACCTGCTCCACGCCCTACGCGAGTTCGAGTCCTTCTACAACAGGCACCGGCCTCACCGGGCCCTGGGCCAAGCCGCCCCGCTCCGCTCACTGCCCGAACCGATCACCGCACCAGGACAGATCACACACCTGAAGATCCGCCGACGAGATCGACTCGGCGGCACCCTCCACGAGTCCCACCACGCCGCTTGACCAGGGCGGATGATTATTCGGCACCCGCAGTGTCCAAGATCAAGGGTCAAGGCCCAAGGCCGGGAAGTTAGCGTTTTCGCAGGTCACGCAAGGCCGTTGAAGGTTCGAGGCGAAAGCACAACGGAGCTCGTTGATACAGGCAGTCGACCAAGACAGCTTGTACGTGAGGAGCTCCGTTGCGAGTTCATTTTGCCCTGCAGTCCGCGCTGACGGCCATCACCCGTACGGTGACCGTGGCCGCGGGACGGTTCGCACCAGGCCACTTGGGAGAACTGACCGCTGTGGTTTCGTTCGAGCTGGTGGACGCGGTTCTGGCACAGACGCGGACGGTGCAGCGGCGGCTGCGTGATCTTCCGTCGCGGGTCGGGATGTACTTCCTGCTCGCGATGTGCCTGTTCCCCGAGGTTGGCTACCGGCTGGTCTGGGACAAGCTCACCGGCGGCCTGGCCGGGATGCCGGTGGCCCAGCCGAGCGCGAAGGCCCTGCGGGATCTGCGGCGTCGGCTTGGGGCCGCGCCGGTGCGGTCACTGTTCGAGGTGCTTGCAGGTCCGCTGGCTCGCCCGACGACACCGGGGGTGCGCTTCGGCGCTTACCGGACGGTGTCCTTCGACGGCTGCAGCTCGCTACGGGTACCCGATTCGCCCCGCAACCGGGCCTGGCTCGGGCGAACGGCCCATCACGGCTATCCCACGCTGGAGCTGATGACGCTGGTCGAGACCGGGACCAGGTCCCTGATCGGCGCGGTCTTCGGTCCCACCGACGAGGGTGAGACCGCCTATGCCCGTCGGCTGCTGCACCTGCTGGGGCCGGACATGCTGGTGCTGTGGGACAAGGGCTTCGACGCCAACGCCTTCCTCGCCCAGGTGAGCGCGACCGGCGCGAAGGTCCTGGGCCGACTCCGCAGCAACCGGCGCACCCCGGTCCTGGCCCGCCTGGACGACGGCTCCTACCTGTCGGTGATTGGCACCGTCAAGGTCCGGATCATCGACGCCGAGATCACGGTGACCTGCGCCGACGGCACCGTGTTCACCGGCTCCTACCGGTTGGCCACCACCTTGACAGACGCGCGCCGGCACCCCGCAGCGGCGCTCGTCAGCCTCTATCACGAGCGCTGGGAACACGAGAGTGCGTACTACGCGCTCCGCCACACGATCCTGGCCGGCCGGAACTTTCGGTCGGGCGATCGGGCCGGTCTCGAACAGGAGGTGTGGGCCCTGCTCACGCTCTACCAGGCCCTACGGGCCGTGATGGTCGAGGCCGCCGAGTCCCTCCCCGGCACCGACCCCGACCGCTGCAGTTTCACCGTGGCTCTCCAGACCACCCGCGACCAGGTCGTCCAGGCCACAGGGATCGTCCCGGACGAGCCCGGCTCCCTCGGGTTGATCGGCCAGCGAGTGCTGGCCCGACTCCTTGCGCCCCGCCGTCACCGAGCGAGCATCCGCAAGGTCAAGTCACCCATCTCCCGCTACAGCGAGCGACGTGACGACGGCCGCCCCGACCGCAGCCGCACCATCACCGAGCTCACCGTCACCGTCCTCGAACCCGACCCCGAACAGCAGCCTTTGCCCACGGTCTCCCGCGACGACCGCCACACCGTCCCGACCCAACGCCGACGGCACCGCATCCTCGCGCTGCTGCAGGACGACCCGACCCGCCTATGGAGACCCGCGGAGATCGCCGCCCACTTCGGCGACATCACCCTGCACACCATGTATCGGCAGCTGTCCCGATGGGCCGAAACCGGGATTATCCACAAACTCGGGCCCGGCCTCTACGCAGCCACGGCCTGGACCTCAACGCCCTTGCCACCAGCGCAAACAGGCTAACTTCCCGGCCTTGGGTCAAGGCCCGGTGCGGCTGCCTGGGCACCCTGATGGTCTTCCTTCACTCCAACGGCGGCAGCTGGGACGAGCACATGACAGATACCTACCGGCCCGCCGCCAATTGCCGGTACTACCAGCGGTGCCTGCCACAGAAGGTCGCCGCGATCATGGCCAACTGCCCGCTGCCCGAGGTGCAGCCGCAGTGGCTGCCACGCATCATCCACCAAGGGCCACCTTCCGGTTTCCGGCCCCGGACGGCACCCTGACCACCCTCCTGGCCCACTCCCGGATCTGCATCCGTCTCCCACCACACCAACCCGATCCTCGACACCCTCCCCGCCATCCACACGCCGGTGCGGCCGCAGGCATGGAGATCCTGCCGGACGGCGCGGAACTCGTTGTCCGACCCAACGGGAAGGCAAGGACATTTATGAAACGCATATCGACTGCGTCAGGCAGACGTGGTCAGGCCCAGGGCCTGATGGCCGCGGCGTCGGTTGTCGCACTGGTCGCAGTGACCGCACCTGGATACGCCCACGGCACCGCGGCAAGCACGCCGGTCTACGAAGAACCGTCCGCCGCCGACTGGCCGTTCGCGGGCCAGAACCTGCATGACACCCGCTACAACCCGCACGAAAACATCATCAGTCCGTCCACAGTGTCCACCCTCAAGCCCCGCTGGGTCCTCACCACCGGAGGGAACGTCACCGCGACTCCTACCGTGGTCCGGGGCACTGTCTACGTACCCGACTACGGCGGCAACCTGTGGGCCGTCAACTCGGCCACAGGCAAGGTGGTCTGGAAGAACCCGATAAGCCGCTACAGCGGCATCAAGGGCGACATCTCGCGCAACAGCCCGGCCTACTGGCAGGGTCGGCTCATCCTGGGCGCGGGAGTGCAGACCAACAAGCTCCTGACGGGTGCCCAGGTGATGAGCCTCGACGCCCGCACCGGCAAGCCGTTGTGGCGCACCAAGGTGGACTCCGATCCGACCGCCATCATCACCCAGTCGCCCGTCGTCGCCGACGGCGTCGTGTACGTCGGCGTCTCCTCCAAAGCCGAGGCGATCAACAAGCCCACCACCTTCCGCGGCAGTGCCCTGGCGCTCGATGCCCACACCGGCAAGGTGTTGTGGAAGCGGTACATGGTGCCGAAGGGGTACACCGGCGGCGCGATCTGGGGCAGCACCCCGGTCGTGGACAAGGCCCGTGGCCTGCTGTACGTCACCACGGGGAACAACGAAAGCGTCCCCGCCGGAGTCTGCAAGTCCCCGATCGCGACCAACTGCAAGCCCGTGGCGGCCGACGACCACATCGACGCGATCGTGGCGCTCAGCCTGCGCACCGGCAAGGTCGTCTGGGTCCGACGCACCCTGGCGAGCGACACCTCGACCAATTTCAGGCACTACGGCCCCGATTACGACTTCGGCGCCGGCCCCAACCTCTTCACCACCGTCCGGAACGGCAAGCGCGTCCAACTGCTGGGCGCGGGCCAGAAGAGCGGCATGTACTGGGCGCTCGACCCGGCGACGGGCAAGGTCGTGTGGAGCACCGAGGCGGGCCCGGGCAGTCTGCTCGGCGGTATCATGTGGGGCACGGCCACAGACGGTCGGCGCATCTTCGTCTCCATCGGCAACCTCAACCACGTCAAGTACCCGATCGTGTCATCGTCGGGCAAGAAGTCGACGACCACGGGTGGGTTCTGGGCAGCGCTGGACGCGGCCACCGGCAAGATCCTCTGGCAGACCGCCGATCCGCAGCTCGCCTATGACAACGCCGCGATGAGCGTGGCCAACGGCGTGGTGTACGCGGGCTCGATGGCCGGCAAGGGCGCCAACATGTACGCCCTCGACGCCGCCACCGGAAAGATCAAGTGGCGCTTCGCCAGCGGCGGCGCGGTCACCGGCGGTGCCGCCATCGTCAACGGCACGGCCTACTGGGGCTCCGGCTACCAGACCGCGGCCATCGGCCTCGGCTACCCCGGCAACAACAACAAGCTCTACGCGTTCTCCCCCGCACCGAACAAGTGACGCCCCCGGACCATCGGCGCCAGACGCCGTGAGCGCCTGGCGGGCTGCGGCATGCGGGGTCACACCAGTTCGGCGCGGGACGGAACACCGGGGCAACGAAGAGTGGTTCAGTTCCAGCCACTCCCGTTGCGTGGCGACAGGATTTTGACAGGTCAGCGCCGTCTGATCACCGACCTGACCAGGGTGACGTTCATGAACTCGACCGGCCTCGGACTCCTCGTCGGTCTCCGCAAGCGAATCGGGTACGCGCATCGATGCCCTCAGGCTGATGATCACCAATCCCGACATCCACCGGATCTTCGTCATCACCAACCCGGCCCACGCCTTCCCGATCTACAGCTCAACGGAAGTCGGGCTGAGATGAGTGCCAAAGCCCGACCACAGCAGGCCAGCGCATCGCCCAGCCCCACCCGCCTGACCAGGCGTGGACAGGTCTGCGGTCGACGCCGGCGCCGCCATGGTCAGGGTTGGCCAGTGGCGGGCGTGCCGCCTGGTCGGGCCAGTGGCCGGGGCGGCGAGGCCGGACAGGCCCGGGGCCGGGGCCCGCCTGCTGCGGCAGTCCCGCCGCTGACCGACCGCAGCCTCATAGTCAGTTAAGGACCTGGACCTCACCAACGTGGACGCCCACAGTGCTGCTTCGCCTCTCTGGCCGAAGCGACCGGCCGGACAGGGCCGCATCGCCGAGGCGCGTCGCGACAATCGGGCCAGGTCCCAGAGCGCAGTGGCGGGATCGGTGGGCGAGGCGGTCCCGGGGTCGATGCCTCCGGGCGGTGCCCGACAACATCCGCGGATGCCTGTTGATCGCCACCCAGCTGTCCCTGGGCACCCTGCTCGCCGACCAGTGGAAACCGTTGGTCCAGGCGGCCGTGCAGGCCATGGCAACAGCGAGCACGGATCCCGCCAACGACGCCACCTCACGTGTCTGGGCGGCGATCGTGCTGGCGGAACTGAACCTCCACGAGGGCACCACCGCGCTCGAGACGCTGGCGGACGACCGGCTTTTGGACGAGGAATTCAACGAAGACCCGCACAGCCCGGATTTCAGCGACCGTCTCCTCGCTGCCAGGTCCTTGCTGGAGCTCCACCCGCAGCGGGGAAAAGACGCCTGCCACCGGCTCGTCCACGACTCCTACCTGTACGACTCCGTCCGGGTACGCGCCGCTGACGTGCTCCTGGTTGCCGAGGACGAACGCGCCTGCTCCGCCTTCACCTACCTTGCCGAAGCGGACATCCTTTTCGACGACCGTCTCGACGCGGCGAACCGGCTCACAACCCTGGACCCCGAGGCGGCAGTTCGCGCGCTGCACCAGCTGATCGGAGACTACCGGGGCGACCCGGACTGGCTCGACTGGTGCAAGGATGCCGCCCAGGCCCTGACCGATATGGGCGACCCGCGCGGCCAGCAGATCATCAGTGAGCTCTGCGCCGAACTCTGACATCTGCACCGAGAGCCCCAGGAGGCCGTTGTGGATCTCACCCTCGGCGAGCGGGACGCCATCGCCGCCCACGCGTCCGTCCTGGGACTGTCCCCGGATGAGTACATCCACCGGACCGCAGCCGAGCGGGCCCTGGCCTGGCAACGCGAGCGGGAAGCCTTCCAGGCCCTGGCACGGCGGCACGGCCAAACGGCCGAGAAAGTGGTACGCCGCGGACGCCTCACCGACAGCAACCTCTGACCGGAGCCTTCCTGCTTCCGGACCCGGCTGCCGGGCCCCACCCTGCACTGCTGTTGCCGGGTTGGCATGAACGGCTTGCGCCGACCCCGTCCTCGTCCTCGTCCTCGCCCTCGCCCTCGTCCTCGCCCTCGCCCTCGCCCTCGCCCTCGCCCTCGCCCTCGCCCTCGCCCAGAGTTCGGGGCCCGGGAGGGGTGAAGGGAAGGAGGCGGCCGTAAGGTCATGGGCTGGCGGCCCCTGGAATCCATTTCAGTGTGGCCAGGCCGGCGGGGCCACCGAGATGGAGTGTGTGGGCGTAGACGGACTGGAACGCGAAGGCCGCTTGTCGCCGCCACACCCCTGTTCACCGGAGTCCGCGGCGCCCAACTCGCCGGCCGCGCCAGCCTCATCACCTGCGGCCCCCTCCCCGCCCGCCACGGCACCCGCCGCCCCAGTTGCCGTCCGCCCCCGAGACAGCGCCAGCGATGTCGGCGCCCGAGGCAGCCCCGGCGGACGAGGCGGTGCCCTCGGAAGTGGTGGCGGTGGATGAGGCGGCCGCGGTCGAGCAGGCACCGGCTCCCGCCCGGCGTCGCCGCAAGGCGCAGCCTGCTGTCGCGGTCGCGGACGGGGTTGATGCTGCTCCGGCCAAGACGCCTGCTGCGGTCCCGGCGCCGCGCCAGGACGGCGTGGGCGAGGGCGAGAAGAGCGCACCGGCAAAGCGGGCGGCGAGGAAGCCTGCCGCATCCAAGGCCAGCGAAGAAGACGGCCGCGAAGAAGCCTGCGGCAAAGAAGGCGCCGGCCGCCAAGCCCGCGGCTGGCGCACCGGCGGATGCGAGCAAGAAGGAGAAGGCCGGACCGACTCTGGGCGAACTCCTGCTGAACATCCTCGGCAAGACGCCCGGCGAGCCGCACCTGACCGGCGAGGTGCACGCCCGGCTCCAGGAGGACCACCCCGAGCGGCGCACCAGCATGCAGACCGTCCGCAACACCCTGGAGACCTTGGGCAAGAAGGGTCTCGCCCGCCGCAGCACCCAGCAGGGTTCGGTCATGTACTCAGCCGATGCGGCGGCCGGTGAGAAAGCTCCTGTTGCTGCCGAAGGTGATAAGTCCGCCCATGCGCAGACCGGCGAGAAGGTCACAGCGGACGCGTAAGCACCGCGGGCCGTACCAGCACGATGAGCAAGGACGCCCCATCCCGGAACCCGTCAACGACACCGACGCCCGCCTCGCCTACGTCGCCGTCACCCGCGCCCGCCACCAACTCGACCTCGGCGGCCTCTCGTGGATCAATACCTACTCCACTGACTGAACTCAGCTTGCGGCCTCGGGCGCGAGTGGGTTCGAAGTGAGCTGTCCGGTGAGGGCGCGAGGCGCGTGACGCACCCTGCGCAGGCGGGACCGGCCCGGTGAGGCGCGGAATATCGTGGCCCCGGCGGGCGTCTTAATGTGGTCGGCCTTCACCTTCGAGGCCGTCCCTGATCCCAGGCCGCCGCCTGATCCGGAGGCTGCTCACGAGGCGGCCCCTTCGCGAGAACCGAAAGCAGAGAACGCATGCGCGCCACCGTCATTCACGGCCCGAACGACGTCCGAGTCGAGGAGGTCCCCGACGCCGCGCTGCGGCGTCCCGCCGACGCGGTGGTGCGGACCGTACTCGCCTGCGTGTGCGGCAGCGACCTGTGGGCCTACCGCGGCGTGGCCGCCCGGGAGAAGGGGCAGCGGATCGGGCACGAGTTCCTGGGCGTGGTCGAGGAAGTCGGCTCCGAGGTGCGCGGCTTCCGGCCAGGCGACCTGGTGGTTGCGCCGTTCGTGTGGTCGGACGGCGTGTGCGAGTTCTGCGCCGAGGGCCTGCACACCTCCTGCCCGCACGGCGGGTTCTGGGGTGAGCCGGGTTCGGACGGCGGGCAGGGCGAGGCGGTCCGGGTTCCGTTCGCCGACGGCACGCTGGTCAAGCTGCCCGCGGAGGTCCGCTCGGACGAGCGGCTGCTGACGGCCGTGCTGGCGCTGTCCGACGTCATGTCCACCGGGCACCATGCGGCCATGTCCGCGGGCGTCCGTCCGGGCGCGACGGTCGCCGTAGTCGGCGACGGCGCGGTCGGCCTGTGCGGCGTACTGGCCGCGCGCCGGCTCGGCGCGGAGCGGATCATCGCGCTGGGGCGGCACGAGTCGCGGACCGCGATCGCGCGCACCTTCGGCGCGACCGACGTCGTCCCGGCCCGCGGTGCGGAAGCCGTGGCGGCGGTCAAGGAGCTGACCGGCGGCTCGGGCGCGCACGCGGTCCTGGAGGCGGTCGGCACCGAGGAGTCGATGCGAACCGCGATCTCCATCACCCGCGACGGCGGCTCCGTCGGCTACGTCGGCGTGCCTCACGGCGGCAGCGCGGGCGTGGACATCCAGCAGATGTTCAACCGCAATGTCGCGGTGCGGGGCGGGGTGGCGCCGGCGCGCCACTACATTCCCGCACTGTTGGCGGACGTGCTGGGCGGGGTCATCGACCCGTCGCCGGTGTTCGACAGGACGGTCGAGCTGGCGGGAGTGCCGGAGGGTTACAAGGCGATGGATGCGCGCGAGGCGCTCAAGGTCAAGATCACCTTCTAGCCGCGGGTCGCTGCGCGCCGCCTGCCGGCGGCGGGCAGTACATCGCCGCCGCCCGCAACGTCGACGAGCAGGTCACACCCCTCGCAACCGTCATAAAGCGAGGGGTTCGGACGTGCTCAGAGGTCGTTTTCTCCCGTTGTTTCATCCTGGAATCTGCGGTTGGTGTGGCTTTGTAGGATCGCGCCACGAGATGGTGTTCTCGCCGGTGAGCCGGCGGGCCATGAGGTCGGTCATCGCGAGGTGGATCATGGCTTCGGAGCGTGCGGGGAGGCTTTCATAGTCGCGGGCCAAGCGGCGGTGGAGCATTAGCCAGCCGTAGGTCCGCTCGACCGTCCAGCGTTTCGGGATCGGCATGAACCCCCTGGTCCCGGGGGCGCGTTGGACAATTTCCAGGTCGATACCGAGGGTGGCGGCGTGTTCGACGAAGTGTTTGGCGGTAGCCGCCGTCGACCCAGACCTTGCGGATGGTGGGGTGGGCTGCGGCCACCTGGTCGAGCAGGCAGGTGCCAGCCACGGAGGCCTGGACGCTCGCCGCGGTAACCAGCACCGCCAGCAGGAGACCGAGAGTGTCGGTGACGATGCTGCGCTTCCTGCCCACGATCGGGTCTGCTGCACCCGCAGACCGGTCGCCCCTCGTAGCGCAGACCTTCACCCAGGACCGCAGCCACCACAGACCACCTGCGAACGTCCCGCCTCGGCGGCGGAGCAAAGTCGTGACAAGCACACATCAGTGGCCTGCCGCAGTTCGGGCAGCCATGCTCCCGCCCCGGCTCAGCATGCCGCTTGAAGCTGACACGACACGCACGCGTAGTGCAGCTTGTGGCGAGTGGTGGCATAGGGGCACACCAGGCGACCGTACTGAGCCAGCCCTCAAACGGGCCACTCCATTCCACCGCTCGCTTCCTCCGGTGACGTTGACAGCCGTCCATAAGAAGCGACGTCTTAACGCCCTCTCAGATGCCCAGTCGTTGAAAACGTGATCGCCGCAGGTGGACCGTCGGACGACCGCGTGTTTCACAGGCGAACGCGGCGGTCGAGTAGGAGTCGCACAGAGAGTGCTCAGGTGCGGTTGCGGTAGGCGGCGAGGAGGAAGAGCCAGATCTCGCTGACGGTCGGGAAGCAGGCGATGGCGTGCCTGAGTCGCTTGAGCGGGACCTCGCCAGCGACCGCGACGGTCGCCGAGTGCAGCAGTTCGCTGACTCCGGGGCCGACGAAGGTCACCCCGAGCAGGACTTCCCGGTCGAGGTCGACCACCATCCGCGCGTGGCCTGGGTAGTTGTCGGCGTAGAGGTTGGCGCCCAGGGCGGCGTTGAAGTCGAGGTCGACGGTGTGGATGCGGTGGCCGGCCTGGGCCGCCTGTTCGGCGGTCAGGCCAACGGAGGCCGCCTCGGGGTCGGTGAAGAAGACCTGGGGCACGGCGTGCTGGTCGGCGGTGGTGGCGTGGTCTCCCCACGGGCCGTCGTCGAGGGGGCGGCCTGCGGCGCGGGCGCCGATGGCGTCGCCGGCGGTCCGCGCCTGGTACTTGCCCTGGTGGGTGAGCAGGGCCTGGTGGTTGACGTCGCCGAGGGCGTACAGCCATGTGCCGTCGACGTCACGGACCAGGCCGGTGGTGTCCACCTTCAGCCATGCACCGGGGGTGAGGCCGACCGTGTCCAGGCCGATGTCCTCGGTGGCGGGGGTCCGGCCGGTGGCGAACATGACCTCGTCGGCCTGCAGTTCGCTGCCGTCGTCAAGGGTGAGGGTGACGGGCCCGGTGGGGTCTGGGCGGTGCACGGCGGTGACCTGGGTGCCGATCCGCACGTCCGCACCCGCCTCGGTGAGGCTGCGCGCGATGAGCTCGCCCGCGAAGGGTTCCATGCGGGGGATCAGGCGGTGGCGGGCGAGCAGGGTGACCTGGGAGCCCAGGCCCTGCCAGAGGGTGGCCATCTCTACGCCGACTCCCCCGCCTCCGACGATGGTGAGCCGGGCGGGCACGGTGCTGGAGTCGGTGCCGTGCCGGTTCGTCCAAGGCCGGGACTCGGCGATGCCGGGGATGTCGGGCAGGGCCGGTCGGCTGCCGGTGGCGATGGCCACCGCGTGTCGGGCGGTGAGGGTCAGGCGCGCTCCGTCGTCCCTGGTGACCGTGGCGCGGCGGGGGCCGTCGAGGCGGCCGTGGCCGCGGTACAGGTCGGCGCCGATGGACTTCACCCACTCGGCCTGTCCGGTGTCGTCCCAGTCATTGACGTAGTGGTTGCGGCGGGTGAAGACCCGGCCGGTGTCGGGTCGATCGGTGACGGCCTGCCGGGCGCCGTCCACCCGGTGGGCGTCGGCGAGGGCGATGACCGGCCGCAGCAGTGCTTTGCTGGGGACGCAGGCCCAGTAGGCGCATTCGCCGCCGACCAGTTCACGTTCCACGACGGCCACGGTGAGGCCGGCGGCGCGGGCGCGGTCGGCGACGTTCGCGCCCACCGGGCCCGCGCCCAGCACGACCACGTCGTAGGTGCCGCGTTCCTGGTTCTCGCGTGCTTCGCTCATTGCTCCCTCGCGTTTGGTAGGGGCGGACGGGGCCACGTCCCAGCTCATGTAACCGTGCGGTGCGCACACAGCCGTCCTGCCTTGGCCGTAGGAATCACCAACAGCGGCCATCCGTCCCCCTGACGGCTCACGCAGAGGATCGGCCGGCAGGCGCCATCCTGCTCGGCGACAACCGCGCCGCAGGCCGGGTCATCCGGCTCTTCGACCGCCAAGAACCCGTCCCCTCCGATCGCCGCACCCTGCTCTTCCTCGACCTCGCCGACCGCCCGACGGCCGAAGTCGCACCCGAGACCGCCGTGGTATGTCAGTGCAACGGCGTCGGCAAGGAGACCATCCTGCGCCACTGCACCGAACCCGGCACGGACCTCGGGCGGAACCGTGGCGCACCCGAGCCACCACTGATGCGGAGGGTGCCCCGACACCGTACGTGCCCTGCTCGTGCAGGCCGGCCGCCCGCCACACCCCGACAGGAGCCGGTGAGAACCATCCCCGCCATCTTCCAAAGCTGCGACTATGGCAGGGAAATGACGAACCGGGCATAGCAGCGCAAGTGCGGCCCGGGCTTTGGGCCGTGAAGGCGGACCGGGGGCCAGGCGTCCGCGCGCCCTGCCGGCGGTTATCCGCCGTCCATGACCCGGATGATGGTCTTGCCGCGGGCGTGGCGGCCGGGGGCGAACGCGGCGGGTGCCTCGGCCAGCGCCCTGACGTCGCCGACGATCGGCTTGAGCCGTCCGTCCCTGAGCCGCTGGACCAGGTCCGCGAGCCGGGCACGGTCGGGCTCGACGACGAAGAAGACGGCCCGGCCGTCCCGCGGACGGACCTCGGGCGGCGAGGCGATGGTGACCAGCGTGCCCCCGGCCCGCACCAGTGGGGCCGAGCGCTCCTGGACCTCGCCGCCGATCACGTCGAGGACCAGATCGACCTCCCCGACGCCCTCCAGCCGATCGGCCTGCAGATCCACGAAGGCATCCACGCCCAGCCCGACAGCGGTGTCCCGGTCGCCGGCCCGGCCCGTGCCGATCACCCGCGCCCCCGCCTCACGCGCGAGTTGCACCGCGATCGACCCCACGCCGCCCGCGACCCCGTGGACCAGGACGGTCTGCCCCGCGGTAAGCCGACCGTGGTCGAACAGGGCCTGCCAGGCGGTCAGCCCCGAGATCGGCAGTGCGGCGGCCGCCGTGTGGTCGACGTCCGCCGGAAGCGGGGCCAGATTGCGAGCCTCCACCGCGGTGTACTCGGCCAGCGAGCCGTCCCGGGTCCAGTCGGCCAGCCCGAACACCCGCTGGCCCACCGAGAGACCGGTGGTGCCGTACCCGAGTTCGGCAACGATGCCCGACGGCTCGTGTCCAGGCACGCTCGGCGTCCGGTCGCGCCCGGCGCGATCCGTCCATGTTCCCGACCAGGCGAGTTCCCCCGGGGTGAACCCAGCAGCATGCACGCGCACGATGACGTCGTTCTCGGCGAGGTTGGGGTAGGGCACCTCCGTCAGCGACATTCCCTCGACACCGGCGGCGCGGTCTCGAACGACGACGGCCTGCATGCCAGGTCCTCTCTCCAGTGGTGATTCAGGCTTCGCCCCCCTTCGAGCAGTCGGAAACAGGCTGCCACGGACTCCCGCAGCCCGCCTGCCAAGTTTCCGAGGGTGGCGAGCAGCGTGCTGACGTGATCGTGGAGGCGCCCGGTCGGTTGTTCTTCGGGCCGGGTCTCGCACGGGTGAGCATGGACGATCTCGCTCGTGAGCTCGGGATGATTAAGCAGACGATCTACCGCCATTTCCCGGATAAGCGCAGCCTGGTGACCGCGGTACTGGACCGCCAGTTCGCGGCAGGTGGAGCGCACGCTGGCGGCGGCGGCCGAGGACACGGAAGGGCAGCTGTTCGGTGTGCGGGTACAGCGGTTCCTGATCGCGGCAGGCAGTGAGCTCGGGCGGATCGGCGCGGCTCAGCTTGCGACGGGGCGGGGCGATGCGATGCTGCGCCAGTACGTGGAGCAGCGTGTGGACGCGGTGGTCTACCGGCGGCTCGACGAGCTGTTCCGGGACGGGCACCGTCGGGGACTGCTGGCGGCGCCGCCTGAGCTGCTGAGTTAGATCACTCGCGGCGCGTTGGAGCGGCTGCTCAACTCGCATTTGCCGCGCGAACTGGACTGGACCGCGGCCGATCTGCTGCGGGCGCCCGTCGACACCGCGCTCTACGGGGCGATCCGCCCAGCACATTTCGGCACCGACGACGGACAACTCCGGGCGGTCATTCCGACGGCCCGCGATGATGATCAGGAGGTGGACCCATGACTGGGGCAACCGGCAGGGTGGCATTGGTGACAGGTGCCAGCGGCGGAATCGGTGCGGCCACCGCGGGTCTCCTTGCCGTGCGAGGGATGCGCGTGGTGGTCAACTATCTCCGCAACACCAAGGCGGCCGACGAGGTCGTGGCCGGCATCGAGGCCGCAGGCGGGCAGGCCATGGCCGTGCAGGCCGACGTCCGCGAGGCAGCGGCCGTCGAGAGCATGGTCGAGCAGGTCCAGGCGGCGTGGGGCGGCATCGACGTGCTCGTGCACAACGCGCTGATCCCGTATGCGGTCAAGTCGTTCCAGGACATGACGTGGGAAGAACTGGGTGGCAAGATCGACGCCGAGATGTATGCGGCGTTCGCGGTCACCAAGGCCGTCCTGCCCGCCATGAGCGAACAGGGCTGGGGACGCATCATCTACATCAGTACCGGCCTCAGCCGCCGGCCTCGGGCGGGCATGATCGCGCTGGGCGCGGCCAAGGCCGCCCTGGAGCAGTTCGCCCGCTACCTCGCCCAGGAACTGGGCCCGCAGGGCATCACGGTCAACATCGTCGCAGCCGGCCCGGTGGAGGACACCCGCATGGGGTCCGCGCTCGACGAGGAGATCAAGCAGCGGCAGGTGGCCCTCACCCCCGTGGGCCGCCTGGCACGCCCGGCCGATGTCGCCCAAGCGGTCGCCTTCTACGCCGGCGAGGACAACACCTTCATGACCGGCACCACGGCCGCGGTCAACGGCGGAATGTCGATGGACTGACAGCCCGACCGGTATCCGCCGCACCGTCACCTCAGCACCATACGCCGCGCCGTACCGCGCCCGCACAGGACAGCGCGGCGATGACACGATCAAGGAACAGCTCCATGTATACGATCGATCTCGCCTATGCCGGGCGAGGCCTGCACGAGGAACTGGTCGCCTACATCGCCGACCAGGAGGACTACTACGCCGACGAGGGCGTCCACGTCGCACTGCGCGACGGCTGCACCTGGGACATCGAACGGCTGCGCCGCTGCGCCACCATCGGGCTCGGCCGGGCACTGCTGTCCCGGCTGACCGACGGCATTCCGTGGGTCGCCCTCAACGTCAACACCCACCACCCGCTGTTCTGGTTCCTCGCCCGCCCCGGCCTGACCTCCCTGACGGACCTGGCCGGCCAACGACTGGCGGTACACGCCCCCCACACCCCACCCGGGTGCTTCGCCCGGATCGTGCTGCACCAGGCCGGCCTCGACCCCGACCGCGACGTCCACACTGTCGTCCGCTCCCCCGGCGACTACCGCATGGACCTGCGCCGACTGCGCGAGGGCAAGATCGACGCCGCCTACGTCGGCAGCACCATGGCGCCCGAGGCAGTCGCCGCCGAGCACGGCTGGCAGGTGCTGGCCTGGGTCGGCGACCACTTCCGGATCCCCACGGTGGGCGTGGCCGTCGACCCCACCTACATCTCCCCGAACGACCCCGCGACCCAGGCCGTCGTACGAGCCCACCGGCGCGCTCTGCAGGTGATCCACAACGACCCCGACACCACCGTGCGGCACATGCGGACGTTCCTCGGCGGACAGACCGAGGATGAAGTCCGAGCCCACTGCGAGAGGTTCATCGCACCGTACTTCACCATCGACGGCCAAGCCGACCTCGCCGTCGGCGACAGCGCGATCGCCGCGGTCGCCGCCGAACTCGGTGTCCCCGCCACCGTCACGGCAGCTGAGGTCTACCGCACCGCAGCCACCACACCCTAGAAGCCCGGCGCCGCTGGCGTTGCCAAAGCGCGGCAGTGTCTCAAGTCCGCCCACGCAGAGACCCCCGCGGCCGCTAGGGTCCGTCTTCGAACGGATCTTGCCCAGAGCAGGAACGACGCGAGAGTGACCGCTGCTTCGTAGGAAGTGGCGGTCTTTTCGTATCGGGTGGCGATGCCGCGGAAGCCCTTGAGCCGGTTGAAACAGCGCTCAACCACGTTCCGTCGTCGGTAGATGTCACGGTCGAATCCTGGCGGCCTGCCGCCGCGGCGGCCGCGGTTGTGCCGGTGCCGTTGTTGGTCCCTCTTCTCGGGGATGGTGTGTGCGATATCGCGTCTGCGGAGGTAGGCGCGCAGGCCCCGCGAGCTGTAGGCCTTGTCTGCGATGACCTGGTCGGGTCTGCAGCGAGGCCGGCCCGGGCCGGTGCGCGGGACGCGGATCCGTTTGGGCCTGGATGTGCTGCAGAGCCCGGGTGAACACGCCGTCGAGGGCGTAGCGGCGAAAGCGGGTGCAGACCGTTTTCCACGGTCCGTAGCGTTCTGGCAGGTCACGCCAAAAGACACCGGCCCGGATCTTGTAGACCATACCGTTGACGACCTGCCGGTCTGCGGCGCGCGGCCGCCCCGCGGCAGCCCGAGGCATCAGCGGAGCGAGTAACTCCCAATCCTGATCTGTGAGTTCATGGCGACCTATCACCTGACCATGATCCACCATCCGATGATCTTTGAAGACGGACCCTGGTTGGCCAGGAGCTGGAGGCGGCCGTGCGCCCCCGTATCGATACTCGGACCGCTCCACACCCGCAAGACAGAACACGCCCATCCGCGAGAGCCCAGAGCCCGCGTCAGCAAGCTGTTACAGGCTCATGAACGATGCAAGCTCGCCCGGGGTCAGGCCCTGGCGATATTCCTGCCCGGCGCGAGCGCAGCACCTCAGCGATGTGATCCCACAAGAGGTCGCACAGCCACCGCTGTGTGATGCAGATCAGGTCGACGTAGCTGGAGCGGTGGGGGAAGCACACCCCGAAGTACTCGGTCTCGATGTAGCCGGAGTCCCGGGTGTCGGAGGGGGTGAAGTAAGTCACCGGCTAGACATTGAAGCGGAATGCCTGCGGGCTGATCCTGACCTGCGGCGGAGCCCCACACGGCCCCCTGACCAGGTGTTTCTCCGTTGGTGGGCGTTGGGTTCGGACAGTCGCTTACGAATGTCGTGCGGAGTGCCTGCGGACTGTAGGGACAGCCGCGATCACTCGATCAGCGGTTCGGTGGAATGCTTCCAGTGAGTTCCTGGTACGCGTCCATGACATCACCCGCGTGCAGCGTGGTGACCTCGTACTCCGACGGGACTCCAGAGCTGCCATGCTCGTCGTAGATCCGCAGGTCCCGCACTGCGGCAGCCTTCCGTGCAAGTTCGCGCGCGAAGCGTCCATTACCAAGTCGGTCGATCATGCCATTGGTGACGACGAGGTCACATGACGTGCGCAGCGCAACCGCTGCCTCGTCGGTGAGGGCATCGCCTTGGACTCTCAGGAACGACTCCGCGATCAGCACCAGCTCGTCGGCCGAATAGGCGGGGAAATCCACCCGAGTATTGAAGCGGGAGGCGAGACCCGGGTTGGTGGACAGGAGATCAGCGATCTCGTTCGGATACCCGGCGAGAACCACAACCAGGCGGCGCCTGTCGTCCTCAGCTCGCTTGAGGAGCACCTGTAGGGCTTCCTTGCCGAAGGCGTCACCGCCCGAGTATCCGGTGTTGGACAGTGCGTACGCCTCGTCGATGAAGAGAACGCCGTCCAGGGCTCTTGTCGATGATCCTAGACGTCTTGATCGCCGTCTCTCCGAGGTGCTGTCCCACGAGGTCAACGCGCTGGGCCTCGACGACGTGGCCTCGAGCCAGCAAGCCAAGCCCTGCGAAGACCTTGCCCACGACGCGGGCGACCGTGGTCTTGCCTGTGCCGGGCGGCCCGGCAAATACCAAGTGCTGTGGAGCCGGTGTCGCAGGCAGGCCCTGGACCCTGCGCACCGCCGCCATTCTCAGTTGTGCCGACAGGCTCCGCACCTGGTGTTTCACCGGGGCCAGACCGACCATCCCGTCCAGTTCGGCCATCGCCTCGTCCAGTAATGCGGAACGCTCCTCGTCGCTCAAGGCGGCACCGGAGGAGTCCTCACGTCGTTCCCGCACAGCCCCAGCACCCTGGGCGGGCACACGCGTAGCAGGCGAGGCCACCGCCTTCGCCCGCTGGGCCACATCGCCCAGGGTCGGGTTGTACCGGAACGCTGTCTGGAACTGCTTCAGAGCTTCCTCAGCCCGGCCGAGCTGCTCATACACACGGCCTCGCAGATAGGCAATCTCCCCGAGAAACCCGGTGTTGTCAGCAAGCACTAGCGGGAGTGAGTTCAGCAACCATGCCTCGAACGAGCTTTAGCACGCGCACATCGTCCCCGTGATCCGGTTCCTCGTCATCGCGAACGTGGAGGAGCCCGTAGGAGCCAGGGGCTACCGCGGCCACATGCTCGAACAGTTCGACCACGTCAGGCGACGATCGGTGATTGGAGTAGCCGCCGAGGTGGATGAACGGCTCGCCATTCATCCACCTGAGGTCAAGCAAGTACGGGCTGTCCATCTGGGCAATGCGAAGACGAAGCTCATCGACGATCTGCCGCAGCCGGGGCTCGTCGTCGTCATCGGCCGCGGTCTCCCTGACCGTGATCCACCCGTGGTACTCAAACATCCCACGATCGTAGTGAGAGGGCCCGCTTCACCGTTCCAGCCGCAGTCCCATCCGCCGGACACGCCTAACTGACCGCTTCAAAATGTAGGCGAGCGTTGGGCGTCGGGAGTCGATGGCTGTCGGGTGCTTGCGGTCAGGGCGCCGCGTCGGTGGTATCGAGTAGTACGCACTGATCGAATTTCATGCAGCCGCACTCCAGGCAGTCCGCAACTGCCTGCCGCAGAGCCTGAGTCTGCGCGATGTGTCGATCGAGTTCGGGCAGCTTGCGCGTAGCCATGTCCCGCCACTGGCGGGTAGCGGACGGAGTGGTGTCATCGGCCAGCAGTTGCGTGATCTCGGCGAGGGTGAACCCTGCCCGCTGCGCCATCTTGATCAGGGCGACCCGGCGGACTGTGGTCGCGGGCCATACTCGGCGCCCTCCTTCGCGACGCGCGCCGGGCAGCAGACCGCGCTCCTCCCAGTAGCGCAGCGCTGAAGCTCGCACGCGGGCTTTGTCCGCGAGCTCACCGATGGGCAGATATCGCATGCCCGCCTCTTCCTTGGTTTCTGTTCGGCCTTGACTTCAAGTGTGCTTGAAGCGCGACTGTGACCTGCATGTTCTCAGCAGTACCGGGACGCCTGATGCCCGGCCCCTACCGCTCCCTGTTCGCCGACCGCACCTTTCGGAGGCTGATGCCGGTCTTCGCGTTGTCCGATCTGGGCGACGGCATGACCGTCGTCGCCGTCGCGTGGCTCGCGCTCGCGCTGGGGCCCGACGGCGGCCGAGGCGCGCTGGCCGGCATCGCTGTCGCCTCCTACGTCCTGCCCGGCGCCCTGGGCGCACTGATCCTGGGCAGGTGGATGCGCCGGCTTCCCGCGTGGCGGCTCCTGGTCACCGACTCTGCGCTCCGGGCCGTACTGCTGGGGGCGGTACCGCTCGCGCATGTGGCGGGGCTGCTCACCCCGGCCGTGTATGTCGGGCTCCTGGGCGCGTCCTCGCTGCTTCATGCCTGGGGCAAGGCCGGCAAGCACGCACTCTTCGGCCCTCTGCTTGCTGACGACCAGCGCTTGGCGGCCAACAGCGTGCTCAGCACCAGTCTGTGGAGCGCAACCATCGCGGGCCCCGCTCTCGCGGGCCTTCTCGTGGGAGTGGTATCCCCGGCATGGATCATCGGCCTCGACGCCGCCACGTTCGCTGTGCTCACCCTCCAGACCAGCCGCACCACCCTGCCCCGGTCACCGGTGCCCCCTGCGACCGGCGGGGCAGAGCGCGGGCTGAGGATTCTGTGCCGTCAGCCGGAACTCCTCGGCCTGCTCCTCGTGACCTGGGTGTTCAACCTCGCCTTTGGCCCCGTCGA
The DNA here is from genome assembly GCF_035917575.1 of Streptomyces sp. NBC_01788. Taxonomy (GTDB): domain Bacteria; phylum Actinomycetota; class Actinomycetes; order Streptomycetales; family Streptomycetaceae; genus Streptomyces. The sequence goes on along the minus strand of NZ_CP109090.1, from coordinate 8,084,923 downwards.
AGTCGCCCTTCCCTTGTTCGTCGCCGGCAACCTCGATGCGGGCGCGGGGCTGCTCGGCGCCTATTGGGCCGCCTTCGGTATCGGAGCTGTCATCGGTGCTCTCGCCCTGGGCGCGGCCAGACGGCTTCCCCTGTGGCCGGCAATGCTCGGCATCATCGGGGGCCACGGCATCGGCATGCTCCCTTTCGCCCTCACGGACACCGTCCTCCCTTCCCTGATCGGATTCGCTTTCGCCGGACTCGTCTACGGTCCCTACTCCGCGCTCTCCTTCACCCTGATCCAGGACCGTGCACCCGCCGATTTGCTCACCACGGTTCTGGCTGCGCGCAGCGCCGTACTCCTGACAGCCTCCCCCCTTGGAGCCGCGTTCGGAGGCTTCCTCCTCGACCGGGCCAATGCCCCCGCCGGCCTCGTCGGCTGCGGTGCGTTGATGATCCTCATCGTTCCCACCAGCATCGTTGTACTGAAACTCCACGGAAATCATCGACGACGGCATCAGTCCTCACGCATCCCGGCCGAAGCAAGGCGCGCTGCTTGAGACGGGCCGGCGCTGCATCACTCACGTCACTTTGACCGGGCCGAAATCTCGACACGTGACTGACGATCTTGTTCCTGATGACCTGTGGAAGCGTGTCGCGCCCTTGCTTCCCGCACCCCCGGCGCGCAGGCACCGATCCCCCGGACGAGTGCGTGTTCCCGACCGTGTGGCACTGGCGGGCATCGTGTACGTCCTGCGCAAGGGGGTGGCCTGGAGAGACGTGCCCGCAGTGATGATCGGTTGCTCAGGAGTCACCAGTTGGTGGCGATTGCGCGATTGGACAAAGGCCGGCGTCTGGCCGCGCCTGCATGAACTACTGCTGACCGAACTACGGACCGCCGGAAGGCTGGAGATGGACGACTGCGCGATCGACGGTTCACACATCAGAGCAATGAAAGGGGGGAATCATGTCGGGCCATCGCCGGTTGACCGCGCCCGCCCAGGCTCCAAGCACCACGTGATCGTTGACCGGCATGGCACCCCGCTCGCCGTTTCCCTGACCGGAGGGAACCGTCAGGACATAACTGAGTTGATCCCACTGCTGGACGCAATTCCGCCGATACCCGGCCTGCGTGGACGGCCCCGCAGCAGGCCCAAGCGTCTGTTCGCCGACCGCGGCTACGACTTCGACAAGTACCGTCGACTGCTGTGGAGACGCGGTATCAAACCGCTGTCCCCGGCGACCCGGTGGCCCAGCCCCGCCGTTGCGGAGGCCCGGTCGGCCGCCCTGGATTCTCTGGCGGACGCCGTCGCCGCCGTGGTGGCCGACGGCGACGGCGTCGAGGTCGGGCACGGTCCCCGGCCGGATTCCGGCCGTCGAGCATGCCGCTGTTCGCGTAGGGGCGGACTGGTCAGCCGATGTGGTAGCTGTCCCCGTACACCTTCCAGTCCAGCGGCGGGTCGAGGTTCAGGTTGCCCTTGCGCAGGAAGACCCGTTGTTCGGTGTCGACCCGGCTGGTGTCGCTGTGGGCCTCCTCCTGCTTCATGGCCCAGACCCGCGCGTCGAGGAAGGCGTTCAGGTATGCCACCTCGCCGCCGCCCTGCGCCGGTGGCCTCGCCGTGCGCAGGGCGCGCTTGCGGATGTTGCGGAAGCTCGTGGGGTCGCTGCCGTCACCGTGCATGACGATGGCGTCGTAGTACGTGAACTGCCCCAAAACTCCCAGGCCGTCGGCCTTGCCCTGCTGGACGGCCGGGTTGAAGTACACCCGGTCGCGTTCGTCGTTCTGGGCCTGCTGGAAGGCCATGTCCTGTGCCGCCTTGCGCCAGTCCACGGGGAAGTTCGGATCGAGTCCGGCATGCGAGTCGGTGCCGTTCACCCGGCGCAGGGCCGGCAGGTACTTGGCGAGGACGTTGCCGGGCTTGCGGTCGGTGTAGAGCTGCACGAGGTCGAGCATGTCGCCGGTGCCGGAACAGAATCCGATGATGCCGGCGGTGTAGCCGCGGCCGTCGCGGATGTCCTCGATGTAGTTGTACTGGGCCTTCCAGTCGAGGGAGGAGTTCTCGGCGCTCGACACCAGTTTCATGGCGATCTCCTTCTTCGCCGGGGCGTCGAGTCCGATCGCCTCGGCGGACACCGGGGACGCCGCGACGTGCGGGGCGTTCAGGAGCGGGACTGCCACCAAGGACGCGCCGATCAGGGCGAGGAGCGTACGGCGCGAGGTGGGGAAGCGGTCTGCGGCGTCGTGGGCTGAGTGGACCACGGGGCCTCCAAGTGAGTGTGGGGGGTGGTCAGTTGGAGTCACTGATAGGAAGGTTTACTATCAGATGATCAGGGAGGTGGGTACCCGTGAGGTGAGAAGTTCGTAGGGATGAACAAGCCGCTCATTCCGCCGGCCACACCCGCATGCCCCACCCACACCGCCGCGCCGCAGGAGTCACGGGCGCGCCACCTGCCGCTTCGCCTTCGCCCCGGTGCTTCCACCCGTGCCGACACCACTTCCATGCCGAAATGCTGCGGCCATCTCGCGGCAGGTCAGAGGCCCCTGGCTCAGCCGGAGGCGGTCCGCGAGCGCCTTAAGGATGCGCTGGTAGTCCACCGACAGCACCGACCAGTCCAGGCCCTCACGCCATACTGGCACCTGGGACTTCGACCTCGCCGCATGCCGCGGATCCTCAGTGACCTCTGCGTCCGCGGTGTTGCCGCTGTCCGGAGCCAGCACCGTGTCGACCCGCCTGCGGGCGATCGCCCACCCCTGCCATTCCTGCTCGGCCGCGGCCAGTTGGGCCTGGATGCGGTCGACCTCCTCGCGCAGCCCGTCGATTCGACGTCGAACGGCGAGCTCGGGAGACGTACAGTGACGGTCTCCTCTGCGGGGCAAGGGCCAACGACCTGGCCGCCGCCGCCCCTCATTGGTGCACGTGCCGCACATGCCCCGGAAAACCGGATCAATGGGACTGTCGGCCGTGGCGTCGATTACGGGAACGCCACCACTCTCCTGGGACACTTTGGTCGCCGGTAGGTGACGTAACGTCAACTGTTTCAATCTCAGGGCGTGTTGCTCCCAGTTGAGGGGTGCGCCGACTTCACCCGGCGCACCCCTCGGCAATCGACCGGCCAAGAAATTCCCCATACCGAAGAACGACGCCGACCCTGCCCTCTCGAAGCCCTCCAGCCCAGCCGCACCAACGTTGCGGCCTCCCAGCGGCCGGGCGAGGGGGCGCAGCAAGCCGGCTGACAGTGGCCCAAGTTCTGCCGACGGCCGTGTTCCCGATGATCGGCAGCCTGCTGTACATCGCTGGCGGCATGCCCACCGCTGCGCCAGGTCCAGAACTGGGGTGGAGGGCCGCTCCACCTGTCGCTGAGCACCCTCGTCCGGATCGTTGACCGCGAGACCCTCCCCGCCGACCAGAAGCAGTACTTGGCGTTTCTCGTGGGCTGCGGCGTACCTGAGGAGCAGGGCGCGAAATGGCTCGCCGCGTGGAAGAAGTCGTTTCCTGACAGCGCCGCGAGCCTGAAGACGCTTACCGAAGAAGCGGCATTCCTCACGACTGCAGCACTGAGATGAGGGGCGGCGTCCCGGCCGGTCGTGGAGGCCGGCGTGACCAGCACGCGCCGCGGCCCTCTGCTTCGCGGACGACCTCGCGCAGCAGGTCATGCAGTTCGGCCACCAGCCCCGTGTCCCGCCAGCGGCCGAAGAAGGCGTACACGCGCGGCCAGGGCGGGAAGTCGGAGGGAGTCGCCCGCCACTTGATGCCGTTGTCGACGAGGTAGCGCACCGCGTCGATCATCTGCCGATCGCCACAGCGATGCTCGGCTGTCCGACCAGGCCGGACAACGACACAGGACGGGCAGGGTCATCGGCGGCGGCGCCGGTGGAGCGGAAGGTGAGCACGATCCCCTGCTGGCGAAGAGGATCTGGGCGATGACCGTGCGGGCGACATCGACACGACGGCGCCCGACAACCGGCCGGCGCTGCAACAGCCCGCTCGGCAACGCTAACTAAGCGGCATTTCTATCGAATCCGGGGTGATTCAGGTTGGAAACAGCTCAGCGTGCGGGCCGGAGACACGAAATCTCCGGCCCGCGGTCAGGCACGTGGTGGAACAACCTGTGGCTCTGCGGTCAGGCGCAGTCGGGCACGCCATCGATCTTGTGTCCGCCCTGGATGTAGATGTTGCTGACCCATCCACCGGGGACGGGTCCGTTCGGGTCGAGGAAGGTCCACCAGTCGTTCGTGGTCCCCTCGGCGGTGACCGACTGCCCCTGCTTCTGGCAGGTGGCCTGACCGGCGACCTTAGTGACGCGGCCCAGCAGACGGCAGCTGGTGGACGGGCGGTTCAAGCAGTTGTTGGCCGACTCGTAAGCACGGACGGCCACGTCGGTCCCCCACACGTACACCGCCACGGTGGCTGCGGCACGGGACGTTGCGGGTGCCACGGATGCGGTGGGCGCGGGCGCCGGGGCCGCGCTCGCGGAGCCTGCCGGGATCACGACACCCATGACGGACGCGGCTGAGACGGCGACAGCGGCCAGGGAGATTCTCTTGAGACGCATGGTGCTCCTATGTCAGTGAATGATGCAAGGAGGGCACGTGCGAAGAGCGATGAGCAGGTGGCGCCTTGATGCGAAAGCATGCGAATCGTAGGGCCGGTGCGGATAAGCTGACAGAGCGGACGGAAACGTTGACCCGATTCCGCCCGTCCGGCGGCGTCAGCGCTGGTGGACACCGCATGTGTCCCGCGCTGTGGCTGAAAGACAGACGCCATCCATATCCGTCGCCCCGCGCCGACGCGCATACCGGCGTGGCCCCGTCGCCGTCCGCTCCAGGCCGTGTATCGAAAGTGGATCTTGGGCTGTGAATAATCACGCTTCATGGGTCGGGGAGATCTCACGGATGAGCAGTGGGCGGTGTTGGAGCCGTTGTTACCGAAGGGGGCGAAGGCGGGGCGGCCGCCCGTCTGGCCCCGGCGGCTGCTGATCGACGGCATATGGTTCCGGGTCCGGACCGGTGTGCCGTGGCGGGACGTGCCCGTAGAGTATGGTCCGTGGGGCCGGATCTACGAGCTTTTCCGCCGATGGCACCTGGCAGCGGATCCTTACCCGGCTTCAGTCCCTGGCCGACGCGAAGGGTTTGACCACGTGGGATCTGAGCGTCGACTCAACCGTGTGCCGCGCCCATCAGCATGCGGTCGGGGCTCGCACGCAGGGTGACCTGCAGAAGGAACCACCGGGCGGTGTCTTCACCGAGCCCTGTGATCACAGATTGGGACGCTCGCGCGGTGGGTTCACCACCAAGCTGCACCTGGCCGTCGAGCAAGGTCAGAAGCCCATGTCGATCGTGATCACGGCAGGCCAGCGTGGAGACTCGCCGCAGTTCGAACCCGTGCTGGAGCAGGTCCGCGTGCCTCGCATCGGGTCGGGCCCGCCACGCGTCCGCCCCGATCGGGTCCGCGCGGACAAGGCGTACGCCTCCCGCAGGAACCGCGACTACCTGCGCCACCGCGGGATCCGCTGCACCATGCCGGACAAGGCCGACCAGGCGCGCAACCGCCAGAAGCTCGGCTCCTGCGGCGGTCGGCCACCGCATTTCGACCCGGTCGACTACCGCGAGCGCCATGCGGTCGAGTGCGGGATCAATCGCCTCAAGAGGCACCGCGCTGTCGCCACGCGCTACGACAAGCTCGCGGTCCGCTACGAGGCGACTGTCCTCGTCGCTGCCATCAACGAGTGGCTGTGACCCTCGGCCGTTACGCGGTGGGATCCACGTTCCAGGTCTCCGGCAGATCGCTGCCGCAGAAGACGCAGACGAAGTCGTCCTCGCGCACGATGTTGTGCTCCTGGCAGTCAGGGCACCGCCGGAACACCACCTCGTGGGTGAAGCCGGAGGGCCGCCCGAGCCCCACACGGTCCAGAGCACGGGCGACTGCCGACCAGGAGGTCACGTCCGGGCAGTAACTGGTGGACTGGTTGCTGACCTCGCCCACGGCCCACCAGTCCGCCTCGCGCACGAAGCCGATCTCGCCGGCACTCAGAACCATGCCTCCGCCGGCACAGGCCACGTGCTCGCTTCGCCGCGGCGCCAGCCGAAGCACACCGTCCGTGTCGACCACGAAGGTGAACGGTTCGGCCAGCTCAGCCGCCGATCGCCCAGCAATCCAGCCGCCGAACTCTGCCGCCGAGCTGATCCGGCACCCGCCGCTGCCAGGCCGGACTGCTGTCTTCAGCTCGACCGGTCCGACGTATCGGTAACTCCGCCCCCGCGCACTCACTTGAGCCAACCTAGAGCACTTCCGACACACGCCCTGGGGCGCATACTGGGTCGTGATCTATGAATGGTCCAGGTGAGGCCTTGTCAGCGGCCAGGGGCCGGTGGGCCTTCCCCCAAGGCCGGGAAGTTAGCCTGTTTGCGCTGGTGGCAAGGGCGTTGAGGTCCAGGCCGTGGCTGCGTAGAGGCCGGGACCGAGTTTGTGGATAATCCCGGTTTCGGCCCATCGGGACAGCTGCCGATACATGGTGTGCAGGGTGATGTCGCCGAAGTGGGCGGCGATCTCCGCGGGTCTCCATAGGCGGGTCGGGTCGTCCTGCAGCAGCGCGAGGATGCGGTGCCGTCGGCGTTGGGTCGGGACGGTGTGGCGGTCGTCGCGGGAGACCGTGGGCAAAGGCTGCTGTTCGGGGTCGGGTTCGAGGACGGTGACGGTGAGCTCGGTGATGGTGCGGCTGCGGTCGGGGCGGCCGTCGTCACGTCGCTCGCTGTAGCGGGAGATGGGTGACTTGACCTTGCGGATGCTCGCTCGGTGACGGCGGGGCGCAAGGAGTCGGGCCAGCACTCGCTGGCCGATCAACCCGAGGGAGCCGGGCTCGTCCGGGACGATCCCTGTGGCCTGGACGACCTGGTCGCGGGCGGTCTGGAGAGCCACGGTGAAACTGCAGCGGTCGGGGTCGGTGCCGGGGAGGGACTCGGCGGCCTCGACCATCACGGCCCGTAGGGCCTGGTAGAGCGTGAGCAGGGCCCACACCTCCTGTTCGAGACCGGCCCGATCGCCCGACCGAAAGTTCCGGCCGGCCAGGATCGTGTGGCGGAGCGCGTAGTACGCACTCTCGTGTTCCCAGCGCTCGTGATAGAGGCTGACGAGCGCCGCTGCGGGGTGCCGGCGCGCGTCTGTCAAGGTGGTGGCCAACCGGTAGGAGCCGGTGAACACGGTGCCGTCGGCGCAGGTCACCGTGATCTCGGCGTCGATGATCCGGACCTTGACGGTGCCAATCACCGACAGGTAGGAGCCGTCGTCCAGGCGGGCCAGGACCGGGGTGCGCCGGTTGCTGCGGAGTCGGCCCAGGACCTTCGCGCCGGTCGCGCTCACCTGGGCGAGGAAGGCGTTGGCGTCGAAGCCCTTGTCCCACAGCACCAGCATGTCCGGCCCCAGCAGGTGCAGCAGCCGACGGGCATAGGCGGTCTCACCCTCGTCGGTGGGACCGAAGACCGCGCCGATCAGGGACCTGGTCCCGGTCTCGACCAGCGGCATCAGCTCCAGCGTGGGATAGCCGTGATGGGCCGTTCGCCCGAGCCAGGCCCGGTTGCGGGGCGAATCGGGTACCCGTAGCGAGCTGCAGCCGTCGAAGGACACCGTCCGGTAAGCGCCGAAGCGCACCCCCGGTGTCGTCGGGCGAGCCAGCGGACCTGCAAGCACCTCGAACAGTGACCGCACCGGCGCGGCCCCAAGCCGACGCCGCAGATCCCGCAGGGCCTTCGCGCTCGGCTGGGCCACCGGCATCCCGGCCAGGCCGCCGGTGAGCTTGTCCCAGACCAGCCGGTAGCCAACCTCGGGGAACAGGCACATCGCGAGCAGGAAGTACATCCCGACCCGCGACGGAAGATCACGCAGCCGCCGCTGCACCGTCCGCGTCTGTGCCAGAACCGCGTCCACCAGCTCGAACGAAACCACAGCGGTCAGTTCTCCCAAGTGGCCTGGTGCGAACCGTCCCGCGGCCACGGTCACCGTACGGGTGATGGCCGTCAGCGCGGACGGCAGGGCAAAATGAACTCGCAACGGAGCTCCTCACGTACAAGCTGTCTTGGTCGACTGCCTGTATCAACGAGCTCCGTTGTGCTTTCGCCTCGAACCTTCAACGGCCTTGCGTGACCTGCGAAAACGCTAACTTCCCGGCCTTGGTCATCCCTCACGGCTATGGTCCGGGCTATGACCGATGATCAGATACGTGCTGAACAGACCCTCGTCGCCTGGGCGCGGATCGAGACATGGTTGAAGAGCATGCGCCCCGTACCTTCCAGCGGTTGCCCGCGCCCGCGACGGAGGGCGAGCTCCGCTCGCTGGAGCAGGATCTCGACTTGGCGGTCCCGGCCGATGTGCACGCCTTTTATCTGGTGCGCAATGGCACCGGGCCAGCCTCGGATTTCGACTGGCCCACATCCCGCGATGCCCCCGACCCGACCGGGTACTTCCTGCCCGGTGGTGAGGGGGTCGGCCCCTTGGAGAACCTGGGAGCGTGGTTCGAGGGCCCGGTCGCGGCCGTGCGCCTGTATGACGAGCCTGGACAGCGGTACCTGCCAATCACCACCATCGACCCGGACGGCTTCTACGGCAGCTTTGTCGATTGCACCCCCGGCCAGGGGTACGGGCTGCTCGGCGACTACGCCGAGGCTGAACTTCCGAACCCGGGGGAGGCTACATTCGCCGCCTACCTGACCGAGGTCGCCAACGCGCTGTGCGAGTGGCGGGGCTTCCGGGACGACAACGCGCCGCGCGTGATCGACGGGCGCCTCGACTGGCGGTAGGCGGGTTACCGGCCCGCCGACGGCGGCGGGGCGCGAGCCGCCCGTCGTCCACAGTCAGGGTGTCCAGGGCGCGTATCGATTCGTGCTCAATCTGCGGGATTCGCCCTCGCAGCGGGGCCTGAACCGGTAGATCGTCTTGCGTGACGCGCGTGCAACTGACGGATGAGGAGTGGGGGTTCATAGGGCCGTACCTGCCGGTCGGCGGATACGGCCCGTACCCCGAGCGGCTGCGGCAGCAGTTCGAAGGCGTGATCTGGCGGTTCAAGACCGGCGGGCAGTGGCAAGAGAGCCGCAGGCATTCGGCGCCTGGTCCACCGTGCACAACCGCTTCCGGCAGTGGCGTGACGCAGGCGTCTTCGAGGCCCTGCTGGAGGTGTGATCGCGGAAGCCGCGAAGCGGGGCGAGGCGGACCTGTCGCTGGTCAGCATCGACTCCACCACCGCGCGCGCTCACCACGACGCGGCCGGGATGCACCTGGGCGAGGACGTCCTTACCGCCTCGGAGAAGGGCGCGGCTGAGGAAGAGAAGGCCAGGTCAAAGGGGGCAGCTCCGAGGAACAAATCGGGCAGGGCGCTGAAGGAGATCCCCAGCGGGAAGAGCAGCGACGCATCCGGCGCCGACGAAAGCTTCGGCTGAAGGCCGCCCTCCTGGGACGCTCGCGGGGTGGGCAGACCAGCAAGGTCCACCTCGCCGCCGACCGCAAGTGCCGCCCGCTGGCGTTCGTCCTGACTGCGGGGCAGGCCGCGGACAGCCCGCAATTCATCCCCGTGCTCAACAAGGTCCGGGTCCGTCGGTCGTCCCCGCACCCGGCCTGACGCGGTCGCCGGGGACAAGGGTTACTCGTCCCGCGGCAACCGGGCCCACCTGCGCAATCGAGGCATCAAGGCAGTCATCCCCGAGAAGAAGGACCAGGCCGCGAACCGGAAGAAGAAGGGCTCCAGGGGCGGCCGGCCCATTGGCCACGACGCTGACCTCTACAAGGAGCGGAACACCGTCGAGCGCCTGATCAACAAGCTCAAGGCCTGGCGAGGCATCGCCACCCGGTACGACAAGACCCCGGATAGCTACCTCGCCGGCCTTCACCTGCGCGCCTCAATGATCTGACTCAAGGACCTCACCCGGACCGCCCATTGATCACGACTCGATACGCGCCCTAGTCGCGCGGCGGCGGAAACGTCGCCTGCGGAGCAACGAGTGCCGCGTCGATCGCGAGTTTGATGTCCCAGCCGAAGAAGTCGTCGAGATCGCGGAGCAGCTCCAGCGCCCGCACGGTGGCTTCACCGAACCATTCGGAAACACGGTGCGCGCCACCGCACCAGGTGCGCGCGGCAGCGGGTCCTTTATCACACACCCCGTTGACCTCGACATGATCGGCGGCCGGGACGTGCTGTGTCAAAGGGAAACGTGCCGGGTGGCAAACCTGGTCAAGGAGAAACACGGGCCCGGCCGAACCTGGTCAAGGGGTGGCTGGGCGACGCGCGCGCCGGTGCCGTGCGGGACATCGAGTGCGGCGCGCCGGATGCGCGCGAGAGTGCCGGGCATCGTCGGACCACCTGTCCAGGAGCCTGCTTGAACGGGCGGGCGACCCCGCCGGAGCCAGCCAAAGGCGCCGTACGCCCGTCTGACGGCCGACCGGGCCCCGCCCCACCCAAAGGGGGAGACCACGGGTGGGGTGAAAGCCCGGGAGACGGCCGTACAGGGACCCAGAACGGGGCAGGCGCGGCGTGACCCCGGTGCCGGGCAAGGTTCCGGCGTCCTGGCACCGGTCGCACGCCTCGTAGCCGGGACGCCGGTAGCTGGTGGCGCGCTGCGGGCAGATTTCCCAGCCCAGGTGCTCGCCGCACCGGTCCTCACCGATGACGGCAGGCTCTCACACAGCCCGTCGTCACCGGTGCAGTTGCGCAGCGCCGACCGCCCGACGCTCGCGGCCTCCAACTCGGCATGGAGTGCGCCCCAGGACGGCGGAGTCGGCGTCGCTTCATCCGAGCCGCCCCGGCCGCCGTAGCCGCCGGACGTCCAGGAAGCGGCCCGGTGCTGCTCCGGGATCAGCGAGTACCCGCCGCCGGCCCCGCCGCAATCAGGTTCCGCAGCCCGTGCGAGAGAACGCACCGATCGTGCGGATCAGCGGGTTGGGCAACGGATGCGAGAGCAGCGCGTGCCGGAACGGAACTCGTGTGGGCAAGCCTCCGGGTGTGTGATCCGCTCGATCGCGCCGTGCGGTCGATGCGTGTTCCCGGCCGGTCGGACGGGCGGATCAGCGCAGTCCGGCGAAGAGATCGTTCTCGGGTATGGCCGCGCCGGTGGCGTCCTGGACACGTACGAAGGTCTCCATGCCCATAAACTCGCCGAACCTCTCCTTGCCCATCTTGAGGAAGAAGATGTTCTCGCCCTGACTGGCGTGCGCGGCCAACGCGTCGAACTTCTGACCGCTGAACGCGGTGGTGTCCACCCACGTGGTGATCTCATCGTCGGGGAGGCCGATCTCGGCCATCGCGGCGGCCTCGGCAGGATCCGGCTCCGGCATGTCCGGATGAAACTCACGCATGATTTCACCGAACCGCTGCATCCCCGAGCGGGGCATCGTGGTCCAGTACACCTTCGGTGTCAGCGCGGTCATTTCCAGCGCCGCCATCGTGACGCGGTGGGCCTGGATGTGGTCGGGGTGGCCGTAGAAGCCGTTCTCGTCGTAGGTGACGACCACATCAGGTCGGTAGTGCCGCATGATTTCCGCGAGTCGGGCCGCGCCTTCCTCCACGGGGGTCTGCCAGAAGGATCCGGGGGCGTCGTTGCCCGGCCAGCCCATCATCCCGGAGTCTGCATAGTCCAGCATCTCCAGATCGCTGACCTTCAGGACGTCACAGCTCGCCTCAAGTTCTTGACGGCGCATCAAGGCGACCGCCGCCGGATCGTGCCCGGGATCGCCCGGCTTGACCCCACCCGGTCCGTCACCGCAACCGCCGTCGGTACACGTCACGAGAACCGTGCGGATGCCTTCCGCCGCGTACCGCGCGAGGACCCCTCCGGTTCCGGTGGCTTCGTCGTCGGGGTGGGCGTGTACTGCCATGAGCGTCAAGGGCCGGTCAGTCATGAAACAGTCCTCCTGCAGAAATACGTCTTGGTCCGAGTGCGCGGCGGGCGTACCGCGACCTCGGGGCCCGGATCCTGGTGGGGCGGAGGCCTTGTGGTCTCCGTGTTCCCCGCCCGTGCGGCGCCGGTCCCTCAGTCGATGCAACTGTGCTGGCCGGAGCATCTGTTCCCGGGGCGGCCGCTTGGCCTTCCAAGCGTCGGTGTTCGACGCGAACGAGGTACAGGGTTCAGCCCTCGCTGTCGTCGTCCTCGCCCAGTCCGGCGTGTCCAGGTCGCGCAGGAGCCGCGGGGCGCCGGTTGCGGCGGATGTGGCTATGGACGGGGTGGCCGCCGGTGGTGGTGACGGCTTGGGAACGGCGACGGTGCGGGAGGCGGCATTCACCGGGCCACTCAAGACCGAACAAGCCACCCGCCCGGCAACACGTCAGCTCAAGGCCCGACCTCGACCCCGGACATGGGGCAGACCTGCACCACCCACCAGGCGCTGACAGCATCATCGTCAGCGCCGGCGACCGCCACGTCCTGCTCAAGAACACCCCGGACATACTCAGCGAGCTCAAAGCCGAGCAGTTGGCGCGGTCTCCGTACATCTCCACGATGATCCTCGCCGGGGCGGCCGGCCTGCTCAACGCCTCGTTTCGTCCGTTATGCGCCTGGTGAGGTTGCCGATCGAGGCGATGTGGATCATGGCCTCGGGGCTGGCAGGCCGGGTCTCATAGTCGCGGGCCGGCCCAGCTCGCAGGAGGCGGCCTTCAGGCCCATCGGCGTCAGGTTGCGCTGTGGCACCGGCCGAGACCGAGCTGAAGAACGCGGCCACCTTCTTCTGCGAGCTCCCGCAGGAGCAGGCCAGAGCCTTCTGGTAAGTCAGCGACTGCACAGCGGCGAAAGCCAACCGTACTGAACTGGAAGGCCTGAGAGGGCGTTTGAAGGAGACGAATTGCCCATCCCGCGGAGGCCTGACAACCAAAATCCATCACGCCGTAGACGGCGACGACCGCCCGCTGGCAGTTGTAGTCATGCCGGGCCAGGTCCACGACGCGCAGGTCCTCCCCCTCTTGCTGGGCGACATCCGGGTCACGCGACTCGGCCGCGGCAGGCCGCGCACCACGCCGGACGCTCTGCCCGCAGATAAGGCGTACTCCTCCAAGCAGGTCCGCGCTGACCTCGCGGCCCGTGGCATCCGCGCTGTGATCGCCCAACGCGCCGATCAGCTGGCCAACCGCAAGAGAAAGGGCCGCGACGGCGGACGACCCCGCACTCTGGACACCGAGACCTACAAGCGCAGGAACGTCGTGGAACGATCTTTCAGCCTGCTCAAGCAGTGGCGGGGCCCGGCGACCCGCTACGGCAAACTCTCGATCGTCTATCGCTCAGCAGCCGCGCTGGCGGCGGTCATCGCATGGTTACGAAGTTGAGAGACACGGCCCAGTAGCTCTGCGTAGTGTTCCGGCTCCTTGGTATCCGGCCACGGGGTCCTCGCGAGAAAAACCCGTTTGGCGGACCAGGGTGGCCACTGCTACCTTTCCGGTGGCCGTGCCGGAGAGCGAGGGGGTGGTACCCGTGAACGTATTCACTTGGGTGCTTCCCTCCGGGGTCACGGCCGGGCGATAGGTCGTCCGGGAGCGCCGTTCTGAGCCCTCCTGAAAGGCACGACCATGCATTTCACTTCTGAACAGCGTCTCGACGACGCTGTCCTCGAGCGCAAGTTCACCCTCGGTGAGATCCCCGGCATCCTGTGGACGCCTGCGTCCGCGTCCGCGCCGGTGCCGCTGATTCTGCTCGGCCACCCTCCGCTCGGGCTGCACAAGATGTACCCCCGGCTGGTGGCGCGGGCCCGGCACGCCGTGGCGGACGGCTTCGCCGCGGCCACCATTGAGCTTCCTGGGAGCGGTGACCGGCCCCGTTGGGCCGCCGTCGAGCAGGCCCGTGCCGACCTGCGCCGGGCTGTGGAGGCCGGCGAGCCGGTCAGCGACGAGATCATCGACGCTCTCGTCCTCCCGCTCGTCGACAAGGCGGTCCCTGAATGGCAGGCCGCCCTTGACGCCCTCCTGTCGCTGCCCGGGATCGGGGGCCCGGTCGGGTACTCGGGGGGAGTGATCTCCATCGGCGTTCGCCTTGCGGTGGTCGAGCCGCGCATCGTGGCCGCCGGATTCTTCGCCGGGAGTTTCGTGCCTCGCGCCGTATTCGAGGAGGCCCGCCAGGTCACCATTCCGCTGCACGTCCTGCTGCAGTGGGACGACGAGGGGAACGACCGGCAGGCGGCCCTGGACCTGTTCGACGCGTTCGGTTCCAAGGAGAAGTCCCTGTACGCCAATATGGGCGGGCATACCGGCGTCCCGCAGTTCGCGGGGGACGCCGCGGCCCAGTTCTTCACCCGGCACCTGAGGTGAGGCCGAGCCGCCGGGTCGTCAGCAGACGGTAAGCCATGTTGGCCGGGATGCTGCTCGTCGAGGGCGGCATCCCGGCGCTCCTCTGCTGTTTTTGCCGCGGGGGCCCTGCCGGCTCGGATGCTGTTGGTGAATCCGCGAGGGCCCTCGCGGCTTGTCCGCCTCGCGCTGCCGGTGCTGGTGCGCGGGCCCGCGGTGGTCAGACGGCCAGGTAGGGGGCAGGCGGCAGGTGGGGGGTCAGGCGGCGGGTGGCGGCGGCCACGGCCACGGCGGTTGCCAGGGCGATCCCGGCCAGCGCCGGGAAGTAGGCGGGCAGGGGCAGTACGGCCGTCAGGCGGTAGAACTGGCCGCCGAGGACGACCCCGACGGCGGCGAACATGCCGTTCAGCGCCAGGAATCGGTTGATGTAGCCGGGTGGGGCGACGGCTGCGGCCAGTGCCCGGCCGACCGGGGCAAGCACGATCACGCCCAGCGAGTACAGCAGGTAGACGGCGATCAGCCAGGCCATCGATACGTCGCCGGCACGAGCGAGCAGGGCGGCCAGAGCCATGACGCAGAAGCTCAGGCCGGCCGCGGCCAGGGCTCCGGCGAACTCGGTGATCGTCGTCGTGGGCAGCCGGCGCACGAAGGGTGCCGGGAGCAGGATGAACAGCGGGTGCACGGACTGCAGCCAGCTCGCGGGGACCGTGAAGCCGAGGGCAACGCGGCCGGTGTGGTGCGCGGCGAAGAGTGACAGGACGGAACCGCTCTGAGCGAAGATGGTCCAGAAGGCTGCCGAGGCGGCCATGACTGCGGTGAAGGCGCCCAGCCGGTTGCGTTCGAGGGCGCTGCGGCGGCTCAGTGCGCGCAGGTAGAGAAAGGGCAGGCACACGGTGGCCAGGCCCAGCAGGGCCAGCACCGCGAACAGCGGGAAGATGCCGAGGGCGACTGCGGTCGTGGCGACGGCGCCGGTCAGGGCGACCGCGCCGACGCGCCGATGCGCGGGTGCAGGCCGGTGGCGGCGGCGATGTCGTCCGCGTCGGCCGGGCCCTTGGTGAATGCCCCGAACACGCCGAGTGTCACGGCGCTGTGCAGCACCTTGGCCGCGCAGTCGGCGATGGTCAGCTTGATCAGCGGTCCGGGGTCGACCGCCGTGGCTGTCGTACGGTCGTCGGTCAGTGTCACGCGAGCCTCCTGGCAAGCCGTGGGAACCGCTGCGGTCCTCGCCCGACAATGGCGTGTGCGCGTGGAGTTCGGCTCGAAGCAGCCTGCAGCGCCTCGGTCGTGCTCGGCGCGGGCAGGAATGTCGCGGGCAGGAAAAGGGGGCCGTACGTCAGGAACGGTGCGGCATGGGGAAGGGCCGCCCTCCCGCACGGGTGGCGGGGAGGGCGGCCCTTCGGCCTGGATCAGGCTCGGGGGATTCGCGTGATCAGGCCGCTTCGGGGGAGGCTCCGGCGGGCGCCGGGCCGGTGGTGGAGGCGGGCTCACGCCCGGCGTCGCCGTGGTGCTGCGAGCGTAGCTTGAGGTTTTTCATGCACAGCGTGACCAGGAGGCCGACCGCGAGGATGGGCACCGCGATGACGAACACCGGGGTGAGTGCTGCGGCGTAGGCCTGCTCGACGGCGTGGCGTACGGGGGCGGCCAGCGAGTCGAGGACGGACTGGGACGACAGCGAGTTGTGGTCGACACCGCGCAGGGCGCCGGCCGGGACGTGTGCGGTGATTTCGTCGGTGAGGCGGCCGTAGAAGATCGATGCGAACAGCGAGATGCCGATCGAGGTGCCGAAGGAGCGGCCGAAGGTCGCGACGCCGGAGACGGCGCCGAGGCCCTCGGGCGGCGCGGTGTTCTGCGCGGCCTGGGTGAAGACCTGGGCGGACATGCCGGAGGCGAAGCCGAAGACCACCATGTACAGGACGGATACGGCGCGCGGGGTCGAGGCGTCCATGGTGGACAGCAGCAGTGCGCCGACGATGCCGAGGGCCATGCTCAGCACGGGGAAGATCTTGTACTTGCCGGTCTTGCGGATGCTCTTGCTGGAGCCGACGGAGGAGAGCACCAGGCCGAGCATCATGGGCAGCAGCACGAAGCCCGAGGTGGTGGGGCTGGCGCCGGTGACGACCTGGACGTACAGGGCGAGGAAGTTGACGGAGCCGACGAAGACGACGCCGCAGATGATGGTGCCGGTCAGTGACAGGGTGAACGTCGAGTCCTTGAACAGGCGCAGAGGCACGATCGGTTCGACGGCGCGGGACTCGGCCGCGATGAACAGGGCGAGGCACAGGACCGCGGTCACGCCGAGGCCGATGATCCGCGGGGAGGTCCAGGCGTACTGCGCACCGGCCCAGGAGGTGAGCAGTGTGAGGCTGACGATGGCGCCGGAGAGGGTGAGGATGCCGGCGTAGTCCAGGCGGGACGTGCGGATCTGGCGGGGCAGGTGCAGGTACTTGGCGAGCAGGAGGAAGGCGACGGCGCCGAGGGGCAGGTTGACCAGGAAGATCCAGTGCCAGCTGAGTACGTCGGTGAGGATGCCTCCGACGGCGGGGCCGGCCAGTGAGGCGCCGGCGAAGATCATGCCGAACAAGCCGTAGTACTTGGCGCCCTCGCGGGGGGTGAACAGCTCGCCGATGATGGACAGGACGGAGACGAAGACGCCGCCGGCGCCCATGCCCTGCACGACGCGGAAGGCGATGAGCTGTTCCATCGAGCCGGAGGCGCCCGAGAGGGCGGAGCCGGCCATGAACAGGGTCATCGCGGACAGGAAGGTGACCTTGCGGCCGAAGAGGTCGCCGAGTTTGCCGTAGATGGGTGTGGTCACGCTGCTGGCGATGACGTAGGCGATGGTCACCCATGCGAAGAGGTCGATGCCGTGGAGGTCGCCGACGATGCGGGGCAGGGCGGTGGCAACGACCTGGGTGTCGAGGATGGCGAGGAACGCGGCGATCATGCAACCGACCATGGTCGGGGTGGTGCGGGTGCCAAAGGGGTGAGCCCCGCCCGTCGCCTGAGCGGTGTGAGCGGACATGACGAGCCGCCTTTCGGATCGGTGTGTGCGGTCCCCCTCGCACCGACCGCGGGAGGCGGCGGCATCGTCTTTTCGCGGGCCCAGGCTGGGCTTAGGGGAGGTGATTTCGTGGTCCTGCGCGGTGGCTGGGGTGCGGCCGGCCCGGCGGGGGTCCGGGCCGGCCGCGGTCCTGCGGAGTTACGGGACCAGCACGACCTTGCCGAGCTGGGCGCGGGCCTCCATCAGCTCGTGGGCCTTGACGGCCTCCCCCAGCGGCAGCCGCTGGTGGATGACGGGCTTCACCTGGCCGGAGGTGATGAGGTCGAGCAGATGGCGCCGGCCGGCCGCCATGGTGTCCTGCTTGTTGTAGAGCATCGCGTAGAGGCTGAATCCGGCGACGTTCTTCATGCGGGACAGGGCCAGGGTCGGGATCGGCGGGATGTCGCCGGAGGCGGAGCCGTAGAAGACGAGGGTGCCGAACTGGGCGGTGATGCCCAGGGACTTCAGCAGGACGTCACCGCCCACGGTCTCCAGGACCACGTCGGCGCCGCGGCCGTCCGTGGCGGCTAGGACCTGGTCGGCCCAGTCCTCGTCGCTGTAGTCGATGGCGATGTCGGCGCCGAGCTCGCGCACGAAGTCGAGCTTCGCCTTGGAGCCGACGGTGGCGATGACCTTGCCGGCGCCAAGGGCCTTGGCGATCTGGACGGCGAGGTGGCCGACGCCGCCGGAGGCCGCGTCGATGACGATCGTCTGGCCGGGCTGCAGGCGGCCGGCCTCGCGGATCGCGTGGTAGGCGGTCTGGGCCGGGCTGGGCAGGAGGGTCGCCTCGGCGGCGTCGAGGTCCTGCGGGATCTTGATGAGGAACTCGGCGCCGGTGACGACGTAGTCGGCGTAGGCGCTGTGGTCGACGTCGCCGACGACCCGGTCGCCGGCGGCGAAGCCGGTGACTCCCTCGCCGACGGCCTCGACGGTGCCGGCGACGTCGCCGCCGGGCGCGCCGGGCAGTTCGGCGTGGCCGCCGATCGGGATGCCCTGGCGGCGCTGGACCTCGGCGAAGGTGACGCCGACGGCCTCGGCGCGGATCAGGACCTGGCCCGGACCGGGCCGGGGCTTCTCCGCCTCCTCGAGGCGGAGTACGGACGGCGCACCGTGCTCGTAGTGGCGGACGATTCTCATTGCTGTCTCCCATGGGGGGTTGTCCGTCGAGCCGCGTCGCGCGTGCGCCGCCGTGGCTCCGTCCGGCGATCCGGTACATATGCATGTTGTCATGCATTTGAATGCGGGTCCACACCGTATTGCGGCACGTTCGGGTTCTTTGCCGTTCACTTGAAAACCGGCCGGCTCGGGTCCCCGGTCCCGGCCCAGGCGGCCAGAGCCGCACGCAGACCCTCGGCGATCCGCGCGGGTGAAGCGTCCTTGTCGGCGGCCCAGGCGACGTAGCCGTCGGGCCGGACGAGCAGACCGGCCAGTGCGGGCTCCTGCTCCCACCGGCCGACGACATGCCGGACACGGCCGGGCCAGGCGATCGGCCCGGCCCACTCCCGATACACCTCGGAGATCTCCGGACGGCCGGACAGGTCAAGCAGCGCGAAAGTGCCGCGGCGCAGCAGCTCGGGGAGGGGCACGGTGCCCTCCCCGGCGGTGACGGCGAGGTCGCGCGCGAAGTCGCCGAGCAGACGGTGCCCGGGGCCAGGAAGGCCGTAGCGGACACCGACGCCGCTGAGCATCTCGGCGACGTGCCGGTTGACCTCCTCCTTGCGCATCAGGTCCTCGAAGAGCTCACGCAGCAAAGTGACGTAGGGGTCCGGGTTCATCAGCGCGATCTGCGCACGGGTGTTGGCCAGCACCTTGCGGGCGGGGGCCTGGCGCTCGCGGTCGTAGGTGTCGAGCAGCCCTTCGGGAGCCCAGCCGTTGATGTCGGCGGCGAGCTTCCAGCCGAGGTTGAGCACGCGTCCTGCAGACCGGGGTTGACGCCCCGGCCGCCGACCGGGAAGTGGGTGTGGGCGGCGTCGCCGGCCAGGAAGATGCGCCCGGCGCGGTAGTGCTCCGCCCGGCAGGCGGAGTCGGTGAACCACGACAGCCACCACGGCCGGCTCGCGCCGAGGTCGTCGCCCCAGATCTCGCGGAGGCTGTCGGTGAACTCCTCCAGCGTCAGCTCTCCGTCCGCCTCCCGCTCCTTGCGGAAGTCGAAGGTGGCGACGCGGTGGTGGGTGTCGTCCAGCGGCACGCAGAAGAGCAGGCCGCGCTCGGTACGCTCCATGCCCGTCGGGGCCTTCTCCCGGTCGGCGAGGACGACGTCGGCCAGCCCGCGCGGTGACCTTGCCGCCGGTGCCCGGGAAGGCGATCCCCGCCGCCCTGCGGACCAGGCTGCGGCCGCCGTCGGCACCCACGAGGTAGCGGCCGCGCAGGGTGCGCGAACCCTCGGGACCGGTGACGTCGGCCTCGACGCCCTCGGCGTCCTGTCGCACGGCGGTCACCACGTGGCCGCGGCGGATCTCGACGCCGAATTCCTGCGCGCGCTCCTCCAGGAGACGCTCGGTGCGGGTCTGCCCGGACAGCAGCGCGTAGTTCTGCACGCTGTCCAGCAGGGAGAAGTCGACCCGGACACCGAGGCCGGCGAAGTGGCCGTTGCTCCAGGAGGGGGCACCGTCACAGAAGCGCTCCAGGAGACCGCGGCGGTCCAGCGACTCCAGCGACCGGGCGTGCGGGCCGAAGGCCTTGGAGTGCGGGGTGCGCTCGGGCAGCCGCCCGAGGACCACCGGCCTGGCCCGGGAGATGCGGAGTTCGGAGGCGAGGAAAGACTATATGCGTGAGATTATGCAACCACTTGTTGGCATACACATGCTCCCTGCTCTTAACCACCGGACCTAGGATGGGGATATGGAGACTCCGACCAGGCAGACGAGCGTCACGCCCCCGTCCGGGCAGGGACCGCTCGCCGCAGCAGACCCCCTCGACGCGGTGGGTCCCGCCTTCTCGCGATTGCGCCGCGCCTCCGCGCTGAACGCGCAGACGACGGTCTCCCGCAAGGACATGACCCGGACCCTGGTCCTCAACATCGTCGAGGAGGGTCCGGAGGAGGACGGCCAGGAGATCACCGTCGGCGTCGTCGCCGAACGGCTGGCCGTGGATCCCTCAGTCGCCAGCCGCATGGTCACCGACTGCATCTCCGCGGGGTACCTGATCCGCGCCGCCTCGCAGCGGGACGGACGCCGGACGATCCTTCAGATGACCGACGAGGGCATGGCGATGCTGGCCGCCTTCCGCCGTCATCAGCGCGCGGCGTTCGAGTTCATCACCCGGAACTGGCCTGCAGAGGAGCGCCTGCAGTTCGCCCGCCTGCTGATCAAGTACGTGGACTCGGTGGCCGAGGCGCAGCACGCCCCGGCCGACGGCTGACCACCCGCCCCGCATCGTTCAGCGTGCCAGGACCCGGCGCAGCGCCGACGTCAGCGCCGCAGCCTGCTCGCCGGCGGGCAGAGCGCCCCGGCTGCGCCAGGCGACAATCCCGTCCGGACGCACCAGGACGGCACCGCCGGCCGACACCCCGAAGGCGCGGCCCACCGCCCCCCGGGGTCGGCGGGCCCCCGTCCCCGTCCGCGGTGATGCGGTGCACGCCGAGCGCGACACCCAGCTGCGCACCGGCCGCCTGCGCCGCCTCGGCCCAGGACTGCCCGTCCGCACCTGCCAGCAGGACGAAACCGGAACCGAACAGGTCCAGCGTCGCCAGCGGCGCGTCGTCATGCTCGAGCATCACATACGGGGCGCGGGTGCCGGGCTCTGCGGACAGGGCGCGCGGATCGCCGGCCGACGGGATACGCCTGGCCCATGATCACGGTCATCGCGTCGTCGGTCGCGGCCTGCTGCTCCTCGGTGGCCGTACCGGAGCGCAGGGCCGGCTTCCAGGCCAGATTGAAGGTGTCGGCGATACCGGTGTTGGCTCCGTAGCCGACGGTACGGCGGGATCTGGTGGGCGGCGTCGCTCGCAAGCAGCACCCGGCCCGCGACGAAGCGCTCGGCCATGTCCCAGGGGAAACGGGAGCGCACGGTGACCTCGACCCGGGTATGCGGAAGAGTCCGGCGAACGGGGGAAGGCCCGCCGCCGCTGGATCATGGACGGCATCGATGCAGCGGGTAGAGCCAGAAGGTGAGGGCGTAGAGGACGCGGTACACCGGGTGACGAGTAGGACCCTGGGTTGGCCTTCACCTTGGGGGAGGTGACTTCGGCGTTTCCCCGCGGAGCCGTCGAAATATTCGAAACCCGTCTCCGCGTCGCCGCGGAACGCGAGTGCCTCGCGGCCGATGCCAAGCGCACCGAGCAGGGTGTCCAGCGCCGCGTCGACGTCGTCGTGTGAGCGGCTCACCCAGACGAACGTGTCCGGTGCGACCGCTCCTTCAAGCCGACTCAGCGCGGAGTCCACCCGCTCGATGCGGAACATGGCAACGTCCACATGCCCGAGGTCTTCCCACCCGCGTTCGACGGTCAGTCGCAAGCGCGCCGCGAGCGCTTCCAGCGGCGGTCTCAGCCCCGCCACCAGCCGGAAAGAGCCAGCAGCGAACTCCCACATGCTCTGCTGGAACGCGGGATTGCGCTTCCCACCCTGGTACGACGGCGCCGCCTCCCAATCCGGCTCAGGCGCGGGAACCTCGATCTGCACCAAGCCCACCTCCCGAACCCGAACATCGCTGCGATCGCCGACGATTCACCGTAGCGGCTCGGCTGCGCTTCGATCCGGTTGACCTTCCCGGTCAGAGCAGTGGCCGACAGTGAGCAACGTTCGGGCCAGGGTGCGGAGTTCTTCGTCCGGATGACCCTGTCCGGAGCGGGGCGCGTCACTGAGCAGGCGGAGCGGGGAGAAGAAGAAGGCGCGGAGGGAGGCGCGGAGCTCCTCTGGGACCTGGCCGGTGGCGGCGAGGGCCTGGAGAGCGCGGAGGCCGACCGGGGTGGGGCCGACCAAGTCGACGAGGACGGGGACGGCGCGGTCCGGGGATCCGGTGATCCAGTGGTGGGCTTCGGCGGCCGCCATCCGAGTCCACTCGTACCCGGCCTCCAGCAGAGGCTCGATGAGCGGCAGCAGCGGAGCGGCGGCGCTGCCCAGCGGCTGCAGGCTGCTGAGGTACCAGTGGGCCTGGCCCCGGGCCGAGAGCAGCCCCTCGAAGGCGCGAAGCGTCACACCGGCGTCACCGGTCAGCTGGTAGTGGGCCACGGCTGCCGCGGCGCTGAGTGAGGAATCGGTGCTCTGCGCGGCGTTGCGCAGCAGATCGGTGATCTCCTGCGTCCGTATGCCGTTGAGGCCGATCCGGCGGGCGGCGACGATGGCCGCGCGGCCGGTCTGGAGGCAGTCGACCAGTTCGGGCTGGGCTCGGCGCGCGGCGGTACCGAACGGCGCCAGCGCCTCGACAAGGGCGATGCCTGTGTTGCCGGTGGCACCCGCCGCCAGCTCACGACGGATCACGGGTATCAGCTGGTCGGCAGCCCCGGGGAAGTACTGCGCCGCCGCTTCGAGCATCCGGGCACTGGGGCGGCGCAGCACCAGCTCCAGGGCGCGGGGATCGCGGGAGCGCACCAGGGCGAGGAGCGCCGGCTCGGCGGTCTCCTCGTCGGTGCCTGCGTACCGGTGCAGCGCGTCCCGGAGGCCGGCGCCCGGCTCGGGAAGGCGCTCGATCCAGTGGCCGATGGTGCGGAGACGGCCGGCCAGGGCGCGGGCGTCCTTCTGGAGGGGCAGGGCAGCCAGTTGCAGGCCCAGGACCTCGGGCTCCCGGTCGCGCCAGGTCTCGGCGATCTTCTGGGCCAGCCAGGACCCGCGCGAGCCGATGTCTGAGGCCGTGATCCAGCGGGCGGCCACGGCGAGGCCGGCGTTCGGATCCCGGGTGAGCAGGCGGGTGAGCCGCTCTTCCTGCGTGGTGGTGCCCGACCAGGGGAAGTCGTCGTCTCCCGGGTCGGGTTCGGCACCGTCCTCGGCGATGACCTCCACCAGCTCAGCCGGGTACGGCGGCCCGGACCGCTCGGCAGCGAGCAGGGCCGCCGCCAGCCTGACCTCGGGCAGGGGGCTGTCGAGTGCCGGCATCTCCCGGCCGAACCGGGCCAGGGCGACCATCGCGTCCGCCCGCACCGCCGGGACAGGATCGGTGGAGTACAGCCCTTCGAGCTGCACCACAGCGAAGAAGCGCAGCTCAGCCGGGAGCAGTTCGGCCACAGCTGCGACCACGCGTAGCGCGGCCCGGCGCACTCCCCGTTCAGGGTCCTTCAGGCAGGGCAGCAGGTCCGGAAGCACCCAGCAGAGCTCGGCGCAGACCGCGGCGACCGAACTGACGGGCCAGTGCGGTGATTCGATGTCCGCCGGGTCATGGTCGACGAGGACGGCGAGCAGCATCAGCAGCTCCTCGCGCTTGCCCGGGGCGTGCAGGACGGCGTGGGCGAGGAAGGGGACGGCGGGTGCCGAGGCCGGATAGACCGTGCCCTGGTGGTGGATGTTGCCGTAAAGCTCGTAGATCGCCTCGCCGGCCACCTCCTCGTCGCCCTGATAGAGCGCCCTGATCAGCCCGGGCACGTCCTCCGCGGAGCCGTAGGCGTGGGTCAGGGCGTGCCACTGGACGCCGTCCAGTTCGGCCGGAGGTCTCATGATCCGCGCTCCTCATCCGCTCAGGTGCGCCGACCGTATCGATCACCACTGACAGTCACGAGAGGAACCGGTGCGCCGCTTTCGTCCGTTCACGGGCGGCACCGAAAGATTACGTCCAGGGTGCTACGCGTGCTCGCGCTGAGAGGTGCGGCTAGGGGCTGCGCGGCCTCCGCCCCGTTCTCTTCGCGGTCCTTCGTCCGTCCCGCCGTATCGGGCGATGTCAGTGGTGGCAGGCAGGATGACGGGCATGACAACACCTGCAGCTGTGATCACGGATACCGCCGCCTACGCGCAGGCGGTCGAGGACGCGGTGAAGGCGTCGGCCGCCTACTACGCGGGTGGGACGTCGGCACTGGACGATGACGCCTACGACCGGCTGGTGCGAGGCATCGCCGCGTGGGAGGCCGAACATCCTGACCAGGTGCTGCCCGACTCCTCGACGGGGAAGGTCGCCGGCGGCGCCGCGGAGGGCGATGTCCCGCACACCGTGGCGATGCTGAGTCTGGACAACGTGTTCTCGCCGGACGAGTTCACCGCTTGGACCGCCTCCCTGGCCCGGCGCATCGGCCACGAGGTCGAGCGGTTCAGCGTCGAGCCGAAGCTGGACGGGCTCGCGGTCGCCGCCCGTTACGCCGGCGGTCGCCTGACACAGCTGATCACACGCGGGGACGGGACGGCCGGGGAGGATGTCTCGCACGCGATGGGCACCATCGAGGGCCTGCCGGATGAACTCGCCGAGCCGGTCACCGTGGAAGTCCGGGGCGAAGTCCTGATGACGACCGCTCAGTTCGAACACGCCAACGAGGTGCGCACCGCACACGGCGGGCAGCCGTTCGCCAATCCGCGCGGCGCCGCGGCAGGCACCCTGCGCGCCAAGGAGCGTACCTACACCGTGCCGATGACGTTCTTCGGCTACGGCCTGCTGCCCCGGTCCGATACCGAGACGGCGCTCACCGCGCGGCTGGGCGAACTCGCTCACAGCGAGCTGATGGCTCAGGCCGCCACGTACGGGATCAACACCACCGCCACCACCGCGGTGCCCGGCATCACCGCCGGCACCGTCGAGCAGGTGCTGGCCCGGGTGCAGGAGATTGCCGCCCTGCGGGCCGAGCTGCCCTTCGGGATCGACGGGATCGTCATCAAGGCCGACCTGGCCGCCGACCAGCAGACGGCAGGATCGGGTTCGCGCGCCCCGCGTTGGGCGATCGCCTACAAGCTGCCCGCGGTCGAGAAGATCACCCGGCTGCTCGAGGTCGAGTGGAACGTCGGCCGCACCGGCATCATCGCCCCCCGCGCCGTCCTGGAACCGGTCGAGATCGACGGCGCCACCATCACCTACGCCACCCTCCACAACCCGGCCGACATCACCCGCCGCGACCTGCGTCTGGGCGACCACGTCATGGTCCACCGGGCCGGCGACGTCATCCCCCGCATCGAAGCCCCCGTCGCCCACCTGCGCACCGGCGACGAACAACCCATCGCCTTCCCCGAGACGTGCCCGCGCTGCGGGGACGGCATCGACACCAGCGAGCAGCGCTGGCGCTGCGAGAACGGACGCAACTGCCACCTGGTGGCCGCCCTGTCCTACGCGGCCGGCCGCGACCAGCTCGACATCGAAGGCCTCGGCCACACCCGCGTCGTCCAGCTCGTCGACGCCGGCCTCGTCGCCGATCTCGCCGACCTGTTCGCCCTCACCCGCGAGCAGCTCCTGGGCCTGGAACGGATGGGTGAAACCAGCACCGACAACCTCCTCGCCGCCCTCGCCACGGCCAAGGGCCAACCGCTGTCGCGGGTACTGTGCGCGCTCGGGGTCCGCGGCACCGGCCGCTCCATGTCCCGCCGTATCGCCCGGCACTTCGCCACCATGGACAACATCCGCGCCGCGGACGCGGAAGCGATGCGGCAGGTCGAGGGCATCGGCACCGAGAAGGCCCCCTCGATCGTCGCCGAACTCGCCGAACTCGCACCGCTCATCGACAAACTCGCCGCCGCCGGGATGAACATGGCCGAACCCGGCGCCACCGCACCCGCCCCGCACGAGGGCGACACCGGCGACCACGACGAGAAAACCGAGCGTGCGAGCGGACCGCTGGCCGGGATGACCGTGGTCGTCACCGGCGTGATGACCGGCCCCCTGGAGAAGCTCAGCCGCAACCAGATGAACGAGCTCATCGAGCAGGCCGGCGGCCGCTCCTCCTCCAGCGTCTCCAAGAAGACCACCCTCGTCGTCGCCGGAAACGGCGCGGGGTCCAAGCGAGCCAAAGCCGAGGATCTCGGTATCCGCACGGCCGCCCCGCACGAATTCGCCGCCCTGGTCGCCGACTACCTCAACTAAAGAAGCACCACAAGTCCTGAGTAAGGGCGCCTGAGCCCCACACGACAAGTTACGCGGGGCTTCGACGCAGGTCAGGCCATCGTCGCTCTAGATGTGCTGTCCCGGCAGGTTGGTGACGCGGCTGGCTGGGATTTGGCCACCGATGCCGGTGTGGGGCCGGTGGTAGTTGTACCAGTCCAGCCAGTCGGGGAAAGCCACCTGCCGCTCGAGCCCTGAGGTGCAGGGCCATTCGTCGAGCAGGGTGCGGTGAAAGCGTTCGACCTCGCCGTTCGTCTGAGGCCGCCACGGCCGGGTCCGGCGAGAGCTGATGCCCAGGTCGCGGCAGGTCTGTCACCAGGTGTTCTTGGTGTAGGCCCAGGCGTCGTCGGTCAGATAGACCGCCCCGACGAACAGGAGGGGGTAGGTGGCAGCAGGACTGCTGTCCTCTTTCTCCTGTTCAGTGCCCGGCGGCGCGCCCCCAGGCCCTTTGAAAAGGGCGGACTCGATTCAACGGACGACGAACGCAGTCGTCATGGGGCAGGGCAGCCCGGATGCAGCAGTCGTCGGCCGACCTGACCTCAGGCTCCTCCTGTCTGAGGAGCTGCGAGTTGGGTATGAAACGATTCCTGTCCTTTGGGTCAACGACGTCGTCGAGGGCGGTGAAGTAAAACGATGTCATCGTGCCGGTCACCACGTCGAGGATGAACTGACTACATGACACTGGAGAGGCTTCCCGAAGGGGGGCCGCGCCCTTCGTTGAGGAGGACGGTCCATTTCTCCGGCTCGGCAGCGGGCTGCACCAACCAGGACCGCGCCCAGCGCGCGCTCGGCACTGCGGCCGGCCCAATGGGCTGCGACGACCGCTCCGTAGGCCCATCGCACGACAAGGGCCCGGTCCCCACTCCCCTGGCGGCGAGAACGGCGTCGACATCGCGGACGGCGGCCTGGAAGGAATAGTCCGCCGAACGCTCGGATCTGCCGCGTGCCCGCTCGTCGTAGGTGATGTGCCGCCATGCGGCCCCCAGTTCGGCGGTGACCCGCCGCCAGTAACCCTGGGTGGCGAACTGACCGTTGAGGTAGACGACCGGGGCGCCGGGACCGCCGGTGTCCATGACGGCCAGGGCCGTGTCCTCCACCGGCACCATGCCGGCTCACTTCGGACGGGTCGTGGGAGTGCTGTTCTTCGTCATGTGTTCCCCCTTGGTCACGTGAGAGGTCCGGTACGGCAGGGTCAGGGCCTGTATGTGGATCGCAGGCCTCTGAGGGCGGCCGGCCATCCGCGGTGGCCGGCGGGTGGCCGGTCGCGGTGGGGCCGGCCGGGGCGTCCTGGCTCGGCCGGTTCAGAGGCTGCGGGCGGTGATGTCGCCGTGGGAGGTGGTGGCGCGGATGTGGAGTTCGGTGGTGCCGTCGTTCTTCAGGGCGTTGCTGACGCGGCCGTAGGCGGTGTCGGCGTCCAGGGCGGCCGAGACGCCGGCGGCGGCGCCGACCGTGATGTCGCCGGACTGCGTGGTGGCCACGACCATGCCGCGCATGGCTTCGGTGATGCGGATGTCGCCCTTGGCGGTGATGATCTCGGCAGGGCCGCCGAGCCGGCCGACCTCGATGTCACCGTCGACCGCGTTGAGACGGAGACTCGCCGCCTCGTCGATCTTGATCTGGCGGTATGCGCCGTCGAAGGCGACGTCACCGAGGCGGCCGACACCACGCAGCTCGCAGGCGGCGGTCCTGGCCTCGACGCGGGAGCCGGCGGGCAGCTTGACGGTGACCTCCACCGAGCCGGACGGGCCGAAGAGCTGGTTCTCGGGCTCGGCAGTGCTGATCCGCAGGACACCATCGGTGTAGGTGACGGTGGTCTGCTCGGCGCTCTGCACGTCGCGCCTCTTGGCAGGGTTCGCGGGCAGAACCTCGACGGTCGTGGTGGCGCGGTCGGCGGCGATCAGCTGGATACGCCCGGCGGGGACGTCCACGACGGTCGCGATCGGGGCGGGAGTGTCGAACTTCTGCATGATGCTCTCCTGTACTCACTGGTGTTTCCGACAACAGGAAAGCTACGTTGCTTTCTATTTCGCGGCAACAGAGCTTTTGCATGAACGACGCGTTTGCCCAGGTAGAAGAGCCTTAATCGTTGCAACGCTCTCTCGCTTAACGCAATGACCGCACAGCCGGTCGTTGCAATGGATTGAAGGCGAACGCTATGATGGACGCGTCAGGCGACACCGAGCAGCACCCCGCGGAGCAGTCGCGGGGCAGGAAAAGGGAGGCGTGATGCCGGGAGGCAGACTCACGCAGGCCGAACGCCAGCAGATCGCGGCAGGACTGACCGACAACCTCGCCTACGCCGAGATCGCCCGGCGTCTGGACCGCCCCACCTCCACGATCACCCGCGAGGTGATGCGCAACGGCGGCCCCGTCGGCTACCGCTCCGACCTCGCCCACCACGCCACCCAGCAGCGCACCCACCGGCGCAGGCAGGCCGCACCCCAAGAGGCGCAGAGGCTCGAGCAGCCCCACGGACGCGACACCGAAGCCGTGCACGGCTACCAGGAACAACTCACCATCGTCCTCATGGCCTCCGGCCTGCCCAAGATGATGGCCCGGGTCCTGAGCTGCCTCTACACCACTGACACCGGCAGCCTCACCGCATCCGAACTCGCCCAGCACCTCACCGTCAGCCCGGCCTCCGTCTCCAAAGCGATCACATTCCTCGAGAGCCTGGACCTCGTCCGCCGCGAACGCGACGAACGCCGCCGCGAGCGCTACGTCGTCGACGACGACCTCTGGTACCAGTCCATGCTCCGCAGCGCCCGCGCCAACGACCAGTTCATCGAAATCGCACGGCAGGGCACCAGCGTCCTCGGCCACGGCACCCCCGCCGCCACCCGCCTCGAAAACGCCGCCCGCTTCCTCGACTTCGTCAGCGAAAACCTCATCCACGCCGCCGAACAAGGCCGCGAAGTCCTCCACACCCGAACGGAAACGACCTCGGACACCGCCGCCGAACCGAGCCCGCGCGACGGACGAGCAACCACCCCCACAACCACACCCTGACCAACACCACCCAGCCGGCACACGGTTCACCCCCGCGCTCCAGGCCTCCCCAGGACTCAAGGACCGGAACGCAACGAAGACTCCCCGCGCTCAGCAGCGCGAGGCTGTCGACGCAGTGCTCCGCGCCCTCGCACTGCCCGCCGATCACACCGCCCCCGAACGCGGACTGCACGCAGGTGGTCATCGCGACCGGATCGGGCAAAAGCTCGCCGCCGTGCACAGCGCACAACAACTCCACACGCGCCGTGTGCCGGCACGAAGTCGGCGTCACGAAGGACTTGCCGCTGGGGCGGTGGGACCACCAGCAGCGGAAAGCGCTGCGGGCGGGCAAGCTGGAGGAGCAGCGCAAGACCCTGCTGGACGCCCGGAGGCCGGGATGGTCTGGCTCGCCGCGCTCCGGTCCTACCGGCGGGCCACCGGGCACCTCGCACCCCGGCAGGACACGGTGTGAGGCGAAGCGAAGCGATGGTGTTGGTCGGAAAGCACATCGCCAGCCTCCCTCGCAAGAGCGGCCTCGCTCCCTGCGGAGCCGGCAGCGGAGCGCGCCAAGCATCTGGCCGCAATCGACCCGGACTGGACTGCTCCGGGTCACTCAACTGGCAACGCGCCCGGCTCCGCGACCTCACCGCCGACGAGAACGACGGCCACCTCCCCCACATCGCACCCGGCGTCCTCTACGAAGGAGACGACCTCGGCAAGTGGCTTCAGCGCCGCGTCGCCGGTCGGCACGTTCTGGCTGGACAAACCCGTCAGGCCGCTCTGCCCATCGGCCTTGACAGGCTGCGGCAGGAATTCTGGAGGAGGCCCTCGCCAATGGCGCCGGTCCCCTCCACCTCACGTACGTCTTCTCGCTCGGAGTCAATACCAGTCTCCGCTACACGACCGCCGCCGCCGGCTCAGCAGCCGAATCCGGAACAGGTATCAGTTAGCGAGCTGGACTGCGGTTGGTGATCAGCGGGATGATGGTCCCAAGGCTGCTGGAGGGCGAGCACGGCCCGGCACATCGTGTCCTCGTCCTGCTGGAACCGATCACCGGTCCTGACGCCGCCTCAGTGGCTGTGATAGGCCCGATGGACTCAGTGAAGGCAGAGGCAGAACGGATGGCCGGCCGGATCCGCGTAGACCCGCCAATTGGCCCCCGGGCGGAGCTGGTCCGTCCGCTCCAACACGATCGCGCCGAGGGCGAGCGCCCGCTTCTCCTCCCCGTCGAGGTCGTCCACGTCGAAGTCCAGGTGTAGCTGCTGCGGGCGCTGCTGACCAGGCCATTCGGGCGGTCGGTAGCCGTCCACCCGCTGGCAGGCCAGTGGCGTCCCTTCGAACCCGTGCACCTCGACCCAGTCGCGATCCTCCGGGTCCGCGACCACTCGGCCGCCGAGCAAATCCGCGTAGAACTCCGCGAGCCGTACCGGATCGGCGCAGTCCAGCGCGACCGCCTGCAGCTTTCGAATCACTTGTGACACCCCTCGCTCTTCGGCCGCTTCCGCGACGCCCCCGCACCACAGGGTGGTACCCGCCGCCGCGGCGGGCATGCGCGGCGGTGCGCCGGACCGCCGCCGGGCTTCACCCGGAAGGGACGTGGCAGTGGGGCTTTCAGAAGCATCCACACAGGCTGCCGGGTTTCATCTGGATGAGTCGATTGCCGGACTCAACACGGAACTGGAATTTGGGCCGTTGCTGGTCACTGTCGGGGGGGCAGCGGGCCCACCGGCCCGCTGCCGGGCCCCTCCCAGCTTCGTGGCAGGTACAGGCGCCACGACAGCGGGCACGAGGCCCTGTCCACTACTGCAATCCGTATGCCCGCGGGCTTCCCGTCCGGGCGGTCACGTCGCGGGGAAGGGTGCGGGGCGGACGTCGATCTCGTGCATGCGCTTGGCGTAGTCGCGGTAGCGGCGGCGGGCTTCGCCGTGCCGGCCCGCCGCGGAGAGTGCGGCGATCAGTCCGAGGTGGGCCGACTCGTCGTAGCCGTCCTCGCCGATCAGGCGCAGGTACCAGCCCGCTGCCGCGTCGCAGCGGTCCAGCCGCAGGCAGCGCCGGG
The DNA here is from genome assembly GCF_035917575.1 of Streptomyces sp. NBC_01788. Classification (GTDB taxonomy): domain Bacteria; phylum Actinomycetota; class Actinomycetes; order Streptomycetales; family Streptomycetaceae; genus Streptomyces. The sequence goes on along the minus strand of NZ_CP109090.1, from coordinate 8,053,680 downwards.
CGAGGGTACGGACGACGTCGCGGTGCAGCTCGGCGAAGGCTGCGCGCGGGCGGTCGCTCCACTCCCCGGTGAGCTCACCGTCGTCGCCGAAGTCGCCGGTGTACATACCGACGACCACTTCGAGGCGCGCCACCACGTCGGCGGCGGCCGCCCTGTCCCGGCTGCCCTCGACCGCGACGTCCGCCGCGATGGCCGCACGGGCCGCGTCGTGGAACCGGACCGTGTCGAGGACGACGTGATCCGTGTTGAGTCGCACGGTGGAGGTGTCGGTGACCAGAAAGCGGTTGGCCGGGTGCCGCCGCGCCGGGTCGAGGACCGCGCGCACCGTCGAAATCAGCACCGACAGGCGGCGGTTGGCCACCTCCTGAGGCGTCTGCGGCCACAACAGGGCGGCGAGCGCGGTCCGGGTGACCGGTCTTCCCAGCTGACCCGCCAGGACCATGACCAGCTCACGGGCCTTCCGTGACTGCCATCCGGCCGGGGGCACGGGCGTTCCGGAGAGCAGCACCGCCAAGTGGCCCAGGGTCTGCACGGCGACATCGGGGACCGGCGGCGGACCGATCGCCGCCAGCGGCCCTGCGATGTGCCAGACGTCGTCGCACACCCCGAGCCGGTGCAGCCGCTGCCAGGCGACGTCCTCGGACAGCCGATCGCCCGCATGGCGCGCCCGCAGCAGCGCGTTGGTGGCCAGTGCGATTTCGTTGCCCGCGTCGGTCCAGATCGCGGCCGCCTCCACCAGCCCGGCGGCACGGCGTCCAGCAGGGCGTCCCGGCGCCGCGGCCGCATCACTCCGGTATACGGCGAGCGCGGCGAGTTCCATCGCCTCGGCCAGCCCGGCCGGGTCGCGGCGGCGGCCGGCCTCCGAGCGGACGTCTGCGGCGTACCGGGCGGCCGAGGCGGTGTCTCCGCTGCACAATGCGACCCAGCCCGCGGCCAGCTGACCGGTGACCGGCCCGGCGGCGCTCGGATGCGTGAGGGACAACTCCGCGTACCGCGCCGCCTCGGCCGGATCGTCGGCGTAGCAGGTGCGCGCCAGTCCAGCCCATGCCTGTGCGACGACCTGGGCGTTGCCGTCCGGCTCGGCCATCGCCACGGCCTCGCGGTACGCCGCCATGGCCTGCCAGGAGGAGCCCCGGGCCAGGTGCACCCGGGCGATCATCAGCAGTCCGAACGCGGCGAGCGGGGAGCCTTCCCGCTGCCACAGGGTGAGCGCACGGTCGGCGTCCGCGCGGGCGGCGTTGAGGTCGCTGAGTCCCAGCCAGGCCTCGGCGCGGTTGTGCAGGGCCAGTGCGAGCAGCGTCTGCTGGGGGGCGCCCTCACCGAGACCGATCGCCTCGGTGAGGGCACCGACCGCCTCACGCAGACGCCCCTCCTCGACCAGGCGGGAGCCGACGTTGGAGCGGATCCGCAGTTGCAGGCCTATGTCCCCGGCCCGTTCCGCCGCCGCGTAAGCCATGGCGTAGGCGTGTTCGTTGGCGGCGCGGTCGCCCTCGCTGAAGGCGGCCAGCGCCTGGGCGAGGTAGGCCGCCGCCAGCGCGGCGTCGTCGTGGCTCTGCTCGGCAGCCCGCACCGCCTCGTCTGCAAGGCTCCGCGCCCGCGCCCGGTCACCACGGGCCCAGCGTGCTGCCGACCGGCCGGCCAGCAGCTGGGCCCGGTCAGCGCCGGTGTCCCCGGCATCGGCGGCCGCGCGTTCGTACAGCGACTCGGCGCCCTCGAACTCGCCCCGCTGGTGGAGTACTCGGCCGAGCCGCCAGGCCAGTTCGGCAGGCAGCGGCGCGTCCGCCGGGAGCGTTGCGACATGCCGCAGCGCCTCGTGGTATTGCCCCTGTCGCAGGGCCGACTCCGCCAGCCGTGCGACGGTATCGGGGTCGCGCACCCAGTCAGCGCCCGCGGCCCCTCCCGCGCTGGTGGTCACCGCGTCAGGATACTCATGACGAAGGCGGACGGGCCGGGTGGTTTCGGGAAGTCGGGGACTCACTCCGGGCGGGGTTTCTGGCGTGGGTCCCGGTGAGGTCTCCGGCGGGCTCGGAGAGCCGGACCTCACCGAGGTTCTCCGGCGCGTCGATCCGGTACTCGGCGGTGTTGTCGAAGAACGACGGCGACGCTTGGGATCGCAGGAGTTCCTCGAGATGGGACGGGTGCGCACCGCGGACGCGGGTCAGATCCGGGTGGCCACCTTTCGGGCCAGTTCTTCCAGTGGTGTGCGGTTCTCCGCCGGGTCGTTGAGGCGCACCAGGCGGATCGACACCCACAGGTCGGACCTGCGGAGGAAGACCGCCTCGTCCTCGGCGTACGCCTCGTCGCCGACACCGGCCAGCGGCCTCAGCGCGTGTCCGAGGTCGCGTTCGATGTCGAGGTACTTCTTCGCGCCGTCCCCGACGAAGATTTCCACCTGGGCCGTCGGCCCGGTGACGGGACCGGTGTAGGTGCAGGTCTCCCGTACCGGTGTCGCGGGGTCGAGCGCTGTACCGGCCAGCTTCTCGGCCTCCTGCTTGGTCACCAGGGCACAGGGGTCGACGGCCGCCCCGTTCGGCGGCGGCGCCTCGGTGCTCTTCTCCGGAGTCCGGGTTGCCGGGGCCGGGTCAGCCGACGAGGGGGTGGCGGTTGAGGGCTGCCCGTGGCCGCCGCACCCGGACAGCCCGAGCACGGCGAGCACGGCCAGGGGCACCAGTGGCGAAAGTAGGCGGCTGCGGCTGCGGTTGCGGTTCATCGGGATCCTCGCTGTCTGCCATGGTGTCGGTGTCAGGACTTGCACAGCGGTACGTCCGGCAGCGTCTGCTGTCTGTGGACGAAAGGTGTCAGACTCTCCTGCTGCAGCTCGAACTTCATCGTGGGCAGGAGCTTCTTGAGGGCGGCCATGGCCACGGCGGAGACCGAGACCCCCACGCCCCCGCCGACCTTGCCGTCCAGCGTGGCTCCGACACAGCGGGTCAGGGGGGCGCCGAGGGCCGAGCCGTTGGTCACCCCGAAGTCCATGACGAGTTTGGCGTAGGGACCGGCGAAGGCGGCGGGCACACCGACCCCGAACTGGACCTTGAACTCGACGGCTGTGGCGATGCCGCTGACTCCGACGGAGATTCCGGTGATCGAGTCCATGATGCTTTTGATCACCGAGAGCTTCGGGGTGACGATCGCGCCGTTGACCATGCCGATGGCACCGTCGAGCCCCCACTCACCGCCAGCGGTCACCGTGGTGTTGTTGCCGCCGAGTGCGGTGGCGACGCTGAACTTCCAGCTGATGCTGAAGGCGAACGGGGTCCCCGCGATCGGCAGGGTCATCTGGACCGGTACCTCGGCCCGGATCTTCGAGTTGTCGATGACACCGTTGGCCGCACCGGCGGCGATACTGATCGCGGCGCTTTTGATCCCCTCGACGGCGAACGTGGCCCCGTCGGCGACCCGACCGCCGGAGATCCGTACATCGGAACGGATGTGCAGCTTCTCCGTCTTCAGCGAGAAGTCGACGAAGACCTTGAGCCCGCCCGCGGCCTTGTGATTGAACTTCAGGCCGAACGCCCCTGGACTGCGGTACGGCTCGGCCTTCCATTCCCCGAGATCCGCTGTGACGCTGCTCGTCCTGGCCGGCGGCAGCGTGTCCCCGGCCGCCGCGGCGAGCCGGACCGGTCCACGGGCGGCCACGGTGCCGACACGTCCCGCATGCGCGGCGCGCACCGATGTCCGTCCGATCGTCCGCGCCGTCGTCGGGACGTCCCGTGCGGTGTCCTTCGCAACGCCCTTCCCAGCCTCCGTCGCAACGTTCGCCGGGGCATCCGCAGGCACGGTCACCGCCCCGGGCAGGTCCGGGATCTCCAGGTAGTGGAGCGCGCCGTCGTCGATGTCCTGGTCGAGGGTGAGGTGGGCGTCGCGGAAGACCTCGGTGAACTCCGCCGGGCCCAGGGTGGCCACGACGTCCCCGTGTGCCCGGCGCACCTTCTGCACCCGCCCCACCGCGCGGCTGGTGGCGTACAGGACCTTTCCGGGCCGAACGTCCTGGACGCCGCGGGCTTTTCCGTCGATGGTCCAGGTCAGGCCGTCACTGGATGCCGACCGGATCGCTCGGGGTCCGTCCTCGACGATCACGACGTCGGGCTGGTAGGTGACCGACGGGTCACGGACCGGCCCGGTCCCGTAGGTGAGCGCGGCCTCGGACGTGTCGGCCGGACCGGAGCCCTCGTGCACGCGCCCGGGTGCGCCACCGCATGCCGCCGTGGTGGCCAGGAGGAGCGCGATCGCGAGCGCTGCGACCCGCCTCTCCGGGCACGCCGCACGCACGGCCCACCCCCGGCGCAGAGCCGCAACCCCCCGTGACACAGCCGACGACAGCCGGATGATTCTCATGCCGTGATCCGTTCGCCATGGCCGACGCGCGCGGCGCCGTGTCCCCCGCGGACCATCATCGACTGGCGTGTTCGCGCCCTGTTCAGGAATCCTTCGGGCCACTGGTCGCTGCGTCGTCTCTCGTGGCCGCTACGGCTGCCGGGCAGCGGCGGCAGTCGACGGACGGCCTCGTGGACTGCTGCGCCACCGGCCGCATCACGCATGCGCACGCCCACGCGGACGTGCGGGGTTCCGGGCACGGCCGGACGAGGTGGGTCCCGGGAACGGTCCGCGCGGCACGACCACACTTCTGCCCATGCCGGGCCGCCTCCTCCGGACCGACCGCCGGGGCACCGGGCACCCGCTGCCCGGCACGTGCCCACGCCGAACGCGCGGCGCGCCCACAAAGCCTGCGAGCCGGGGTTCGCTCGATTCCGTCGTCAGCACACTTGATTCGAGCGAGGCGATCCGTCATCGTACTTGAAACGACGACACGACTTGCCGTTCATGCAGATGAGGGAGGTCCTTCATGGACGACATCGACCGGGCCATCCTGCGGGAACTGCAGGTCGACGGTCGCATCCCCTACGCCGAGCTGGGGCCGAAGGTGGGACTGTCGCCCTCGGCCGCGAGGCACCGGCTGCAGCGCCTGCTGGACACCAAGGCGGTCCAGGTCGTCGGGGTGACCGACCCGATGACCATGGGCCAGCAGACGATGGCTCTCCTGGGCCTGCGCATCGGGGGCGATTCCCGGGCGGTGGCCGATGAACTGTCCCGGCATGAAGAAGTCGTGTACACAGTCCTGACTTCTGGCCGCTACGACCTGTTCACCGAGGTCGTGTGCGGTCGCCCCAGTGATCTTCTGGACTTCATCAACGACGTCGTACGGGCCGTCGAGGGCGTCGCATCCGTGGAGAGCTTCCCCTACTTCGCGATTCACACGCACCGCTTCTTGTGGGGAGTCGACTGAGGCGGCCGAGCGTCCGAGCCCAGCCTGCCCACACCACGCTCCACACCAGCCGAGGAACCTTGCATGCCGCACGACGAGTACCGCACCATCGACTTCTTCAGCCAGGAAGCGCTTCCGGTGCCACAGGTGACACCCGCTCAGGCAGAGGGCATTGCCGCCCAGTGCTTCGGCATGAGCGCTCACGCGGAGGCGCTGGGAAGCCAGCAGGACGCCAACTTCCTGCTGTGCGACGATGACGGGACGGCCTTGGCGATCCTGAAGATCGCCAACCCCGCCTTCAGCCCTACGGAGATCGAAGCCCAGGACACCGCCGCCGAACTGATCGCCGCGGCTCACCCGGAACTGCGCATCGCCACCGTCCTGCGCCACCCCGACGGCTCCCCGTACTGCACAACGGTGCACACCGAGAGCGGGCCGGCCATCGCGCGGCTCCTGCAGTACCTGCCCGGCGGCGCGCTCTCGGGACCACGGCACCTGTCCCCGGGCACCGTGGCAGCCATGGGCACGATCGTCGGAAAGGTCAGCACCGCCCTGCGCGACTTCCACCACCCGGGCCTCGAACGCGTTCTGCAGTGGGACCTGCGGCACGCCGACCGCGTCGTCGCCAAGCTCGCAGAGCACATCGACGAGCCCGACCGGCGCGCCGCCGTTCAGGCCGCGACTGCCGACGTCTGGGCGCGGGTCCAGCAGCTTGCCGCCGTGCTCCCGTCGCAGGCGGTGCACCTGGACCTCACCGACGACAATCTGATCTGCTCTCCCGATCACCGCCTGCCCGTGCCCGACGGAGTCATCGACTTCGGTGACGTGACCACGAGCTGGGCGGTCGGCGAACTCGCCGTTTCGCTCTCCTCGATGCTCCACCACGACGGGGTCGAGCCCCATCACCTGCTGCCCGCCGTCCGGGCCTTCCACGCCGTTCGGCCGCTGTCCCCGGAGGAGGCTGAGGCGTTGTGGCCGCTCGTGGTCCTGCGCGCGGCCGGCCTGGTCGCCAGCGGGCGGCACCAGGCCGCCGTCGACGAGGACAACGCCTACGCCAAGGCCGCGCTCGACCGCGAGTGGCACATATTCGAGCAGGCCACCCGACTGCGCCTGCCAGTGATGGTCCACCTCATCAAGGACGCGATCGGCCTGGCCGACGTCCCTGCCCGCGCCGATTCACCGGCGCACTTCCTGCTGCGCGGCCTCGCCGCCGACGACATCACCCTCCTCGACCTGTCCACCGGCGCCGACTCCATGGACCACGGAGCCTGGCTCGGAGCCGGCACCGAGGACCGGCTCGCGGCCTCCGCGCTCGCGGACGGAGCGGCCGCGGTGGCCACCCGGTACGCGCATCCACGACTCACTCAGGCTCCGGCACTGTCCGCCGTCTCCGCTCCCACGGTACCCACCGGCATCGACCTGTGGCTCGGCCGGCCCGATGTGGCGCAGGCCCCGGCCGCGGGGAAGGTCCTCGCCGCGGCACCGGGCCGCGTGGAGATCACCTACGGCCCGCGGACGCTGACGTTGTCCTTCCCCCGCACGGTTCACCCAGTGGTCTCCACCGGCTCGACAGTCCAGGCGGGCGAAGACCTCGCCCATCTCCCCTCGGGAACTCCGCTCCACCTTGCGCTGCGCAACGCCGACGGCCCCTCCGTCCCTGCCACCGTGCGCCCCGAGTACGCCGCCGGCTGGCTCGCGCTCACCGCAGACCCCGCCCCGCTCATCGGTCTCCGGGCCACCGACCGTGCGCAGGACAGGGACCTACTCGACCGACGTGACGCCGTGTTCGCGACCGTGCAGGAGCACTACTACACCGAACCTCCCCGCATCGAGCGCGGCTGGCGCCACCATCTGCTCTCCACCGACGGCCGCTCCTACCTCGACATCGTCAACAACGTCACCCCGCTGGGCCATGGGCACCCCCGCGTCGAGCGGGCGGTCTCCCGGCAGTTGCGACGACTCAACACCAACTCACGATTCCACTACGCCTCGGTGGTGGAGTTCACCGAACGCCTCGCCGCCCTCCTGCCCGCGCCCCTGGACACGGTGTTCCTGGTCAACTCCGGTTCCGAGGCAGTGGATCTGGGCCTGCGGCTGGCCATCGGAGCCTCCGGACAGCACGACGTCGTCGCTCTGCGAGAGGCATACCACGGCTGGACCTACGCCTCCGACGCGGTCTCCACCTCACTCCAGGACAACCCGAACGCCCTGGCAACCCGGCCGGATTGGGTCCACACCGTGGACTCGCCCAATTCCTATCGCGGCCTGCACCGCGGGGCGGACGCGCTGCGCTACGGGCCCGAGGCCGCCGCGGTGATCGACGAACTGGCCGCCTCCGGCCGCCCGGCAGGGGCCTTCCTCAGCGAGACCTTCTACGGCAACGCCGGAGGAGTCGCCCTGCCCGACGGCTATCTCGCCGAGGTGTACGCGGCGGTGCGCCGTCACGGTGGCCTGGCCGTCGCCGACGAGGTCCAGGTCGGCTACGGCCGCCTCGGACACTGGTTCTGGGGCTTCGAACAGCAGCAGGTCGTCCCCGACGTCGTCTGTGTCGCCAAGGCCATGGGCAACGGGCACCCCCTCGGTGCCGTCATCACGTCCAAGTCGGTTGCGGACCGGTACCGCGACCAGGGTTACTTCTTCTCCTCCACCGGTGGCAGCCCGGTCTCCAGCGCCGTGGGCCTCACCGTCCTGGACACCCTGCGCGATGAGGACCTCCAGGGCAACGCTGTGCGCGTCGGTGGCCGTCTGAAGAGCCGACTTGAGGCACTGGCCGGCCGCTACGGCATCATCGGCGCTGTCCACGGCTCGGGCCTCTACCTCGGCCTCGAACTCGTCCGCGACCGCGTCACGTTGGAACCCGCCACGGAAGAGACCGCCGAACTCTGCGACCGCGTGCTCGACCTCGGTGTCATCGTCCAGCCCACCGGTGACCACCTCAACATCCTGAAGATCAAGCCGCCGTTGTGCATCGACACCACCGCGGTGGACTTCTTCGTCGACATGCTGGACCACGCCCTCGCCCAACTCGGTCACTCTCGCTGACGTCGTTCGTCCGGAGGCCGGATCGGACGCTGCCTCCGAGATGGGTGCCGGTCCGTCGGCGTAGCCGTCGTCGCCGGCGGGCTCGCATCCGCGGCGCGGGGTGCGGCACCCATTCGGAAGGCGGCTCGTCCGAAAATCCTTCTGCGGCTGAACGAAGACCTTCACCGACCCCTGACTCTGCGCGGCCATCGCCGACCGCCTCACCTTCAACGGCGCGATCATCCGGACCGGTACCGAGTACCGTCTCGCTCACACCAGGGCCCACGCCGAGCGGGCCGGCTGGCCCGGGGACGGCAAGACCAGACCGTCGGTTCTTCTACGCCGATGGGCCGGTCGACAGCAGTCCGGCCGCCTCCAGATAGGCGGCCGTATCCGCGTGGGTGTCGAAAAGCAGATCCGCTGGGCGCAGATCGGCCCGGTCATGCGTCGAGGTGAAGCCGGCGACCCGGCACCCGGCCGCCTTCCCGGCAGCCACCCCGACAGGCGCGTCCTCCACGACCAGACACGCCGACGGTTCCAGGCCGAGAGCGGCCGCCGCCTTCAGATAGCACTCGGGCGCGGGCTTGGCCTGCACAACATCGCCCCCATAAACCTGCACCCGCGGCAGCGGCAGACCCGCCGCCGCGAACCGGGCATGCACGGACCCCCGGTCGCCCGAGGTCACGATGGCCCAGGCGTCCACGGGCAGCGCCAACAACAGCTCGACGGCGCCATGGACCGCAGGAAAGGCATCCTGTTGCTGATCCAGGAGTTGGTCGAGTACCAAGCGCTCTTGCGAGGGATCCAGTTCCGGGGCTGTCAGCCTCACCGTGTCCTCCGGCCGCCGACCGAACGTCAACGGCCAAACCGCACTGGCGTTCAGACCCCGCAGCCCCGCCCAGGCACCCCACACACGCCGATGCGCCTCAGTCGAGTCGAGCAGTACCTCGTCCACGTCGAACAGCACCGCACCGAGCGTCATGATCCCTCCCCGTCGAGATCGCCCGAGACCGGACGACGACCGCAGTGACATCCAATCTCATCGACATCGATCACGGCGACTGGGCCCGAGTTACTCGCCAACTCGCCTCGAAACGATTTCCGACGCGAGTTGCCGACACTTCCCACCTGCGGGTTCGTGACCACGCCCCTGAGTGGTGGGTACCGTCGGGGCATGACCACCGACTCAGCAGAAGGCACGATATCCACCGTTCCCGGCCAGGGTCGGCCGGGGCAGTGGATCGGCAACCTCCTCGCCTACCTGACCACGCCGCTTCTGGTGGTGGTACCGGCGATGCTCGTGCGAGCCGGTCTGGTCGACGACGGGCTGTGCCTGCTCGCGATGTTCTCGCTCCTGCTCGGTGCCGCAGCGGTGTACGGCGTCAATCAGGGCTGGCACGCTCAACTGCACGCAGGCGGCCTGCTCTCCGCCCGCACGCTCACCGGCCGACGCACCGTCGATCTCACCCAGCTCAAGAAGGTCGGTTGCCTGGAGGTCTCCGGACGCGGTACCTCCGCTGCCTGGCTCGTCCTCACGGACGTACACGGCAATCGAATCATCATCGACAAGCTGGCAGGTGGCAAAGGAACACCAGACGCCGCAGTGCGCGAGGCGCTACTCAAGCGCTCGGGCCCACCCGTTCTCGTCTCCGGCCGGGCGGCCGAGCGGTTGCGGGTGGAAGTCGGCCGCGGGTGGGGCAACCGGCTGCAGCCGGGACGCTCCCTGTCCAACCCGCTTGCCGCGTTCCTCCCACTGCTTCTGGCCCTGGCGGGCATGCCAGTGAGCCTTGGTCTCCTGGTTCTGAGCCTGTCACTCGGCAACGTCTTGTGACGTTCGGTCGGCGTGCGTCTCTGATGCCGGTCGGCGTTGCAACACCGATAGCCGTAGCGCGGAGGCCCGAGCTTCCTGCAGCCCAGCGGCACGTCCCATTCCCGGAGTCAGTTGTCAGGGCCAGGTGAGAAGGTGCGGCCATGAACGTCGACGACTTCTGGACCATCATCGAAACAGCACGCACCGACGCTGCCTCGGCCTCCGGCGACCCGGGCCAAGCGTTCGTATCGGCCCTGGTCGAACGGCTCGCGGCGACGTCGAAGCAGACGATCCTCGTATACCAGCAGTGCTTCGACCAGCTCCACGGGGCCATCTACCGCTGGGACTTGTGGGCTGCCGGCTATCTGATCGGCGGAGGCTGTTCCGACGACGCCTTCATGGACTTCCGTGCCGGACTCATCGCGCAGGGCCGGGATTGGTACGACCGGGCCGCCACCGCACCCGATGTTCTCGCCGTGCATCCAGACGTCATCGCTGCGGCAGCCGAAGGCAGCGACGAGGCCCTGTTCAACGAAACGGTCAATTACGCGGCCTCCTACGCATACGGGCGCATCAACGGCGAGGAGGACGACTGCACCTTCTACGACGACTACGACCAGTTCCGCGGCCCCCGAACCGACCGCGAACCAGCCGATATGGGCGAGAGCTTCGACTTCGACGACGCCTCGGAGATGCACGCCCGTCTTCCCGGACTGGCCCGCCTCTTCCTCGATCACGACGACGACTGAGTTCGCCGGCCCCTCACCACCAAGTGCAGAGAACAGATCTGCGTCCGGATGAACCGCTACTCGGTGCCAGTCCGGCTGATCGGCCGCACCGTACGCGCCATGCTCCACGCCTCCGAGCTCGTGGTTCAGTACCTGTATCTGACCCCCGGTTCCGAAGCGGGCCGATGGTGCCCGCCGGGCCTCCACCGGTGTTCAACTCATCGCGGATCGAGGCGATTGCATCCCAGGTGCTGCTTCATCTCTTGACGGCGATGGTCCGGACCTTTAGCTTCACGCCTTAAACAAAGTGCATGGAATGCGCTCAACGTCCGTGCGTCACGGCGGTGTTGGGGCCGCGTTCCGCCACCCCCACGTGAAAGGCCAACTCCCCCCATGGCCAGACCTCTGCTCGCAGTCGCGTCACTCGCCGCACTCGCCCTCTCCGCCGGCCTCCTCATGGCCGGCCCTGCCCAGGCCGCCACCGGCACCATCACCGGACTGGCGGGGAAGTGTCTCGACGTCGCCGGTGCCAGCTCGGCCGACGGCACGGCCGTGCAGCTCTACGACTGCAACGGCACCGCCGCCCAGCAGTGGACGGCCGGCTCCGACGGCACCATCCGCGCCCTCGGCAAGTGCCTCGACGTCACCGGCGGTTCGACCGCAGACGGTGCCAAAGTCCAGCTGTGGTCCTGCACCGGCGCCGCCAACCAGAAGTGGACCGTCACCGCCGCGCGCGACATCGTCAACCAGCAGGCCAACAAGTGCCTGGACGTCACCGACAAGTCGTCGGCCAACGGCGCCCGTGCCCAGATCTGGTCCTGCACCGGCGCGAGCAACCAGAAGTGGACCGCGCCCGCCGCGGACGGCGGGCCCCCGCCGGCCACGTCCATGGCCGTGGCGCCGTACCTCTACAACGGCTGGGGCAGCCCGCCGAGCCCGACCGCGATCACCAACGCCACCGGCGTCAAGTGGTTCACGCTCGCCTTCGTCCTCAGCAACGGTTACTGCAACCCGCAGTGGGACGGCAGCCGGCCGCTCACCGGCGGCGTCGACCAGCAGACCGTCAACACCGTGCGCGCGAACGGCGGCGACATCATCCCCTCCTTCGGCGGCTACAGCGGCAACAAGCTGGAGAGTTCCTGCTCCAGCGCGGGCGAACTCGCCACCGCGTACCAGAAGGTGATCAACGCCTACGGTCTGAAGGCCATCGACATCGACCTCGAGGCCGACGCCTACAGCAACCCGACCGTCCAGCAGCGCACGGTCGACGCGTTGAAGACAGTGAAGGCCAACAACCCTGGCCTGAAGGTGTACATCACCATCGGCACCGGGCAGAGCGGCCCCGACACCAGTCTGATCAACCGGGCCGCCTCCTCCGGCCTGGCCGTCGACGCCTGGGCCATCATGCCGTTCGACTTCGGCGGTGCCGGACGGAACATGGGCAACCTGACCGTGCAGGCCGCCGAGGGCCTCAAGAACGCGCTGAAGAACGCGTACCGCTACAGCGACGACCAGGCCTACCGCACCATGGGCATCTCGTCGATGAACGGCATCACCGACCAGAACGAGACGGTGACGGTCGCGGACTTCCGTACCATCCTCGGCTACGCCCAGCAGCACCACCTGGCCCGGCTGACCTTCTGGTCGGCCAACCGCGACCGCCCGTGCACCGGCGGCCCGGCCGACAGCTGCTCCGGCGTCAGCCAGTCCGCCTGGGACTACACGCGCGTCTTCGCCGCCTACGCCGGCTGATCACATCCCCATCCCCATCAGCCGACCCGTTCGGCAAGGAGGACCCGTGTTCCGACACCCACGCCCCGCCACCAGATACCTGGCCGCAAGCCTGGTCACCATGACGGCGGCGTCCTTCCTCACGGCCGCCCCCGCGGGCGCCGCGACTCCCGCGGACCCCGGCACGTCCGCACCGCGCGCGGCCGCCGCCGCGGCCGCCGCCCTGCCCACCGACTGGGCCACCGTCGTCAACGCGGTCAGCGGCAAGTGCCTCGACGCCCGCGCCGCCGGCACCGCCAACGGCACGGCGGTTCAGCAGTACACCTGCAACAACTCCACCGCACAGCAGTGGAGTTTCACCGCGACCAGCGGCGGCTACGTACGCATCAACAACCGCAACGACGCCGGCCAGGTCGTGGACGTGACGAACGTGTCCACGGCCGACAACGCCCCGCTCCAGCTGTGGGCCTACGGCGGCGGCGCCAACCAGCAGTGGCTGCCCGTCGACGAGGGTGGCGGCGCCTACCACTTCGTCAACCGCAACAGCGGCAAGTGCCTGGACGACCCCGCCGCCTCGACCGCCGACAGCGTGCAGCTCGTGCAGTACGCCTGCAACGGCACCGCCGCCCAGCGCTTCCAGGTGACCCCCGTGACCCCGCCCGCGGGATCGACGGACCTCGGCCCGAACGTGGTCGTCTTCGATCCGTCCATGTCGTCGTCGACGATCCAGAGCAGACTGAACTCGGTCTTCAAGCAGCAGGAGACCAACCAGTTCGGCTCCCAGCGCTACGCCGTCATGTTCAAGCCGGGCACCTACAGCGCCGACGTCAACGTCGGCTTCTACACCCAGGTCCTCGGCCTCGGCCTGACCCCCGACGCGGTGACCGTCAACGGCGCGGTGCACGCGGAGGCCGACTGGTTCCAGGGCAACGCCACGCAGAACTTCTGGCGCGGCGCCGAGAACCTGTCGGTCAACCCGACGGGCGGCAGCGATCGCTGGGCGGTCTCGCAGGCGGCCTCGTACCGCCGGATGCACCTGCGCGGCAACCTCGCGCTGGACGACGGCGGCTGGTCCAGCGGCGGCTACCTCGCCGACAGCAAGATCGACGGCCGGGTCAACTCGGGCAGCCAGCAGCAGTGGCTGACCCGTAACGCGCAGCTCGGCGGCTGGACCGGATCCAACTGGAACATGGTCTTCGTCGGCAGCCAGGGCGTGCCCGCCACCAGCTTCCCGAACCCGCCGTACACGACGGTCGCGCAGAGCCCGGTGACCCGCGAGAAGCCCTTCCTGTACGTGGACGGTGCCGGCGCCTACCAGGTGTTCGTCCCGGCGGTGCGCACCAACTCCACCGCGACCAGCTGGGCGAGCGGCAGCGCCGCCGGCACCTCCCTGTCCCTGGACACCTTCTACGTCGTGAAGCCGGGCGCGACCGCCGCGCAGATCAACTCCGCCCTGGCCGCGGGCAAGAACCTCCTGGTCACACCCGGTGTCTACCATCTCGACCAGACCTTGCGGGTGACCCGGCCCGACACCGTCGTCCTGGGCCTCGGCCTCGCCACGCTCATACCGGACAACGGGGTCACGGCCATGACGGTCGCGGACGTCGACGGTGTGAAGATCGCGGGCGTCCTCTTCGACGCGGGCACCACCAACTCGCCCACCCTGCTGGAGGTCGGCCCGCGCGGCTCCACGGCCTCCCACTCGGCGAACCCGGCCTCCCTGCACGACGTGTACTTCCGCGTCGGCGGCGCGGGCGTCGGCAAGGCGACCACCAGCCTCGTCGTCAACAGCGCCAACGTCATCGGCGACCACATGTGGATCTGGCGCGCCGACCACGGCAGCGGCGTCGGCTGGACCAGCAACACCGGTGACACCGGACTCGTGGTGAACGGCGACAACGTCACGATGTACGGCCTGTTCGTCGAGCACTACCAGAAGTACCAGACCATCTGGAACGGCAACGGCGGCCGGACGTACTTCTACCAGAACGAGATGCCCTACGACCCGCCCAACCAGGCTGCCTGGATGAACGGCTCCACCCAGGGCTACGCCGCCTACAAGGTGGCCGACTCCGTCACCAGCCACCAGGCGTACGGCCTCGGCAGCTACTGCTACTTCAACGTCAACCCGAGCGTGACCGCCGCGCGCGCCATCGAGGCACCGAACAACCCGAACGTGCGCTTCACCAGCATGGTCACGGTCTCCCTCGGCGGCACGGGCACCATCAGCCGCGTCATCAACAACACCGGAGGCCCGTCCAACTCCGCCAACAACGTCGCGAACCTCACCAGCTACCCGTAACCGTCCCAGGTCATGACGGGTGAAGGCCCCGCAGCCCGGGCTGCGGGGCCTTCGGCACGGTGCAGTCCGATCAGACGCCGGCCGGCGCGCACTGACCGCGGCCGGCCTCCGCCGGGCCCGCCGTGGACGGGCGGACGCCGAAGTCGAACACGGCCGTCGGCAGGCACAGCAAGTAGCAGGCGTTCGGGATGCCGACGATGCCGCTGATGCGTCCCTCTATGGGGGGAGCGAGGATGCACCCGCGCCGGGTCGTCCCCGATGACGGGGATCATCGCGGGTGGCGTACCGGCGGCGACGAAGGCGTGGCCGCCGGTGAAGCTGCTGCCCCACACGCCGATGCGGTCAGGGTCCACTTCGGGCCGGTTCTGGGAGTAGGTGATCGCGTGCTGGTCCGATTCGCCGAAGCCACGGTTGTCCCACACCACCGCGGCGGGGCCGGCGGCGGCGGCAACCTCGGCGAAGCGGTCGAGGTAGATCCGTCGGGTCGCCGATCACCCGTGCGCCATCACCACGCACGGGGGCGGGACCGTGGCTCGGTCGGGTATCGCAGCCCGGCAGCCCGCCCGGTGAGCCCGCGCTGTCGCGAACGCGCCGTCCTCGGCGGTCGCATCTCTGTCGGCGGCGGCCGCGGCGTCCCGGCCGGGGACATGCACTGCGGTGATCGCGGCGCCCGCTGTCCCGGTCTGATGCCGGAGCGGCATCACAGCGGGCGGGACAGGTCTTGGACGCACCCACCCCGTCGGGCGCAGGCTGAAAAAGATCCAGAAACGAGAGGACGATCGTCATGAAGGTCTTCGTCACCGGCGGCTCCGGTTACATCGGTACGGCCGTCATCGAGGCGCTGAACCGCCACGGTCACACCGTGCGCGCTCTGTCCCGCAGCGAACACGCGGCCCGGGCGGTCCAGGACCTTGGGGCGGCTTCGGTCCGCGGAGGCCTGGGGGACCTGGCCGTTCTCAACGACGCGGCGGCACACGCCGAGGCCGTGATCCACCTCGCCCAGGCTCAGACAGGAGAGGAGGACCTCGCCGCGGCCACCGCCATGCAGGACGGTCTCGGCCCCGGCCCCTACCTCCACACCGGCGGCACCTGGGTCTACGGCGACACCGACGGCGTCGTGGACGAGGACGCTCCCTGGAACCCGCCGGCCCTGGTCGCCTGGCGCAAGCCCGTCGAGGACGCAGTCCTGGCCCGCGCCGCCCGCGGCGGCCGTCCCGTGATCATCCGCCCCGGACTGCTGTACGGCGGGGACAACCGGCTCATCGAGACCTTCTTCACCCGGCCCGGCCGGGAAGCCGGCGCCATCGCCTACATCGGCGACGGCTTTCAGCACTGGGCCCTGGTCCACGTCGAGGACCTCGCCGAACTCTACGTGGCGGCCCTGCGCGCCAAGGCCGGTTCAATCTACGCGGGTGTGGGCGGCGTCAGTCCGACGGCCCGGGAGGTCGCACGGGCCGTCAGCCACGGGGCCGGGCTGGCAGGCAAGACCGTGTCCATCACGCTGGAGCAGGCGCGCGCCGACATGGGCCCCATCGCTGACGCCTTCGCCCTGGACCAGCAGATCACCCCGACCCGCGCCCGCGCCGAACTCGGCTGGACCCCCGCATTCACCGACCCGCTGGCCGTCTTCGCTCAAGAATGATGACCGACGAGTCCCCACGGGCACCGGGGTAGGAAGGTCGGGGCAGAGGGATGACGAGGGAACGACGAGAGAGGACACCGGCGTGGACGTCGACCTGCGCAAGCTGCGCTACTTCGTGGCGGTCGCCGAGGAACTGCACTTCGGCCGCGCCGCCGAGCGGCTGCACATCGCCCAGCCGGCTCTTTCCCGCCAGATGCGTGCTCTTGAGGACGACCTGGGTGTGCTCCTCTTCTGCCGCGACCGGCGGGGCACCGCGCTGACCGCGGCCGGAGCCCGGCTCCTGGAGGAAGCCCCCCGGCTGCTGGCGGCCTGCACAGCCATGGTCCGCGCGGTCACCGCCGCGGCCGCCGACACCCCGAAGTTCACCATCGGCTTCATGCCCGGCATCACCGTGACCCCGGCGGTACGTGCCCTGACCTCCCGCCACCCCGGACTGGACGTCCGGCTGCTGCGGACCGGCTGGCAGGACCAGGTCGAGGTCCTGCACGACGGCCGGGCCGACGTCAGCATCGTCCGCCTCCCCATCGACCAGCACGGCCTGCAGGTACGGCGCCTGTTCACCGAGCCCCGCGTCGTCGCACTCCCGGCGGACCACCCACTGGCCGCGAAGTCCTCGCTCATCGTCGGCGACCTGGCCGGCGAGCACCTGCTCCAGGATCCCGACGCTGTACCGGAGTGGCGGGATGTGGCCGACGAACTGCGCACCGGAGAGCGCGCCGAGGTCCGGCCGATCAACAGCGTGGAGGAAAAACTCGAACTGGTCGCGGCCGGGGCCGGCATCTGCCTCATCCCGCGCTCCACCGCCGCCTTCTACACTCGCCACGACGTCGTCACGCTCCCCGTCGAGGACATCGGAGTGGGCCACGTATGCCTCGCGTGGAGCACGACCAGCAGCTCACCGTTCATCACCGACTTCGCCGACGTCGCCCACCTGCTGACCCCACCGGCCCCCGGGTGAGACCACCGCCATCGAGCACGCCGCTGTCCTTCAGCGCCATCGCCACGCCCGCGGTCTCTACCGCGACTCCGCATACGGCTGCAGCCAATTGCGGACAGCCGCCGACTAAGCCGAGAGCAGCATGGCGACTGTCACCATGGCAAGCAGTCCGATGTACGCCCAGGCGTAGGTGCGGTCTGGGATCCGTGGCGGGCGCCGTCGGAGTATCGCGATCACCGGCAGAGCTCCGAGGAGCAGCGCCGAGGCAGCGCGAAGGTCAATGAGCCCCACCAGTTGCAGGTGCGCGTCAGCGGCAGCGGGGACCGCGGCGCCGCCCAGAGACACTGCGGTGGCCGGCAGTGCGATGGCGAGGGTGAGGGGGTTGGCCAGCGCGGTCGCCACGCGCATCGTGTGCCCTGCCCTCCGCATTGCGGGGACGGTCATGACGCTGCCCCCCACGCCGAGGAAGGCCGCCACCGCACCGGCCGGCGCGCCGAGGACGGTCGGCAGTGGACGCGGAGCATCGGAGGTCGCCTCGATCCGTGAGCCCGGGCGCAGGAAGCCGGGGCGCAGGAGGACGTCGGCGATGGTGAGAGCGACGTACGCGACGAAGGCCCAGCGGGCCAGATCGGCCGGGGCGAGGCGCGTGGCGAGCGCGCCGACCGAGGCACCGGCCGCGAGCAGGAGGAGCAGCATGCCGCTGCCGCGGAGCGCGAGGAGCACCCGCCTCGGTGTGACGGCTGTCGCGAAACCCGCATTCACCACCATCACCAGGGCCGAGGTGGCAGTCGCCACCTGCATCGCGTCCGCGCCGAGCGCGGCGTCAGCCCACACCACGACCGGCACCGTGACGAACCCGCCGCCGAATCCGAACAACACCGTGGTCGCCCCCGTGAGGAGCCCGATCCCGATCAATGCCACAACATCCACAGCCCCCACTCCACCAGCTCCGACGGATTTCCCGCATGCGATATCCGGCACCGTTCCTTCGCGTCTCGGCCAGTAGGATGACTGGGTGAAGAACGTCTCCCTGGCCGACGTCGACCACGCCGACCGGGTCGTCCTGCCGATCGGCACCGACTATCCGCCCGGCCACGTACTGGACTGGCACGAACACCGGCGCGCCCAGTTCCTCTACGGCGCCACCGGGGTGATGGTCGTCGACACCGCCGAGGGCACCTGAACCGTTCCGCCCGAGCGCGCCGTTCTGATTCCGGCCGCTACCCGGCACCGGGTCCACATGCTGGGGGTGAGTACCCGGAGCCTGTACATCGAGCCGAATGCCGTCCCCTGGTGGCCAGCCACCTGCACCGTCGTCAACGTTCCGCCGCTGTTGCGCGAACTGCTCCTGGTCGCTGTCGAGTTCGAGATCGATTACAGCCTGTCCGGACGGGAGGGAAGCATTGCCGCCCTCCTCCTGCACGAGATCGCTGAGCTCGCCGCGCTCCCGTTCCACGTCGGGATTCCCGCCGCCGCCGATCTCGCGGAACTCTGCCGCGAATACCTGGCCGCCCCAGACGCCGGCGTCACGAACGCCGCATGGGCCGCGAGGACAGCCATGAGCGAACGGGCCTTCACTCGGCGCTTCCGCTCGGAGACCGGTGACAGCCCGGCCGTGTGGCGGGCCCGCGCCCGCCTGCTCGCGGCCATGCCGCTGCTGCGCACCGCGTCGGTCAGCGAGGTCGGTGTCCGTCTCGGCTATGCCTCTCCCGCCGCGTTCACCGCCGCCTTCACGCGTACCTTCGGCGTGCCTCCGTCCCGCTTTGCCGCGAGCCGCCAAAGCGGCGGCCCCAGCGGCAGTCGCAACTCGTGATGACTTTCCGAAGGCTCCGACCAGGGGTGTTCGCCTACGCCCAGGCCGAGGGTGTCGAACTCCAGGGTGCCCGTCCTGCCCCGGTCAACGGGACTTCGTCCGGCCTCGGAGCCCCCTGTAAAGCCCGGGCGTGGGAGTCGTCGACCGCCGCCCGCGAGAAGTCCAGGGCGTTCGCGCTGCGGAGCGTGTCCAGGAGGACCTCGTGCAGCCGGAACCACACCCCGGCCTCGGTCCACTCGGCCGGCCGGCGCCGGCAGGTCGTTCCCGAACCAGAGCCCCCGCGAGCTCGCCGGGCGCGGACGAGCAGCGCGGCCAGGGCCACGAAGGCCACCTGCCACTGCTGCCTGGCCTGCCGGGAGTCCGTGTACCAGGCCGACGGTCCCTTGTTCGAGCGGGCCCAGAAGGCCGGTGGGGCCCGTACCGACATCGGCTTCGACGACCTGCTGCGCATGGCGGCCGGGATCACGGCGACCAACTTCCCGGACGACGCACAACGGGACCGGGTGCCGACCGTGACGCTGGAAGGGACGCGGGTGTCCGCCGGCTGAGCCGGCCGGGGCCGCCGGACTCCCCGGCACGCCGTGTCGCGCCCGCCCTACTGGTTCCAGCTCTCGTCGTACGGGTCCTTGGGGGCTGGGACCGGCTTGGCTTTGACGACGTCGATGAACGGAATGATGCCGCCACCGACCGGGTCCTTGGTCCGCTTGCCGGTGTAGGTGCCGGTGACCTGGAGCCAGGAGTCGGGTTGCAGGACGGGCGGCAGCTTTCCGGACATGCCGATCTTGACCGGCTGGGCGTCGGCGGCACAGCAGTTGAGGGCCATGCGGACGAGGTAGGGCGTACCGCCGCGGTCGAGGGCGACGAACCCCGTGATCTCGACCTTCCGGTTACCGAGGGAGCGCCCGTGCTCGTACGCCGCGCGCCCCGCATAGTCCACCAGGGTGAGCTTGAGCGGATCGCCCGACGGCAAGGCCGGATAGGCCAGGGGCGGCTGGAGGGCCGTTCCGGTGCGCATGGCGTCGTAGGAACCGAGTGCGGGCGGGGCGGCCAGGATGAGGGCGAACAGGGGCAGTACGAGGAGCCAGGAGATCCGGGGCTCGCGGTGGCCGTCGCCGTCGCGGTGTCCGTCGCGCGTCTCTCCCGTGTACCGCTGCCGACCGACGGTGACCGGCCGGCGCAGTTCGTACCAGGCGGTGGCGACGGCCGTGGCGATCAGGACGGCTCCGGCCGCGAGCAGCAGGGGCTGCAGCCCGGTCTTGACGTAGCGCAGGTAAAGGCTGGTGGCGCCGGTGTGCACCATCGCCCCGCCGACCAGGAACAGGAGGGCCGCCTGTGCCTGGCGGCTCACAGGAGCACCGCCCCGACCAAGACCGACACCAGGACCGCCAGCACGAAGGTGGCGGGAGCGAACCGCAACGCGAAGGAGCGGCCGAAGGTGCCGGCCTGCATCGCGAACAGCTTCAGGTCGATCATCGGGCCGACCACAAGGAACGCCAGCCGGGCGACGAGCGAGAACTGGGACAGCGACGCGGCGACGAACGCGTCCGCCTCCGAGCAGATCGACAGCAGCACCGCGAGGACCGAGAGCGCGAGGATCGCGACGGCCGGGTTGCCGGCCGCCGTCCGCAGCCAGCTCTCCGGTGCCACGGCCTTGAGCGTGGCCGCGGCCATGGCACCGACGGCCAGGAACCCGCCGGCATGCATCACGTCATGCCGTACGGAACCCCAGAATGCCGCGCCTTTACTCCCGCCCTCGTACGAGGCACGGGCCGGCGGCCGCAGCCAGTCGGCGCGGCCGAGACGCTGCCACAACCAGCCCATCGCGCACGCCACGAGCAGGCTCGCCACGAAGCGGCCGAGGACCATCTCCGGGTTCCGCGGGAACGCGACGGCCGTGGCGGTCAGCACGATCGGGTTGATCGCGGGAGCGGACAGCAGGAACGCCAGCGCCGCCGCGGGTGTGACCCCTCGGCGCACAAGCGCTCCGGCGACCGGCACCGAGGCGCATTCGCAACCGGGCAGGACCGCCCCGGCCACCCCGGCGACCGGCACCGCGAGGGCGGGCCGCTTCGGCAGCGCACGAGCGAAGAACGACGGCGGGACGAACACCACGAGAGCCGCCGACAGCAGCACGCCGAGGACCAGGAAGGGAAGTGCCTGGACGACCACCGCGAGGAAGATGGTCATCCAGCTCTGCATCACCGGCGCGCCCAGCGCCCGCCGGATCGGGCTCTGCCCGACAACGAGCAGGAGCAGCAACAGGGTCATTCCCAGAGAGGAGTTGAAATGCCAGCCCCGAGGAGTCTCCTCGTCACCGCGGCCGTCGCCCGGGGCCGGGGGTGCTTTGACGGTCGTCACGGGCGAGGTACCTCCGGGAGGGTCGGGCGGCGGGGGGATCCCTCCCTCCCCTACGTCGTGCCGGGTGCCGTGTCTCACCGCGGACCCGGGACTTTGCCGCTCAATGACCTTTCCCGTACTTGTTCGCCGGCTCTTCCCTGCCCCATTCACCGGCCCTCGCCGTGGGCGTTCACCGCCTTTGGTCGTATACCGGCTCGCCCACGCGCGGCCCGGGTGCGCCGTCGCCCGAGGAGGGGCGGCAGGCTCGGCACGGTCAGGAAACCCTCGGCGCGGGCGGTGGGGATGCCGCTGCGCGGGATGTCACCACCGGGAGAAGAAGGTCAGCACCGAGCGCCACAGCCGCAGGAAGGGTCCGGCACTCAGAGGCGAGCCCGGGGTCAGTTGTCGCTGTTGGCCTTGGTGTAGGCGGCGCTGTAGCCGGTGGGGCAGTGGAGGGTGTCGGAGCCGTCGCCCGTGTGCCAGCGGCCGTTGACGGTCACCTGGGCACCGTTGACGCTGTTGCTGTTGCAGACCGAACGGATCCGAGTGCCCCGCATCGGTCGGGGCCGACCACGCTGCCGACCGGACCACGTGGTCGCAGACAAGGCCTACGCCTCCCGCGACTTCCGCGCCTACCTCCGCAAGCGCGGCATCAGCCACACCATTCCCGAGAAGCGGGACCAGCAACGCCACCGTCGTAACCGGGGCCGTGACGGCGGCCGCCCGCCGCGGTTCGACCGGGAGATCTACCGCCGGCGCAACACCGTCGAACGCTGCTTCAACCGGCTCAAGAGCTTCCGCGGCATCGCAACCCGTTACGACTGTGAGGATGTTCGGGTGCCGCCCCGGGCGGTGGTCTCTCTCGCCTCATTCCTGCTCTGGGCAAGATCCGTTTGAAGACGGACCCTAGCAACCGGGCTCGTTCACGACCCCCGGCGTATCCCTCAAGACCGCGTAGGGCATTCCGTTAGCGGTTCTCAGCCCTCAGAAGTCGAAGCCGGAATCCTGGAAACCAACGAAGCCACGTCCTACCCGCCGCGGTTGAAGGATTGCCCTCGGGAGAATGAGAATTGCCTTGAAGCGAGTTTCTGTGGCGTAGTGGGCTCGCGCGGTACCGAAGACTGCTGTGCATGGCTACGACAGTTCTCGACCCGACCGCCGCAGGGGCCGACCGCCGAGCGCGCTGGAGAGCGCCGGCGGGCCAGCCGGCGTATGCGCGCCCCGCGTTGCTGGTCATCACCGTGCTGGCCGCCGTGCTTTACGCCTGGGGGATCAACCACAGCCAGTACCACACGTTCTACGCCAACGCCGTCCGCAGCATGTCGGAGAGCTGGAAGGCCTTCTTCTACGGGTCTTTCGACCCTGGAAATTCCATTACGCTCGACAAGCTGCCTGGATTCCTCTGGCCACAGGCGCTCTCCGTCCGCATCTTCGGATTCCACCCCTGGGCACTGGTTCTTCCTCAGGTCATCGAGGGCGTGGCGAGCCTGCTGGTCCTGTATCGGTTGGTGCGACGCTGGGCCGGAGTCGAGGCAGCCCTCATCGCCGCCACGGCGTTCCTGCTGACCCCGGTGGTCGTGGGGCTCTTCCGGACTGCCGTCGAGGACCCCGCCTTCACCCTGTGCGTGCTGCTGGCGGCCGAGGCGGCCCAGCGGGCCGCCCGGGACGGCCGGCTGCGCCCGCTGCTGTTCGCCGGGGTGTGGGTCGGTCTCGGCTTCCAGGCCAAGATGCTGGAGGCGTGGGCGGTGCTTCCCGCACTCGCCCTCGTCTACCTGCTGTCGGCACCGATCGCGCTGCGCAGGCGGCTGGCGCATCTGGGCCTGTCCGCCCTGGTGATGGCCGCGGTCTCGATGTCCTGGATGATCGCCGTCACCCTCACTCCGGCCAAGGACCGGCCCTATGTCGACGGCACCACCGACAACTCCGCCTTCAGCATGGTCGTCGGCTACAACTTCCTCAACCGCTTCTCCTCGCTCGGTGTCAGCGCGGCCTCCACGGGCAGCGTGAGCGCGACACGGAACGGCGGAGGCGGCCACGGCAGCATCGCCGACCGTGAAACCGGTACGAACGGTGCTTCGCAGGGCGGCCAGAGCGCGGGTTCGGTCACCCATGTGCCGGCAGCCCCGACGAGCGAGGCCCGCCAGGCCGGGTCCGGCGGCAGGGGCGGCGACCAGGACGGCTGGTCGAAGATGTTCGCCACCTCGCTCGCCTCGCAGACGGGCTGGCTCTACCCGATCGCCGCCGTCGCCATCGCCTGCGGTGTGCTGTGGCGCCGGGGCCGGCCACGCACCGACCGGATCCGTGCCGGATTCCTCCTGTGGGGTACCTGGCTGGCCACGTACTTCCTGGTGTTCAGCGCGGGCAGCGTCGGTGGCCACACGTACTACATGGGCGTCATCGCCGTACCGCTCGCCGCGCTCACCGGCGGCGGCGTCGCACTGATGTGGCGTGCATACCGTGCGGGCGGCCCCCGCGCGTGGGCGCTGCCGGGCGCGGTGGCGGCCACGGCGGCGTGGAGCGCGTATCTCGCCGACGAGTTCCCGTCGTTCCTGCCCTGGCTGGCGCCCGTCGTGGGGCTGCTCGGCCTGGGGGCCGTCGTCCTGCTGGTGCTGGGCCGTCGGGGCCGTGGCGCCTCCGGCGGCAGGCTCGCCCTCGCCGGGCTGGCCGCGTCCCTGACCGCGCTGCTGTTCGCGCCGAGTGCGTGGGCGGTGCAGGTCTTCAACCCCGCGTACGCCAGTTCTGGCAGGGGCGCGGTCGGCCCGTCCGGCAAGCACCGCGGCCACCGCTCGGTGACGTCGGCGGGCGGCCGGACGGGGCAGCGCCCCCGGACCAGTGCAGGCAGCAGTGGGGAGACCCAGGGTGCGCCCGGCGCGCCGGGTGGCGCGGGTAGCTTCAACGTCCTCCGGGACGACAGCCGACTCACCGTGACCCAGCGGAAGTTGCTCCGGTACGCCACCTCGCACCAGGGCTCGGCCACCTACGTCTTCGCCACGACCGGCTGGAAGCGCGCCTCTCCTTACATCCTCTCCACCGGTGCCCATGTCCTGCCGTTGGGCGGCTACAGCGGCGATGTGCCGTTCCCGACCGAGGCACAGTTCCGGCACCTGGTCGCCTCCGGCAAGCTCCGGTACATGCTGCTGAGCGGCGGCGGCGGTCGGGACACGGGCGCCCTGTCCGGCAACCGCACCGGCACCGGCACCCGCACCGGTGCCACGCAGATCACCGCCTGGGTCCGGTCCGCCTGCACCCCCGTACCGGCCTCCGCTTACGGCGGAACGGAATCCGCCGGCGCCACGGAACCGTCCGGCGCAACGGGCGAGGCGCTGTACCGATGCACCTCCGGCGCCGCGTGAAGCGCCCCCGGCCGCCGCGACCACCCGCCCCGGAGGCCCTCCGTGTTCATGAGGTTCGGTGAAGCACCACCGTGGCTCGCGGGTACTCCTGCTCCCCCACCCCGCCGGTGGCGGGCGGCCTGTGGGCCAGGTGCGCGGCGGGCAGCCGGGGCCCGCTGAACGGCGCCGGATCACCGATGTGCACCTTGGAAGCGAATTCCGGGTCCGCTACCGGTCCAGTTGCGCCCGCAGCCACTCCTCCACCTCGCCGACGTGCGCGGCCGCGGCTGCCCGTGCGGCCTCCGGGTCCCGGGCGGTCAGTGCCCGGTGGATCGCGGCGTGTTCGCGGCGGGTCCGGGCGAAGGCCCCCTCCTCCTGGTAGCCGCGCCAGACGCGGGCGCGGAAGGTGCGCGAGGACAGGCCGTCCAGGATCGCGGCCATCGTCTCGTTGCCCGCGGCCACCGCGATCTCCTGGTGGAAGGCGAGGTCGTGGGCGAGGATCTCCTCCGGATCGTCGGTGGTGTTCATCGCCGTCAGGTGTTTCTCCACCTCGGCAAGCTGGTCCGGGGTGATCCGGGCCGCCGCCAGCGCGGTCGCCGTCGACTCCAGGATGCGGCGCACCTCGAGCAGCTCCACCAGGCGCGGGCCGCGGGAGAGGTCTGCGACCACGCCGAACGTCTCCAGCAGGTCACCGGCCTCCAGCCGAGTGACGTAGATGCCCGAGCCGTGCCGGGCGTCCAGCACGCCGAGCACGGTCAGCGCGCGGATCGCCTCACGCATCGAACTGCGGGAGATGCCCAGCTGCGCCGCGAGGTCCCGCTCGGTGGGCAGGCGTTGCCCTGGCTCCAGCAGTCCCTCGGCGATCATCGACTTGATCTGCTCGATGGCGCGCTGCGTCACCGTGCCTTTCTGCGGAGCGGCCGCGGTGCTCTCCGGTTCCGTCTCCCCCGCAGCGGTTTCGTCCACGCCACTCCTCCTGTCGCCGTGCGCCGCAGTTTAGTCATCGATATGGTCCGACCACTGTCGCTGACAGGTAGCAAATATCAGCTCCGGAGGGTGTTGTGGGCGCCAAGTGGTCTGATAAGTATGCGTCAACTGCTCGATTTCGCTCGATGAGGAGCCGACGAATGGCCGGCAACACAGCGCGGAACGGACGGCAAGACAGGCGGCGGCAGGACAGGCGATTCTCCTCGTGGGCGGTGCGCGCGACAGCCGCGGCCGCCTGCGGCACCCTGGCGCTCACGGCATGCGGCAGCACCAAGGACAGCGGCGCGACGGGCGCCAAAGGCGACGGCAACGGCAAGGTCGGGGTGATTTTGCCCCTGCTCACCTCGCCGTTCTGGCAGTCGTACAACGACTACGTGCCGAAGATGGCCACGTCCCGGAGTGTCGACGCACTGAAGACGGTCAACTCCAACAGCGACCCCTCGCAGCAGATCACCGACATCAACAACGAGCTCAACCAGGGCGTGAAGGGCCTCGTCGTCGCCCCGCTGGACAGCGCCGCCATCCAGGCCGGACTCGACCAGGCCGAGCGCAAGGGCGTCCCCGTGGTCGCCGTCGACGTGGCACCCGACAAGGGCAAGGTCGCCATGGTCGTGCGGGCGGACAACGTCGCCTACGGCGAGAAGGCCTGCCAGTACCTGGGCGCGCACATCGGCTCGGGCAAGGTCGTGCAGATCATGGGTGACCTGGCCTCGGTCAACGGCCGCGACCGCTCGGAGGCGTTCCGTTCCTGCGTGCGGAAGAACTTCCCCAAGTTGAAGATGCTGGAGATCCCCGCCAAGTGGGAGTCCGACACCGCCGCCTCCAAGCTCGACACGCTCCTGAACGCCAACCCCGACATCAAGGGCATCTACATGCAGGCGGGCGGCGTCTACCTCGCGCCCACCCTGCAGACCCTGAAGTCCAAGAAGATGCTGAAGACGGCGGGCACGGCCGGGCACATCGTTGTCGTCTCCAACGACGGCATTCCGCAGGAGTACGAGGCCATCCGCAAGGGTGAGATCGACGCCACCGTCTCGCAGCCCGCCGACGCCTACGCCAAGTACGGCATGTACTACATCAAGGCGGCGATGCAGGGCAGGACGTTCAAGCCGGGGCCCACCGACCACGGCTCCACGATCGTCACGCTGCCCAGCGGCATCCTGGAGGACCAGCTGCCCGCCCCACTGGTCACCAAGGACAACGTCGACGACCCCGAACTCTGGGGCAACACGGTCCGATGAGCGGCTCCGACACCACGCCGCTGGTTCAGGCGCGGGGCATCGTCAAGCGCTACGGACCCACCGTCGCCCTCGCCGACGGCCGGCTCACCGTCCTGCCCGGCGAGTCCCACGCCCTCGTCGGCCGCAACGGCGCCGGCAAGTCCACCCTCGTCGCCGTGCTCACTGGTCTCCAGGCCCCCGACGAGGGCGAGGTCCGCTTCGACGGGGAGTCCGCGCCCGCGCTCACCGACCGCGATGCCTGGCGCCGCAAGGTCGCCTGTGTGTACCAGAAGCCGACGGTCGTCCCCGAACTGACCGTCGCCGAGAACCTGTTCATCAACCGACAGCCCACCGGCCGCGCCCGCCTCATCAGCTGGCGCCGGCTGAGACAGCAGGCCGCCGACCTCCTCGACACCTGGGACGTGCGGGTCGACCCGGAGGCCCGTACCCGCGAACTCAAGGTCGAGGAACGGCAGATGGTCGAGATCGTTCGGGCGCTGAGCTTCGGCGCGCGGTTCATCGTCCTCGACGAGCCGACCGCCCAGCTCGACAACCGCGAGATCGAGCGACTGTTCACGCGGATGCGCGCCCTTCAGGACTCCGGCGTCACCTTCCTGTTCATCTCACACCATCTCCAGGAGGTGTACGAGGTCTGCCAGACCGTCACCGTGCTGCGCGACGCCCGATGGATCACGACGGCGCCGGTCGCCGACCTGTCGCGCGCGGCCCTGGTGGAGGCGATGGCGGGAGAGTCGGTCCCGGAGCACGAGCGCGGGCACGCACACGACGCGGACGCCGTCGGCACCCCCGTGGTGCTCGACGCGCGCGGGCTCACCTCCGAGGCCTACGCGCACGTGGACATCACCGTACGCGGTGGCGAGGTCGTCGGACTCGCCGGCTCCAGCGGCAGCGGCAAGATCGAGCTGGCCGAGACCTTCGCCGGACTGCACACCCCGACCGGCGGGACCGCCGAACTCGACGGCAGGAAGCTGCCGTTCGGCGATGTGCGTGCCGCGCTCAGGGCGGGTGTCGGCTGTGTGCCCCGCGACCGGCACGAACAGGGTCTGGTCGCCGGCATGACGGTCGGCGACAACGCCACCATGAGCGTGCTGGACCGGCTCGGCCGCTTCGGCTTCGTCTCCACCGACACCAGACGCGGTGTCGCCGGCGGGCTGATCGAGCGCCTCGGGATCCACACCGAGGGCCCCGACCAGCCGGTGGCGGACCTGTCCGGCGGCAACGCGCAGAAGGTCGTCATGGCCCGCGCACTGGCCTCCGACCCGCGCCTGCTGGTGCTCATCAACCCCACCGCGGGCGTCGACGTGAAGTCCAAGGAGTCCCTGCTGGCACGGATGGACAACGCCCGTGAGGACGGCACCGCCGTGCTCGTCGTGTCCGACGAACTCGACGACCTGCGCCGCTGCGACCGCGTCCTCGTCCTCTTCCACGGCCGCGTCGTCGCCGAGCACCCGGCGGGCTGGCGCGACCACGAGCTGATCGCCTCCATCGAAGGAGTGGACCATGGCTGACACCAGGGCGGCCGCGCCGCTCGCGCCGCCACGCGCCACCGCCGCGGGATCGGCCAGGACGGTCCTGCTGCGCCGGGCCCGCGAACTCGCCCTGTTGCCCGCGCTGTTGCTGCTGATGGTGCTCGGCACGGTCGTCAACGACTCGTTCCTCACCGAGCGCAACCTGATCTCGATCCTCGGCGCCTCCGCCGCCCTCGCCATGGTGGTGCTCGCCGAGTCGCTGGTGCTGATCACCGGCAAGTTCGACCTGTCCCTGGAGTCGGTCGTCGGCATCGCGCCGGCCGTGGGCGCCCTCCTCGTGCTCCCCTCGGACCAGTCCGCATGGGACGTGACGTTCCCGGCGCCGCTCGCCCTGCTCGCGATCCTGGTGGTGGGCGCGGTCGTCGGCCTCTTCAACGGTGTCCTCGTCGTCAGGTTCAAGCTCAACGCCTTCATCGTGACCCTGGCGATGCTGATCGTGCTGCGCGGTCTGCTGGTCGGTGTCACCAAGGGCAAGACGCTGTTCGGCATGCCCGACAGCTTCTACTCCCTGGCCACCACCACCTTCCTGGCCGTCCCTCTGTCGGTGTGGCTGGCCGCCGTCGCCTTCGCGGTCGCCGGGCTGTTGCTGAAGTACCACCGCGTCGGACGCGCCCTGTACGCCATCGGCGGCAACGCGGAGGCGGCCCGCGCGGCCGGCATCCGCGTCGAGCGGGTCATGCTCGGCGTGTTCGTCGTCGCCGGCGTCCTGGCCTCGGCCGGCGGGATCATGCAGACCGGCTACGTCGGCGCGATCAGCGCCAACCAGGGCCAGAACATGATCTTCACAGTGTTCGCGGCAGCGGTGATCGGCGGCATCAGCCTGGACGGCGGCAAGGGCACCATGTTCGGCGCCCTGACCGGGGTACTCCTGCTCGGCGTCGTGCAGAACCTGCTCACCCTCGCCCAGGTGCCGTCGTTCTGGATCCAGGCCATCTACGGCGGAATCATCCTGGTCGCGCTCATGATCGCCCGTGTGACGACGGGCCGCGCCCAGGACTGACCCGCGGGTTCCCCCGTCCCCGACCGAAAGGCCATCCGTGTCTGCGACGCCCGCCCGCATCATCGCGGTCGACACCCACGACATCCGCTTCCCCACCTCGCGCGAGCTCGACGGCTCCGACGCCATGAACCCGGACCCCGACTACTCGGCGGCCTATGTCGTGCTGCGCACGGACGAGGACGGCGGGGCGGAGGGACACGGCTTCACCTTCACCATCGGGCGGGGCAACGACGTCCAGGTCGCCGCGATCCACGCGCTGCGCCACCACGTGGTCGGACGCCTGGTCGACGACGTGTGCGGCGACCCCGGCTCGCTGTTCCGGGACCTGATCGGCGACAGTCAACTGCGCTGGCTGGGACCGGAGAAGGGCGTGATGCACATGGCGATCGGCGCGGTCGTCAACGCCGTGTGGGACCTCACCGCCAAGCGCGCGCGGCAGCCCCTGTGGCAGCTGCTCGCCGAGGCCGACCCCGAGTGGCTGGTGAGCCAGATCGACTTCCGCTACATCACCGACGCGCTCACCCCCGAGGAGGCGCTCCAGATCCTGCGCCGTGGCCGGGAGGGCGCGAAGGAGCGCACGACGCGCCTGCTCCAGCGTGGCTACCCCGCCTACACGACCTCGGCGGGCTGGCTCGGCTACGACGACGACAAGCTCAGCCGGCTCGCCGCCCAGGCCGTTGCCGACGGATTCACCCAGATCAAGCTGAAGGTCGGTGCGGACCTTGACGACGACGTGCGCCGCTGCCGGGTGGCCCGGACGGTCGTCGGGCCGGACGTCCGCATCGCCATCGACGCCAACCAGCGCTGGGGCGTGGCCGAGGCGATCCGCTGGACCCGGGCGCTCGCCGCGTTCGCCCCGTACTGGATCGAGGAGCCCACCAGTCCCGACGACATCCTCGCCCACGCGGCGGTCCGCAAGGCCGTGGCCCCGGTGAAGGTCGCCACCGGCGAGCACGTTCACAACCGCATCGTCTTCAAGCAGATGCTCCAGGCAGGCGCCCTCGACGTGCTCCAGATCGACGCGGCCCGCGTCGCCGGCGTCAACGAGAACCTCGCGATCCTGCTGCTGGCCGCCAAGTACGGAGTTCCCGTCTGCCCGCACGCGGGCGGGGTCGGCCTGTGCGAACTGGTGCAGCATCTGTCGATGTTCGACTACGTCGCGGTCTCCGGCACCACCGAGGATCGGGTGATCGAGTACGTCGACCACCTCCACGAGCACTTCCTGAACCCGGTGGTGATCCAGGACGGTCACTACACGGCCCCCACCGCTCCGGGCTTCTCGGCCGCCATGCGACCGGAGTCCATCGCGCGCTACACGTTCCCCGGCGGCACCTTCTGGGCCACCGACCCCGACCTGCAGAAGGGACATCCGGCATGAGCGACTTCCAGGGACTCAGGGCGCTGGTGACGGGAGGCGCCTCCGGTATCGGCAGGGCGAGTGCCGAACTCCTCGCCGAGCGGGGCGCGCAGGTCGCCGTCCTGGACCTGGACCCGTCGTCCGTGGCGAAGCCGCTGCTCGCCTTCCGGGCCGACGTCACCGACGACACCTCGGTGCGCGGGGCCGTCGAGCAGGCCGCCGAAGCCCTTGGGGGACTCGACGTCCTGGTGAACAACGCCGGCATCGGCGCCCAGGGCACCGTCGAGGACAACGACGACGAGGAGTGGCGCCGCGTCTTCGACGTCAACGTCCTCGGCATGGTCCGCACCGCCCGCGCCGCCCTGCCGCATCTGCGCGGCTCCTCGCACGCGGCGATCGTCAACGCCTGCTCCATCGCGGCCACCGCGGGACTGCCGCAGCGTGCCCTGTACAGCGCCACCAAGGGCGCCGTGTACTCGCTGACCCTGGCCATGGCCGCCGACCACGTCCGCGAGGGCATCCGCGTGAACTGCGTCAACCCCGGCACGGTGGACACACCGTGGGTCGGCCGCCTACTGGACGCCGCTCCCGACCCGGCCGCCGAGCGCGCCGCACTTCAGGCCCGCCAGCCCACCGGCCGGCTCGTCACCGCCGCCGAAGTCGCGGGCGCCATCGCTTATTTGGCCGGTCCCCTGTCCGGCGCCACGACCGGTACCGCACTCGCCGTCGACGGCGGCATGCAGGGCCTGCGGCTGCGCCCGGCGGGCCGGTGACGGCCCTGGGCCGCAGCGGCGTCGAGGCCGGCCCAGCCTTCTGATCGGTGCCGGCTCGGCTGCCGAAGTCCGCCACTACGCAGAGCAGTTCGCAATCCACGTCCCCTCCGCCTTCTGGGGGGAAGTACGCGAGACGAGGCTGCCGCCCACCGAGGAGACGTCATGAGAGTCGCCCTGCACACCAAGGTCCGGCCCGACCGGATCACCGACTACGAGGCCGCGCACCGGGAGGTCCCGGCCGAGCTGACCGCCGCCATCCGCGCCGCCGGGGCCACCTCCTGGACGATCTGGCGCAGCGGCACCGACCTCTTCCACCTATTGGAGTGCGAGGACTACCCCCGCTTCCTGGCCCAACTGGAGCGGCTGCCGGTCAACGTCGCCTGGCAGGCACGCATGACCGAGCTGCTCGACGTCGTGCACGACCACTCCCGCGGGGGCGCCGACGCGGGGCTGCCCGTCGTGTGGGAGCTGCCGTGACCGTGGACGCCCACCATCACGTCTGGGACCTGTCGATCCGCGACCAGGATTGGATCGTGGGACCCCGACTCCGGCCGCTCAGAAGGAACTTCACCGTGGAGGACCTGAAACCCCGTGCCGAGGCGGCCGGAGTGGCCCGCACGGTCCTCGTCCAGACGGTCACTCTGCCGGAGGAGACCCCCGAACTGCTCGCTCTGGCCGCCGGGCACGATCTGATCGCGGGTGTCGTCGGCTGGACCGACCTCACTCGCCCCGACGTCCCCGACGAACTCGCCCGCCTGCGAGCACTCCCAGGCGGCCGCTTCCTGAAGGGAATCCGCCACCAGGTGCAGGGCGAGCCCGACCCGGGATGGCTGCTGCGGGCCGACGTACGGCGGGGCCTGGCCGCCGTGGCCGACGCGGGCCTCGCCTACGACCTGGTCGTCCTGCCCCACCAGCTGGCGGCCTGCGCGGAGGCGGCCGCGATCCTCCCGGAACTCACCTTCGTCCTCGACCACCTGGGCAAGCCGCCCATCGTCTCCGGAGAGCTGGAGCCCTGGGCGAGCGCCGTACGTGCGCTCGCCGGCAGACCCAACACCGTCTGCAAGCTGTCGGGCATGGTCACGGAGGCCGACCTCACCGCCTGGATGCCGGCCGACCTGCGCCCCTATGCGGAGGTGGCGCTGGAGGCTTTCGGCCCGGACCGTCTGATGTACGGCTCGGACTGGCCCGTGTGCACCCTCGCGGCCCCATACGAGGAGGTCCTGACCACGGCCCGGGACCTGACCTCCGCGCTCACCGAGCACGAACGCACCGCGGTGTTCGAGGGGACGGCCGTGCGCGTCTACGGGCTGGCTCAGTCGAGCTCGTAGTCGGCGGGGTCCGGGACGGGAGGCCCCGATCAGCCTGGGCACCGGCTCGGGACCCACGGTTCGGCGACGTCCCGTGGAGTCTTCCGGCGCTGCGGCGGGAGGTTCGTCAGGTCTCCGGGGTGGCGGCCGCGATGGCCGGGCCCGTGTCACATCGGCTCGATGGGCTCAGGCCCCGCCCGCTTGACGGCCCAGTGCGTCGGCCAGAGCCGCAGCGGCGGGGGACAGTTTCCGTCCGTCAGGGACGGCCAGGGACAGACGCCATGTCACGGTCGGGACGAGGGGGAGCGCACGCAGTTCGGCGTAGGGGGTGGCCGCCGATCTGGGGACGAGCGTGGTGCCGAGCCGGTGGCGGACAAGCCCGGCGGCGGTGGCGTAGTCCGAGACCTCGTAGGGTGCGGCGGGTTCCACGCCGGCGTCTCGGAACACCTGGTCCACCTGGCGGCGGACGCCCCAGCCGGTGACGAAGTGCACGAACGTCTCATCCGCGAGGTCGGTGATCCGGATCTGCCTGCGGCGGGCCAGGGCATGATCCGGGCGGCACAGGAAGACCATCGGTTCTTCGACGAGTGGTCGTAGCGAGACCATCGCGGGCTTGCCGCTCAGGGAGACCAGGGCCAGGTCGAGGGAGCCCTCGGCAATCGCCGCGACATGCCCGGCCGATCCCGCGGGGCTCTGCCGCAGCCGCACCGACACCAGCGGATATGCCGCGTGGAACCGGCCGAGCGCGGCGGGGACGTCAACCGGGCCGGATGACATGAGCGTTCCCAGATCGACGGTGCCGCTGAGCCGCCCGTGGAAGCCGGTCACCGCATCCTTCGCCCGCTGGGCGGCGTGCAGGGTGGACCTGGCCTCGGCCAGGAAGGCCCGTCCGGCGGGCGTGAGCTCGATGCGCAGCTTCGACCGGTCGAAGAGCGGCGTACCGAGTTCGCGTTCCAGCTTGCCGACAGCGGTGGAAACCGCTGACTGGACGACGTTCTGCCGTCGCGCTCCCCGGGAGAAGTTCATCTCCTCGGCGACCGCGACGAAGTACTCCAACTGCCGGAGCTCCATACCGCGCATTATCTCCGATGGAGATAGAGCTGATCAAAATCTGTCGTTGGACGCGATGAGGGGTCTGCGTGATGCTCGGTGGTGTGGGGGCTGTCATACGGCGGGCGGATGACCCGTCCCAGCTCAGAAAGGTGCCGTCATGCGTGCTCTGCGTTTCGACCGCTTCGGCGATCCCCACGTCCTGGGCCTGGCCGAGGTGCCCGACCCCGTGGCGGGTGACGGCGAGGCCGTCGTAGCCGTCAAGGCTGCCTCGGTGAACCCGTCGGACCTGAAGAACGTCGCAGGTCAGATGGAGGGAACGACTCTTCCTCGTATCCCCGGGCGCGACTTCGCCGGCGTTGTCGTCGACGGGCCGCACGATTGGGTCGGCGTCGAGGTCTGGGGCACCGGAGGCGATGTCGGGTTCACCCGCGACGGCTCACATGCGCAGATGCTCACTGTTCCGGCGGCGGCGCTGGCCCGCAAGCCCGAGCGGCTGAGCTTCGAGGAGGCTTCGGCCGTGGGGGTCAACTTCGTCACCGGCTGGCTCGGCGCCGTCGAGGCCGCCCAACTGGCCAAGGACGAGATCATCGCCGTCTTCGGCGTCTCCGGCGGAGTCGGCGGCGCCGTCGCCCAGATCGCCCACGCCCTTGGAGCCCGGGTGATCGGCGTGGACCGGGTCCACCCCGCGGACGGTACCCCTGCCGCATCGATCATCAAGGAGTTCGTCGCGCTCGACGGCAGTGCGCGGGACACCGCCTCGGAGATCAAGCGGCTCACCGCGGGCAGGGGTGCCGATGTGGTGTACGACGCCGTCGGTGGCGTCACCACGCCGGCGGCACTGGCCTCGCTGGCCCGCCGAGGCCGACTCGTGGTGATCAGCGCCGTGGGCACGCGAACCGTGGAGATCGATCTGGTCGAGCTGTACCGCGACGAGATCCGGGTCTTCGGGTGCAACAGCGGGCACTACGACGTCGTCGAGTCGGGCGCGAGGCTCCAACGACTCGCCCCGTTCTTCGACTCCGGAGAGTTCCGTCCCCTGCCCATCGCCAACCGCTACGGCCTGGAGAACGGCCAGGACGCCTACCTCGCGGTGGAGAACCGGATACGAGGCCGCGTCGTCATCTGCCCCTGACCCCCAGCTCCCGCACACCTCAGGCAGGGCTCACCATCATGGACCAGACCGCCGGACCATACGGCCCCCCGGACAGCCCCGGCCCGGCCGGTCCGGTCACTTGGCGGACGCTGACCCGAGGCAGCGCCCTGGAATGCCTGCTGGCCACCGCGCTGCTCTTCGGCGTCACCACGATCGTGCGCTGGGTCGCCGGGCCCTCACCCGTCTCGGCGGCGATCCCAAGAGCCCATGAGGAACTGCTGGTCATCGGTGCGTGTGTGGGCGTGCTACTGGCCGGGCTCATCCTCAGCCCGGCGGGGAAGGCCTCGGGCGGACACATCAACCCCGCCATCTCCATCGCCATGTGGCGCTTCGGCCTCTTCCCGGGCGCCGCGGTCGCGCCCTACATCGCGGCCCAGCTCGTCGGCTCCCTTCTCGGCACATTCGCGGGCCTCGCCACGTGGGGCCCCGTCGTGGGCAGGCCGCCGATAGACGACACGTCACTCCAACCCGGTCTCGGCTGGTCCGCCGGGGCGCTGTTCGCGGCGGAGACCGTCTCGATGAGCATCATCGTGATTCTCGTCGGGCTCTTTGTAGCGGTGCCCAAGCTGGCGCCGCTGGTCCCATGGCTCGTCGGACTCCTGATCGGAACGGCGATCGCACTGCTGGGGACGACGACGGGCGGTTCGGTCAACCCCGCCCGCCAGTTCGGACCGGCCGTCGCCGCAGACCGACTGGACTACCTCTGGGTCTACCTGCTGGCCCCGATGGTGGGCGCCCTCCTGGCAGCTTCGCTCCGCAATGCCCTCCTTCACCGGCGGGCGGGAAGGACGCGTGGGCGCACCGCTGAATCAGGGTGATGGCTCTTGTCAGCCGCGACCGGGCCGCCGCTCGGTGCGTCACACCTCGGCGAGGCAGATTCCACGCAGCATGCCGAGTTCGTTGCTGCTTCCCCAGCGAAGCGACACTCCTGCCTCCGGGGCGATCACGACGGCGTCGGCGCAGGCGCCGCCCTGGAGGCGATGCGCAACGAGCGGCTGGTGCCGGCCCACGCGGTGCACTCCGCACCCGGTGGGCACCGGGAAGGGCGACGGTGTGGCCGCATCGCCGTACGGATGGGTGTGCGCACCAGGTGCGGGCGGTGGGAGCCGGATGGCGGGGAACTGGGTCTGCTGGGCGCAGTCGCTTCCGTCTCGTCGCTGGCCGCTGCTCAGCTGGGCTGTACGACGGTGGTGATCTTCCCGGTCCCGAGGTCGTACGCGTAGCCGCCGATCTTGATGTGGCCGATGGCCGGCGCGAGCTCGGGTGCCGCGCGCAGCTTGGCGACGTCCTTCTGGACCGTCTTTGACGGCTCCAGGACGGCCATCTCCAAGGAGGTCTGTTCGTCCCAGCCGCCGCGGGCGGCGTAGCCGGCGCGCAGATCGTCGTCGGCGAACAACCCAGAACCGCAGTCGGTGTGGTGAATGACGGCGATCTCGAACCAGTCCGCGTCCGGGGTCTTGTTCTCGTGCAGGTGCACGATCCAGGCGAGGTCCTTGATGACCGCCGGCGTCACGCGGCCACCGACATTACGTGCGACGATCGCTTCTCCGAGCCGGACGCCGAACACAGCCGCGGGCTCGACACGCGGATCGACGCAGATGATCAGGTACAGCTGTTTGAAGGGGATGAACGGGACCTGGGGGACGTCGGCCTGGGCACCGGCGGCCGCGAAGGCCTGGTTGCGCTCCAGGTACGGTGCGAAGTTCGACATGGCTGATCCCTTCAGGAGCGGTGGCAGCCTGAGGCTGTGAGACCGACATTGCATGCGTGCCGTCGATCTCCGCGATGCGCGAGCCGGCCCGCTCGGCCACGCACCGCACCGCACAGCAAGCCGTCCTTAGCGCCACCATCGCCCACGAGCGGAACATGCGCCAGACGGGCTCGCCCGGCAAGGGGGAGCCGAGCACCGCCACGGCGGCTGTGAACGGCGGCCCAGTCCTGGCATTGGGGGGTTTTCCCCTGCTCGGCCGGCAGTCAGAAGACCTTCGCGGACGAAGCCAAGGTGCCGCAGAGAGTCACCTCGATTCGTCTCGACAACAGGAACGGAGATGTGAAGGTGGATGCTTCGGCCGAAGCCTCCACGGTCTCCGTGCACCGCAAGGTCAACTACCGTGGTGACAAGCCGAGTGGCACCTCCTTCCGCGTCAGGGACGGCGTCCTGGTGCTGTCCGGCTGCGGCAGGAAGTGCGGCGTCGACTACGTCGTCAAAGTGCCTGCCGGTCTTCCGGTGACGGGAGGCACGTCCAACGGCGGCCTCACACTGATCGATGTCGGCGCGGTCGATGTGCACACAAGCAACGGTGAGATCGCGGTGACCAATGCGACGGGCCCTGTGAAGCTGCGCACGTCCAACGGTGGCATCGACGTCAAAAACGTCGAGGGCGGCGGCATCGACACGCAGACATCGAACGGCGAGGTGACGATCGAGACGGCCACCCCGCAGGACATCAAGGCTCGCACCACCAGCGGCAGCCTCACGGTCACCACACAGCCTGCCCAGTACCAGATCTCTGCGAACAGCTCCAACGGCGACAAGAACGTGGCGTTCGAGAACGACCCGTCCGGCAAGTACCGCCTGGATCTGTCGGCGAGCAACGGTGACTTGACTGTGAAGTCGGCAGCGTAGTCAGTGACCGGACAGGTCCAGCCGGCCACTTCGAGCCGGACCCGCGAGTCAACCGCTGAAGAAGTCCCCCGAGGTGGCGCAGCCCCTCGGCCGTGAGATCGACTCCAGGGGCTTCACCCACCCGAAGCGGAATGTTCCGCGAACTGGCCATCGACGCCCGGAAGATCGTGAAGAGGATAGCGCGTCGCGCGGAGAAGACCCACGCGACGCGCTGAGACAAGGTGCCTTCCGGGGCGCTGGTGAGCGCTAGTTCACGGTGAGGACGGCCGTGTTGTTCGTCGGGTTCGGGTCGTGGCGGAACTCGCCGAACGGGGGATGGATACTGACCTCACCTGTCGCTGAGGGCACCACCGTGTCGATCCGGAGCTTGAAGGCGAAGGATTGCTCCGTGTTCTCCAGCACCCAGTACGGCAGCCGGCAGTCGTAGCGCGGGGCGCCCGTACGGCCCTGGTAGTAGGCGTCGCCGGACAGGGTTCGCGGAATGCAATTCTCCGGCACGCCCGTGACCGTGGTGCCGGGCGGAACGATCAGCCGGAGCACGGCGACCGGATCCCCGGAGACCAGGTTGCCCAGCCAGCCGGGCCCGTTGTTCTTGAAGGTGAGCGACGCGGTGACCGTCTCACCCGCGGCGCCCGTGACCGCCGCGCCGGTCACCGAGAAGTCGGCGGTGCTGTCGGCACCGATCTGCAGCGCCACGTAGTCGTCGTAGCCCCCCAGGTCGGTCGCGCCGACCGGCTGCGCCCAGATGTCCACCCGCTCCTGGAGCGCGTGCCGGGTGAGCGCGACCCGCAGCGGCTCCGGCAGCTCGAAGGAGGCTCCCGGGGCCAGATCCTGATCGAAGGTGCAGTCCGCGAACGACATCGGGGCATAACCGTCCCCGCTCGACGTCGTATAGACACAGGCGTCGTACCGGTTGACGTATCGCACCCCGTACGAGGCCATCACCTTGATGGTGAAGCCATGCGCGGTCTCGTTGCCGTAGTTGGTGACCGTGAACGGGAGCGTCTGCGTGCCGCCCGGCAGGACGTGCTCGATGTCGCCGCCGGCCGTGATTCCGAGGTCGGGTCCCGACGCGACCGTGACCGTGGTGCTGTCCTGGGCGTTGAGCGTACCTGCCAGACCGCCGGGGGCCGTCGCCTTGAAGGTTATACGGCCCCGCGCCCCGACGGCCGCCCCGTCAGCCGCGCGGACCTTCAGATGCACCTCGCCGCCGGTGTTTCCGGTCACCGGCACCTCGGACACCTCGCACACCGCGGTAGCGCCACTCGGTGTGCAGTTGTCCGGCCAGGTGATCTCGGCGATCCCGGCGAGACCGGAAGCGTCCACCGTGAGCCGGCCATCGGTCATCACGACATGGTCGTTGTCGTGGTTGAGCCTGACATCGAGCGTGCGGGTCAACGGTGTCCCGCCGTCGATACCGAGCGGCAGGTTCGGCTCGTACGGGGCAGTGATCCAGAGTTGGTCGGGCTCCGGCTCGGTCCCCGCGAACGCAGGAGCAGTGGTGAGCCCCACGGCGACGAGTCCGGCAGCGAGCGTCGTGCAGGCTCCGAGCCGCAGTAAGCGGCGCACGGAGTCAGCTCTCATGACATCTCCAGGTGAGAGACGGTCAGGTCACGCAGCCGACGTGGGCGCCGATCAGCGGCCACGCCAGGCCACAACTCCCATGACGATCAAGAGGGGTTGACGGTTGCACAACAACACCGACCAGTGGGCACCCACGTCCATCAACCCGCCGAAACCAAGGGCCGGCTGTGCTGTCGGGTTGGCGCTCCGCCACACCTGCAACCAATAGAATGGTGCCCCCACTGAGACGCTCCGTAGGGCCATCCCTTCCCTGTCGCATGGGCCCCGCGCTCGAAGGGAACGCCCCGACTCCCCAGAGAGAGACGTCTCCTTATGCTGATCGCAACCGCCGCCGTGGGCATCACGGTCTTCTGCCTCACGCTCTGGTGCTCGCTCGCTGTGGCCCGGATGCGGGACCTTCCCACGTGGCGCAGATACCTCCCCCTGTCCCTCTTCCTGATCGCGCTCGGCGCGAGCCTCCTGCGCGCCTTCGGCATCACCCAGACCGCCGGCGCCCTCGCCTTCCCCCTCACCCTCGCGGCCATCGTCCTGTCGCTGAACGAGATCCGCAGCCGACGGAGCAGAAACCGAGCCGGCCTTCCCGCTGGCTGAACCTGCGCACACGAGCGCGAAGACAGCCGCCTCGGCTTGCCTCTGCCGGGGATCAGGCGTGTGCTTCGTGTTCTTCCAGCTCGCGGAGTCCGCCGCACTGCCGCACATCGTCCCGCGGCACCAACTGCCCACCGCAGTCGCCCAGAACCAGGCCCGCGAACTCGGCTCGGGCCTGGCCGGGCGCCCGTTGGGCGGCGCGCTGTTCGCCGCCGGTCACCTGCTGCCGTTCGTGGCGGACCTGCTGAGCTGGTAACCGCACTCGGGGCGTGGTCAGGGCAGGGCGGTGTGCCAGGGAGCGTCGGATCTGGTGGCGTGTGCGTCGGCGCTGATGCGGAGCGCGTACACCGTGTGCTCGGCCTGCTCGGTGCCGCTGGGGAGGGGGCCGAGGTAGGTGTGGCCGGTCATGTGGCACCAGGCAGGCAGGTCGAGGGGGGCCGCGGGGTCCGTGGCGACGACGTGGACGAGGGTCCCGGGGGCGGCGTCGCCGAAGGCGGCACGCAGCTTCAGCAGCAGCGTGACACACAGCAGCCCGGCGCCGTCGACGGTGAGGTCCGCTTCACTGCGGAGTTCGGCCGGGAGTGGTTCGGCCGAGGGCTCGGTGGTGGTCATCGGCTGCTCGCGGTGGTGGATACGGCGCGGGTGAGGGCGTCGGCCGCAGCGGTGATGTCGTCGGCGGTGCTCCAGCGGCCGAGGGTGAGCCGGAGTGCGGCCAGCGCCCGTTCGGGGCCGTAGCCCATGGCGGTCAGGACGGGTGAGGGGGTGTGGGTGCCGCTGTGGCAGGCAGAGCCGGTGGAGGCGGCGATCGTGGGAGTCGCGGCGAGGACATCGTGTCCGCGGGTGCCGTCGATGCTGATGTTCAGCGTGTTCGGTAGCCGCCGGGCGGCCGGGCCGTTGAGGCGGAGCCGACCGGGCAGAGCGGCGGTGAGGCGGGCGTGAAGCTCGTCGCGCAGGGACTGGATGCGGGCCGGGGCACCGCCTGAGAGGTCTTCGGCGGCGAGTTGAGCGGCGGTGCCGAGGGCGACGGCGAGGGCGGTGTTCTCGGTGCCGGCGCGCAGGCCCGCTTCCTGGCTGCCGCCGTAGACGACGGGCTCCAGTTCGATGCCGTCGCGGATGTAGAGCGCGGCGGCCCCCTTGGGCGCGTACATCTTGTGGCCGACGAGAGTGAGCAGGTCGGCGTCGAGATCGCGCACGTCGAGGGGGATCTTCCCGGCGGCCTGGGCGGCGTCGCAGTGGAAGAGAGCGCCGGCCCGGTGGGTGATCTCGGCCAGTTCACGGACGGGTTGGAGGGCGCCGGTCTCGTTGTTGGCGGCCATGACGGAGACCAGCACGGTGTCCTCATCGAGGGCGTCGGCGAGCGCGGCGGGGTCGAGCAGGCCCCCGTGGTCGACGGGCAGCACGGTGACGCGCGCGCCATGCAAGCGCGCGAGGGCCTGGCAGGTGGCCAGGACGGCGGGGTGCTCGGTGGCCTGGGTGATCACGTGGGGGCGGGGGTGGCGGGATGCGAGGGTGGCGCCGCGCAGGGCGAGCAGGTCGGCCTCGGAACCGGAGGCGGTGAAGACGATCTCACCGGGCCGAGCGCCGATGAGGCCGGCGACCTGGGCACGCGCCGCCGCGAGGGCGCGGCGGGGCTCGACGGCGTAGGGGTGGGTGCTGGAGGGGTTGCCGAAGTGGGTGGTCAGGTAGGGGACCATGGCGTCGGCGACGCGGGGGTCCACGGGGGTGGTGGCGTTGTAGTCGAGGTAGACGGGGCCGCTGGTAAGGCCTGGATGCGGCGGCGGGCTCTGGTGGGTCACGCCAGGACTCCGGCGTCGACGGGCATCTCGGCCAGGCGCCATTCGAGCATGCCGTCGTTGAGACGGATGGCGCGACGGCCGTAGTCGCTCAGTAGCCGGACGGCATCATAGGCCAGGGCACAGTATTCGCCGCGGCAGTAGACCACGACGTCGGCGTCTTCGGGGAGTTCGCCGATGCGACCGGCGAGTTCCTCGACGGGGATGCAGACGGCGCCGGGGATGTGGCCGGCCTCGTACTCCTCCAGGGGGCGCACGTCCAGCAGGACCAGCTGTCCGGCGTCCGCACGGGCGGCCAGCTCCTGGCGGGTGACCTCCGGTTCGGCGCCGTCGCCGAGGTAGGCGTCGCGGGCGGCGGGGACGGCGGCCTGGTGGGTTTCGGCGACCTTGCGCAGCAGCGCGAGCAGTTGGGCGACGTCGTCTCCGGCGAGCCGGTAGTGGATGCGTACGCCCTCGCGACGGGTGGCGACGAACCCGGCCTGCTTGAGGGTCTGCAGGTGGGCGGAGGCGGTGGTCAGGTTCAGGCCCGCTGCCTTGGAAAGCGCGTCGACCGTGCGCTCGCCCTGGGCGAGCAGGTCGAGCAGTTCCAGTCGCTTGCCGCTGGCCAGAGCCTTCCCGCTGGCTGCGAACGCCTCGTACAGCTGCGCCTTCGACTCCTTGGACGCCATGATCCCTTCCCTTTTCTCCATGGTTCTATGGAATATTCTACCGGGTACCCGAGGACAACCGAGCGTGACTGGACTCGACCACGCCGTCGCGGCCCTTGTTACAGAGCCGAGCGCTGCGGACTTTGCGGAGCGACCCCTTTAAACCCTGCACACGAAGGTCGGTGCGCGGGGGCGTGTGGGGTTCGCGCCGTCGGAGGTGATGGTGGAGCGCTCCAGACCGACCAGACCGCCGACACAGACGTTGACGATCACCAGCAGCATGAACTGCAGATCCTCGGAGCGGTGTCGCCGCCCCGACGTCGAGGGGGCGGTTCTGCCATCCCGGCCGTCATCGCGGGCCTCCTGGTCGCTCCGGCCGGTCTGCTCGGGATCGTCCTCGGCTACGGCGCCGTCGCCATTGCCACCGTGACCCTCGGGCTCTGCGCGCAGTACCGCATCGGCGGACGCCACTGGCCCGGGCCGCGGGAAGCATCAACGAGACACCCCGCCTCCACAAGAACCAGACAGAGGGTGAGCACCTCATGAGCACCGTCGAGGACAGCAACAAGGCCATCGTCCGCGAAGCGTTCGACGCGCTGTTCAACAAGCGGGACTACGTCGCCGCCGAGCGGTTCTGGTCCCCCGGGTACATCCAGCACAGCGCCCACATCGCACCCGGCCGTGAGGGACTCTTCGACCTCGTGCGGAGCTTCCCGGCGGAGCTGCGGCACGAATGCGAACTGATCATGGCCGAGGGGGACATGGTCATGGTGCGTGGCCGGTTCTCCGGGCACGGCCAGCCCGCTCCGTGGATCGCCGTCGACTTCCTCCGCCTCGAGAACGGTGTCCTGGCCGAGCACTGGGACGTGATCGAGGCGGAAGCCACCCGCGAGCAGTCCCTGAGCGGCCTGCCGATGTACGGCGACGAGTTTCCCGAGGAACGCCGAGCATGACCGCTTACCGAGCCGCGCAAGCACCGGTACGGCGGGAGGGCCCGCAGGCACAGGTGATCCGGAGGCCGGCAGGCAGACGCGCGGGCGACCGGCGGATTGCGAGGCCAGTCCCCCGTCTACCTGGAGGCCGCCACCACGGTCGCGGCCGCCGTCCGGGAGAGTGACGGCCTCGATCTGCTGGTGAGCATGTCGCAGATGACGGTGTCGCAGATGAGCCTCATTAGCGCCGCCGAATCCTGGCAGCAGCGACTGCACTGGCTACCGAGCACGTCCTCGACTGGTCGGGGGCGCCGGTCGTGCACGTGCGGCCCACGGTGTTCATGGAGAATCCGCTCTTCGCCCGGGTCGCCGCCGCCTCCATCCTGCGGGACGGCACGATCCGCC
This sequence comes from Streptomyces sp. NBC_01788, assembly GCF_035917575.1. Lineage (GTDB taxonomy): Bacteria > Actinomycetota > Actinomycetes > Streptomycetales > Streptomycetaceae > Streptomyces. The sequence continues at coordinate 8,009,786 of NZ_CP109090.1, read as the reverse complement.
TCCCGTTCGGCTCCGCCCGGACCTCTCCGGTCGCCGCGGCCGACGTGGCCGAGGTGATCGCACACCTCCTGCTCGACCCGGCCCCGCCCTCCCGCCGGGTCTACGAACTGACCGGTTCACACTCCCGCGGCATGGCAGCCATCGCCGCCGAAGTCTCCACTTCCCTGGGCCGTACCGTGACCTACGTCGACGTGCCGTACGAGGAGTGGCTGGAGGACGACCTGAAGAAGCAGGACCTGCCGCCCCACGTCTTCGATCACCTCGCCACCATGGCCCGGCTGCACCGCGAAAACCGCTACGACCGCTCCACGAGCGACATCACCGACCTCCTCGGACGCCCCCCGCGGGGGTTCGACAGCGGATGCCGGTCCAGCACCTCACGGTGCCGAGAGTGAGTCCGGTGCGGATGCTTTCGCTCGCTGCTGGGTCCCGGCCTCCGGAGCCTCGCGCCGGCGACGGCCGCTCCCGGGGCGCCGAGGCTCAACCAGCCTCGCTGGTCGCTCAGTTGTCCTGGATTCGTCCCGGGTCCTGGCTGTCGCGCTGGGCCTTGCGTTGGAGATCGGCCACACGTTGCAGAGCCGTCTTCAAGGCGGCGTACTCCTGCTTGCCCAGTGCCTTGGCGTGACGTTCCTCGATCGTGCGCATGATGGCGGCGGCGGCCTCCATCTGGAGCAGGCCGCGTTCGGTGGGGCAGATCAGTTTGGCGCGGCGGTCCGCAGGGTCGGGCCTGCGTTCGACGTAGCCCAGGCGTTCGAGGTCGTCGATGAGGGAGCCGATGACCTGCTTGTGCTGTCCGGAGGCGCGGGCGAGTTCGCTGGCGCGGATGCCGTCGGCTCGCAGGTAGGCGAGGACGGCGCCGGCGCGGGGCCGGATGTCGTCGAAGCCCTGCTCGGCGAGCTCGGTGAACAGCTCACGTTGAACGGAGAAGAGGATCCGGGCGGCGAGCACGCCGAGGTCCGGTTCCGTGGCCTGGTGCCCGTTCAACGCCGCTCCCGTCCTGGCGGCTGTCCGCCGCTCGTGCTGTGTGACCAGCGGTTCTACTCACCCGCCTAGTGGGCCCGCGACCCAGCCCCGGGGCCCTACCCGACCAGTGCTTGCGCCTCGGAGGGCCGAGGTATAGCGTCAAGTAGTCACCAACTTTGACTATCTAGTTTAGTGACCAAAAAGGCTGTGGCTCAACCCTCGAGGAGCGGAAGATGAGCGAGCGCAGCAAGTTCCTGGAGCCGGTCACCCGGGAGAACACCGCCGTGGTGCTGGTCGACCACCAAGTGGGCCTTCTGTCCGGCGTCCGGGACATCCCCGTCGAGGAACTGAAGCACAACGTGGTGGCGCTGGCACGGGCGGCGACCGTGCTGGGCATCCCGCTGGTCGTCACCACCACCGCGGCCGACAGCATGTGGGGACCGACCACCCCCGAACTGGTCCAGGCGCTGCCTGCCGGACAGAAGATCATCGACCGCAGCACGGTCAACGCCTGGCACGACGACCGGGTTCACGAGGCCATCGAGGCCACCGGCCGACGAAAGCTGATCTTCGCCGGGGTGTCACTCGAGGTGTGCGCGGCACTGCCCGCGATCTCCGCGACGGCAGCCGGGTACGACGCCTACGTCGCCGTGGACGCCTCCGGCACCTTCAGCCGGACCAAGCGGGAGGCCGGACTGCTGCGCATGCAGCAGGCGGGCGTCATCGTGAGCGACTACGCCACCCTCATGGTCGAGTCCCTGGCCGACAACGCCTCCCCCGAGGCCGGCCCCTGCTACGCCGCACTCGACATGCCCTTCGCCGTCCTGGTCGGCCAGATCTCCGCCGCCCACCAGGCCTAGCCCGAGGCGTCGGAGATCCTGAGGTTCCCCGGTCCGGCGTCAGAACGATGCAGGCGCCGTGGGCGCCTCGGGGGCCGGTGACGCGGCGGCCTCCCAGGTGAATCCGTCCGGATCGGTGAAAGGGTCGGCGGCGGTGCCGAGGACGATGCGGTGGGAGCCGGTGCCGTCGTCGGAGACGCCGAGGTCCTTGGCCAGGCCGCGGCGCTTGTACAGCGCCAGCTTGACGGGGCTGGAGTCGCCGGAGGCGAACTCGGCGTACTTGCCGCCGAAGCTTCTGGCCACGGCCAGACCGCGGCCGACGTAGAACTGCTTGCTGGCCTTCACGTCCTCGACGCCGAGCAGGAGGACGACCTCGTCGATCTCGCGAGTGGCCGGGCCGGTGTCCTTCTTCGCCGAGGTCGCGACCTTCCAGATCGTTCCGTCCGGGGCCTGGACGACGCCGCCATAGCCCCACAGCGACTTCGCGGCGGGCTTCAGCACCGTGGCGCCCGCGTCGACGGCGGCGTCCAGGAAGCTGTCGACGGTGGCCGGCCGGGACACCGTGAGCGCCAAGGTGAAGCCGCGGAATCCGGTGGAGTGTGCCTCGGACGCCCGCAGGCTTACGTACGTGTCCACCCCGAAGGCGGTGTAGAAGCGGTGGGCAGCCTCGGGGTCGGCCACCTCGAGGATGACGGACGCGATGGACGTGGTGGATGCGGTGGAAGTCGTGGTTGCCATGACCATCACGCTAGGGGCTGGTCGGGAGCCGGCGCTTCTCGATTCCTGACCGGTCTTGTCACTTGCTTCGCCACGCACGCCGGCATCCCCTCCACCGTGATCGCAGGGCCCCCGTCGTCGGACGCGCCCACAGCATCGGCATGACCGGCCTCCTCCGCCGCCTGGCGACGGAAGGCCCCGGGCGGCATGCCGACGAGCTCGGTGAAGCGGGTGGTGAACGTGCCCAGCGACGCGCAGCCGACCGCGAAGCAGACATCGGTGACGCTGAGGTCGCCCCGCCGCAGCAGCGCCGTCGCGCGCTCGATGCGGCGCGTCATCAGGTACGCGTACGGCGACTCACCGTAGGCGGCCCGGAACGACCGGCTCAGGTGCCCGGCGGACATGTTCACGTCCCGGGCGAGCGCCTCCACGTTCAGCGGCTGCGCGTACTCCCGGTCGATCCGGTCCCGGACGCGGCGCAGCCGCGCGAGATCGGCCAGGCGCTGCGCCTGGACGCGTGCTCGCCGCCACTCGGGCTGGCACATGGGCGCACTCCCCCTTTTTTCGTCTTTCATCGACGTCCACGAGTGCCCTGGTGTGGGCGGCCGGAAGGACCGGTACCTGGGCGCTGGTGCGCCGCCGCGTTCCTTGCGGGCGGCGGCGCTGCCGGACCGTACGGCCTCATCGGCACCCGCACGACTCAGCGAAGCTCCTGGATACGGACCAGGTTGCCCGCAGGGTCGCGGAAGGCACAGTCGCGGATACCGTACGGCTGCTCGGTCGGCTCCTGCACGACCTCGGTGTCCCCGGCCTGCACCCTCTCGAACGTGGCGTCGAGGTCCGGGGTGGCCAGCAGGATCCAGCCATAGGTGCCCTTGGCCATCATCTCGGTGATGGTGCGGCGTTCGTCTTCGGTGATTCCCGGGTCGGCAGCCGGCGGCGCCAGAAGGATCGACGTGTCGGGCTGACCGGCCGGGCCGACCGTGATCCAGCGCATCTTCCCCTGCCCGACGTCGCTGCGGACCTCGAAGCCGAGGACGTCTCGGTAGAAGGCGAGCGACGCATCCGGGTCGTCGTGCGGGAGGGAAGTCGCGTGAATGCTGATGTTCATGACGGCCAGATTAGGGCGGCTCTGTGCGTCGCGCTTCTCTATTCCTGATCGATATTTTGAGGGCACAGCTGGGTGTTCCGGCTGGGTCCGAGCCATTCCAGGCAGAGCACGGTGGCGTCGTCGGCCGGCTGCCCGGCGTGGTGGTCCACTATCGCGTGCATCAAACGTCGCATCGTCTCGGCGAATGGCAGGCCGTCCGCGTAGTGGCGGACGATGAAGTCCGTGAGGCCGTCCAGACCGAACTCATGGCCGCAACGGTCTCGGGCCTCTGTGACGCCGTCGGTGTAGAGCACGACGCGGTCTCCGGGTTCCAGTTGCTCGCGGCAGAGGGCGGCGGGGACGTCCAGTTCGGTCCCCAGCGGGTGCGAGGGTGGACACCTCAACGTGGTGATCCACCTCCCGCCTCTGATCAGGACCGGCGCCGGGTGGCCGCGGTTGATCCAGGACAGGACTCCGGTGGTCGAGTCGAGCCGGGCGAGGACCGCGGTGACATAGGCGCTGTGGCCGAAGTGCTCGACCAGGACTTCCTCGACCTTCTCACCGATGGCGACCAGGTCGCTGCCCTGGCGGCGCTGGTTACGACAGGCCGCGACCGCGAGGTTGGCCGTCAGTCCGGCGCGGCTGTCGTGCCCCATGGCGTCGTAGACCGCCAGGTGTATCTGGTCGCCTGCGACCGCGTAGTCGAAGGCGTCACCGCCGATCGCGTAGGCGGGCTCCATTGCCGCCACGATTGCCACGGCGTGGTTGGCGAAGCACAGCGGGGGCATCAGGTTCCACTGCATCTCGGCGGCCACGTTCATCGCCTCGGTGCGCACCAGACGGGCGTAGGAATCACTGTGCGGACGTTTGCTCGTCAGCAGCAGCGCGATCAGCGAGGCCAGCACGGCTGCTCGCTCGGGCCCGACTCCGGGGGCGAGATCGACCCGTAGCACGCCGAGCCGCTCGGTGCCGCCCAGGATCGGCACCCACCACCGGCGCGGCTCCCCGTCGCCGCCCGGCAGGAGTTGGCTGCCGGCGAACGCCCGGCCCGGCAGGGTGCCGTCGACCTCGTAGGTCTCACCACCGGCGCCGGCGTCGAGGCCTTGGCCCGTGACCTCCCGCAGCAGTTGTCGGCGCAGGTCCGGAAGGAAGACGCGCGCATCGCCCATCCCCGCCCGTGCCGCATGCTTGGCCACCAGCGCGGGTAGCTGATCGAAGCCGCACATATGGCCCTCGCCGAGGATCCCGGTGAGCCATTCGTCGCCGTCCGGCAGAGCCACGCCCGCCACCTCCTTCCTTCCGGTCGTGGTGTCATGCCGCCCTAAGGCCTCTCGTTTGGATCATGCCGGGCTCGCGGGCCCTGGCACCGTGCCTCGCGGCGTTGTCGTCGGTTGGCAGGGCTCCGCCCTGCCGCCCTCCTCCGCCTTGCGACGCACGGCACCAGACCCCGCTCCCTGATCCGGCCTGATCCAAACGAAAGACCCTAGTGCTGAGCCTTTCACCCGAGCCAGGCACCGCTTCCACCACAAGTCTGCTCGCGTGGTCGCAGCACTCGGGTGTCACAGGGGCAGGGGACGGGCTGAGACGACGTCCGCCATGACGAGGGTGGAGCTGAGGCGCTGGACACCGGGCAGGGTGGCGAGACGCTCGTCGTAGAGCTGCCGGTACGCCTCCAGGTCACGGGCGACGACACGCAGGAGGTAGTCGGGGTCGCCGAACAGCCGCTGGGCCTGGATGACGTGGGGAATGCCGGCGACGGCCTCCTCGAAGGCCGCGACGGTCTCGCGGTCCTCATAACGCATGGTGACGAAAACCAGCGACTCGAAGGTCAGGCCGAGAGCGGCGGCGTCGAGCCGGGCGTGGTAGCCGGCGATCGCGCCGGAGCGTTCCAGGGCACGGAGACGGCGGTGGCAGGGGGACATGCTCAGGCGGACCCGCTCGGCTAGTTCGGTGAGGGTCAAACGCCCGTCCTGCTGCAGCTCGGCAAGGATTCTCCGGTCCACGTCGTCCATGAGGAAGACCCTTCCACACTTCCGCGGGGACCGGAAAGAGATTGGAAGCACCTTCCGCCCAAGCCCGTCTAGCCTTCCCTTCAGGAAGCCGGGACCTCATGCGGCCCGGCGTAGGGAGCGAGGTGAGAACATGGCGATCGCCGGTGTCACGGCCTTCTGGACGGTGTCGTTGCTGCTGGTGCTCGTCCCGGGTGCGGACTGGGCCTACGCGATCACGGCTGGACTGCGGCATCGGACGATCGTGCCCGCCGTCGGCGGACTGCTGGCCGGCTACGTGGTACTGACCCTTGTGGTCGCGGCCGGTGTGGCTGCGCTGGTGGCCCGCTCACCACTGGTGCTGACCGTGCTGACAGCCGTCGGCGCGGTGTACCTCGTCTGCCTTGGAATCACCACCGTGACATCCCCCTCGACGCCCCACGCGGCCGAGGAGGAGAGCGCCGGCTCCTGGCTGGGACGGGCCGCCAGAGGCGCGGGCATCAGCGGACTCAACCCGAAGGCTCTGCTGCTGTTCCTGGCCCTCCTGCCACAGTTCGTCGCCCGTGGCACGAGTTGGCCGCTCATGGCTCAGATCGCTGTGCTGGGTCTGGTGCACACCGCCAACTGCGCCGTGGTCTACACAGGCGTGGGCACCGCCGCGCGACGGGTGCTGCGAACACGTCCAGCCGTCGCCTCAGCAGTGACCCGCTTCTCGGGAGCCGCGATGATCGTGATCGGTGTCCTGCTCCTGGTAGAGCGGCTGCTGGCGTAGTGCCGACGGCGCGGCTTCCCGTGGCCGGCCGTGGCGGCGCCGAGGTCCGTCCTGGAACCTTGGCGCCGCCCGGTGCGAGCCCTCTGCTACCGCAGTACGGCCATCATGACGCTGCGCGCGATGGGAGCGCCGAGTCGGCCGCCGGAGATGTCCTGGCGGGAGATGTCCATGCCGGTGGGGTCGATGAAGACGGCGACGGCGACCGAGGCACCGTCGGGCTTCTTGCCGTAGGAGACGAACCAGCCGTAAGGCACTTCGTCGGCGACGTTCACGCCTCGCTGCGCTGTGCCGGTCTTGCCGCCGACCACGATGCCGTCGATCAGCGCGCGCTGGGCGCTGCCTTCCTTGGCAGTGTGCTCCATCATCTGCTGCACCTTGTGCGCGGTGTCGGCGGAGACGGCCTGGCTCATGACGGTCGGCGCGGTCTTCTCCAGAGCGCTGAGGTCCGGTCCCCGGATCTCGTCGACGATGTAGGGCTGCATGAGCTTGCCGTCGTTGGCCAGTGCCGCGGTGACCATGGCCATCTGCATGGGAGTGCTGGTGAGGCTGCCTTGGCCCATGCCGGTCAGCGCGGTTCCTGGCTTGTCCAGGTCCTGCGGATAGATGCTCTTCGTGGCGCGCAGGTCTCCGAAGTCCGGTGAGTAGACGTCCTCGTTGAAACCGAACTTCTCCGCCGTCTCGCGCATCCGGTCCTCCCCCAGCTTGGCGGCGGCGTCGAGGAAGACGTTGTTGCAGGAGTACTGCATCGCGGTCTTCATGGAAGCGTTGCCGCAGGTCGCGTCGCCGGCCTCGCTGCCGATCCGGTTCGTCGACTGGGGCAACGGGTAGGGGGACACCGCCCCGCTCGGAGCGTCGATGTCCGAGACCACGCCGTGCTCCAGGGCCGCGGCGGCCGTGAGGATCTTGAACGTGGAGCCGGGCGGATAGGTCTCCCGCAGCGGCCGGTTCGCCAGCGGCTTGCCCTTGTCCTTGTCCAGGGCCAGGAACCTGTCGGACTCCTTGAAGGTGTTGCCCGCGAACACCGACGGATCGTAGGACGGCGCCGACGCCAGGGCCAGCACCTTCCCGGTCTTCGGATCCAGAGCGACCACGGCCCCCCGCGCACCCTTCAGACCGGTCAGCCCCTTGTACGCCGCCTTCTGCGCCCGCGGGTCGATCGTCGTCACCACGGACCCTGTGCCACGTTCCTTGCCCGTCGCCACGTCCAGGAAGTGCTGGAACGCCAGCCGGTCGTCCTGCCCCGACAGGATGCCGTCATAGGTCTTCTCCAGCAGCGACATGCCCTGCGCCTGCGACGCGAAGCCGGTCACCGGTGCGTACATCGGACCGTTGACGTAGGTGCGCTTGAACTTGAGTTCCCTGCCCGCGACCGCCTCGGCCCCGGTCACCGCCTCGCCACCGACGATGATGTCACCCCGTGGAGCGGCGAACCGTTCGATCAGCACACGGCGATTGTGCGTATCCGACGCCAACTCCTCGGCATTCACGTATTGCAGCCAGTTCGCCCGAACCAGCAGAGCCAGCATCAGCACGCCGCAGAAGACAGCAATCGCCCGCACAGGCCGGTTCATCGCAGGCCTCCAGCTACGAGCCCAGGCATGGTAGCCGTGGCCAACTGGGCAGGTCGCAGGCATTTCCTGACGATTATGAGGGTAGGTAGAGCCATGCGAGCACCATAGCCGCACAGTTCGCACACGGGTTCGGGCTCCCTTGTCGCTGCGGCGGATCACTGACAGGGCAGACTCACACAACACGCCGTGTCCCGCCCACCAAGGGGTGGGCTCAGTGCCCGGGCTGCGTCCTTCCGCAGCGCGCACATGTTCCGGAGCCGACACGTTCAGGATGGAAATTCGGCTTCGCCGACGACCTTGGCGGCGGTCAGCGCCACCAGATGCTGCGTCCAGCAGTCCGATCGTTTGGTGGCGACCTCGGAGCCGCAGGCCGCACAGACGAGATTGGGCCCGTCCTGACCGTCGAGTCCGCAGCAGCCGTTGCGACGCCCGTGATCGGGGTGCGGAACCGTTCCCGGCACGTCGTCGGGATGCAGGATGAAGAGACTGGCGTCATGGCTGATCGCATAGGTGCCTCGGGCCATCCGCGGAGGAGCGATCCGGTGACCGGACCGCTTTTCGGTGTCGCGCTGGGGCCGTGCCTCCTTGAGATCTCCGGTGAGTGGCTGACGACAGTTCGCGCAGGTGAAGAGGGCCACCGGGACATTGTGCCGGTCAAAAGGCTCCGCCCTCGAAGAATCCGGGCGCCCTGCTGCCGCTCGACGCCGATCAGCGCCCCGCAGGGCGCGCCGGTTGCGAGCATGGTCAGGAACTGCGAAGTGGTCAGGGGGTGCACGGGGCACCTCCTTCAGGGCGGGCCGCCTTTCGGCAGGCGCGCTGCGGTGATCAGTTCCCGAGTGCCACCTGGACGATCTTGATGACGACCAGGACCATGGCGATCAGCAGATAGGTGCGCAGGGCGCCCATACCGATCCGATACGCGGTGGACGTCACCGGCCGGGTCAGCGTTTCCAGGCGGGGCATCCGCCATGTGTCCCGGCCCGTGCGGTCGATCGGCTCCCCCGCCGTCCGGCGGTGGCGCCGGAGGAAGGAGTATCCGGTGGCCAGCACCCCGGCGATGCCGCATCCGGCCATGATCCGCAGGATCGCGTGCGCGGAGATGTCCGGGAACAGCACGGAGGCGGTCAGGATGATCGACAGGGCGACCAGCACACCGACCACGGCGGCGGTGAACGCGTTGGTCCTGCGACCGTTGACCCATGGGCCCAGGACGGCCCTGTCGTTGCACAGCAGCAGCAGGAACACCGACGCCGACGGCAGCAGCACCCCGGCCAGGGTCTGTACGCCCTCGGTCAGCAGGCCCAGCGGGGAGCCGGGGATCAGCACGATCACCGCGGCGGCGGCCACCAGCCCGGCGTAGACGGCGTAGAAGCCCTTGGCGCCCCGTACGCCGCGGTGCAGGGAGTGCCTGAGCCCGAGCACGTCACCGATCGCGTAGGCGGTCGACAGGGACACCGCGAACGCGCCGATGATCGAGGCGTCCAGCAGCGCGATCGCGAACAGTACCCCGGCCAGCTTGCCGGCCCTGTGCTCGAGCCCGGTGGCGATGCCCGCACTGTCGGTGAACTGGCCGAACCCGTGGGTACCGGCGAACGCCGCGGCGGTGAAGCCCATCATCGCCGCCGCCCCGACCACCACCACGACGATGCCGATCCACAGGTCGGCCTTCTCGTAGCGCATGAACCGCGGGGTGATCCGCTTGTCGATCACGTATGACTGCTGGAAGAACAGCTGCCACGGGGCCACCGTCGTCCCCACGATTCCGATGATCAGGAGCATCACCGTCGACAGCTGTCCGCTCCCCCCGGGAAGGCCCGGCACCATGAAGTCCCGCGCCATCTGAGAGGTGTGCGGGTGGATCATGAAGTAGATCGGGACCAGGAGCAGCGAGGCCGCGCACAGTGCCATCGCCATCCGCTCGAACCGCCGGAACGATCCCGTGAACGCCGACGCGATGATGATCCCGGCCGCGAGGACCACGGCGGCGGTCCTGGGCAGCCCCAGGTAGCCGGCCGCCAGGGTGATGCCGATGAACTCCGTCACCAGGGTGAGCGCGTTGAGCAGGAACAGATCGATCACACTGAAGGCGCCCCAGAACTTCCCGAACCGCTCCAGGATCAGCCGCGCGTGGCCGACACCGGTGACCGCGCCGAGCCGCAGCACCATCTCCTGGTTCACGTACAGCACAGGCACCAGGAGCAGCAGGGTCCACAGCAGGTGGGTGCCGTAGTTCTGGCCCGCCTGGCCATAGGTGGCGAAGGCACCGGCGTCGTTGTCGCCGACCATCACGATCAGGCCGGGGCCGACGATCGCCAGAAGGGTCTTGAGCTTGGCCGGCAGGCCCGTGCGGGGTGCGGTGTCGTCGAGCTTGATGGTGCCGAGCGCGCCGCGGATGTCGCCGACGTGCGCGCCGTCGAGAACCGCGGAGCGGGCTGCCGCGGCGGTGGTGTCGATGGTGGTGTTGGCCATGCGGTACCTCCCAAATCCCCCCACCGGGGGAGGCGTTCGGAGGCACGAGGCAGCCATCCCCCCACGCGCCCGGGCGCGCAGGACAGCGCACACCGTCTCCACGGCCGTCAGGACGGAGGGGGGAGGGTGGGAAGACGCGGCGCAGCGCGGCCGTGCAGGGAGATGGTTACCGCGTGCCGGAAGAATGCGAGGACAAGCGGGTCAGGGGCCGACTGTGGCCCGGACTGCTACTGCAATCCATGTCTCTCGCCTCCTTCCGGCCGGGGACACCCGCACGAAGGGCATCGTCGACGACACGGCAAGGAGCGAACCGGTCCCGTCCGCACGACGGCGGCCGGTACACCCCAACTCGTCAGGGCTTTGGCACTCCACGGCGTAATCCCTCTGCGAGGGAAGCCACTTGGGGTCACCCCTTGGGCCGGGGAGACCTGTCCTGACCCTGGGCGTCTCTCGACGTCGTGGGGTCAGTGGCCTGTGTCCGTGAAGACGCCTCACCGAACGAGGTGCCTCTTCAACCTTCTCGAGTGTAGCGCCATACTTGCACGTCTACGCAACTTGTTGACCAGGTCTTGACGCAATCAAGAGCCAGGACGTGTACGGCCTGGGACGGCCCAGCCGCGGATCACACGGAGCTCCACACCGGCGTCCTGGGCAATGTCCTCGGGCGCCACACCGGTGCTCCAGGCGACGAGGACGGCACGTCGGAGCTCTTCCGCACGCGCCTCCATCCCGATCTCGGCGGCTTCCCCGGACGCGGCCATCAGGGCGGCCGCGTCCTCGGTCAGCCGTTGCCTCGCGCGGCGAACCGCCAGGCGTGCTTGTTCCTGCGGACCGTTCACCGTCTGCCTCCCACGGGCCGCGCTGTCGATCAGCTCGTCGATCAGCTCTGCGTGGACGACCGGGCGAGCTTGACGCCGAGCCACAGCAGGCTCACCGGCATCCCGACGCCGCAGGCGTCGGCCAGCGCGAGCACCGCCGGTTCGGCGACCGGCAGCAACTGCCGCAGACCGCGCTCGGCCACCTCGGGAACAGGGAAACGGGGCAGGGTGATGGTGATCGTCATGACGCACCTCCGCCTGATCGGCACCCGAGGCGCGCCGGCGGCGAACACGATCACCGCCCGGCGCTTCGCACTTCGAGTCGAGGCGGCCGTCAGAGGACGGCGCGGTGGCCGCCGGGCGCCCCGGGTGCAACGGAATGGGAGCTGGGACTGCTGGGACTACTACTGCAGGGACTCATCCCGTCACCTCCTCGGGCCGGCAGCGGTCACATGGTGCGTGGGCACAACCCACTCGACCCAGGGTACAACCGTCTCCAACGCACGCTACGGGTGAGAACCACGATGTTCACCAGGTCGATGAGCGAGCCGTCTCAACCGCCTTACGTGATCTTGCACAGTCCCTGATCTGTTGCGCATGGGTGCGGGCGAAGAGCTCGTGGACGGACGCTGCCAGCTGATCGAACGGCTCGGAAGCGGCGTAGTGGGCACGGTGTGGCGGGCGAGGGACACGGTGCTGCAGCGGGAGGTCGCGCTCAAGGCCGTGCGGTCGGACGCGGAGGTGTCGGACGGCTCGCGTGAGCGCGTGCTGCGCGAAGCGCGGGCGCCGGCCCGGCTCAATCACCCGAACGTCGTGACCATCCATCACCTCGTCGATACGGATCCTCACCCGTGCCTCGTGATGGAGCTGGTGCCCGGGCCCTCCCTCCAGGAACGGCTCTCGGGCGGCCCGCTGACGCCTGTGGAGGCGGCCGGCCTGGGACGTCAGGTGCTGTCCGCGTTGCGGGCCGCCCATGCGGTCGGCATCCATCACCGGGACGTCAAACCCGCCAACGTTCTGCTGCGCGCCGACGGGACGGCCGTGCTCACCGACTTCGGCATCGCGGGGATGCGGAGCTCGACCTCGCTGACAGCGACGGACGAACTCGTCGGATCACCCGAGTACATCGCTCCTGAACGCATCCGCGGCCACGACGACGACCCCGCGTCCGACCTGTGGTCGCTCGGCCTGCTGCTGCATGTGAGCGTCGAGGGGGTCAGCCCGCTGCGGCGTGCCACGACACTCGCCACCCTCGCCGCGGTGCTCGAAGAACCCGTGCCGCCGCCGGTGCGCTCCGGCGCCCTTGCCCCCGTGCTCCAGGCTCTGCTGGTACGCGACCCGGCGGCTCGCCCGGACGCCGAGCGGCTGGACGCGATGCTCGCGCGGGTGGAGTCCGGATCGGCGCCGCACTGGGAGCGGCCGACGGTCACCGCGTCGGTGCCGCCGGCTCCGGCGCTTCCCCCCGGTATCCGCCCACTCAGGTGGACACCCCCGGATCCGCCCTCGCGCCTGGCCTTCCGCGGAATCGGAAACCGGCCGTCATCGGGGTCACCGCGACGGTGCTGGCGGCCGCCACGGCCGTGACGACCGCGCTGGTGCTCACACTTCGCGGTCCGGAGAAGGACGGGGCGAGCAGTGCGGTGGACACCCCGCCCGGCATGACGTCCATTCAGCCGGCGACCACCGCCGTGAGTTCCGCGCCCGAGCGGACTGCGGAGACTCCGGCGGCCCCGACGAAAGACGCGGCCTCGGGCGCGACGACGGATCCGACGGGACGGACAACCGCTGAAGCGACGCAGTCGGCCGCCCCGGCCGAACAGCCTCCCCCGCCTGACGGCCGCTGGATCGCCCAGCTCTACTCCGATCCCGCCGGCGCGGGCACCGCCGACCGTGACAAACGGCTCGCCACGATTCGGCAGTCGGTGCCCGAGGCGGAGGTGTTCCGCAGCGACGACTACGCGTCATTACGCCCGGGCTCCTGGGTGATCCACGTCCCGGGCCCCTTCACCGACGGACGCTCCGCACTGGCCTTCTGCGCCGCGCGCGGCAGAACCACGGCCAACGCGTGCATCGGCCGCTACCTGAGCACGAGCGCGGCCGACTTCCCCCTCCAGTGCCGCCCTCCCGCCGACCGGCCAACTGGCCGCTGTACCCGTTCCTAGTCAGATGCGAGAGGCCGTTGGCACGGTGCACCCGCCGGGTCAACGATCGTGGTCGGCTCGTCCACCGGTGCCCAGTGGGCCCGTGGCGCGCAACGGCCGCCCCGTGTCCAGGTGAAGCAGTGCGTGGCGGGACACTCGCAGCACTACGGGGGGCAGGGCTGAGCGCACCGCCTGAAGGGCACGCAGCCACGACGGCACGTAGACGGCGCCGCGGCGGCGCTCCACCGCGCGCACGAGTCGGGCAGCGACCACGTCGGCCGGGTGGATGGTGGCCGCGGGCGGGGGCATGTGGGTGCGCAATTGACGCATGGCCGTGAACTGTTCGGACTCGCGGATCATGTCGGTGTCCGTCCAGGCGGGATAGGCAATGCCCACGGCGACTCCCTCGTGGGCCACTTCCGCCTGCAGCGCGTGGGCGAAGGCCTCCACGCCTGCCTTGGAGGCGCAGTAGGCGCTCATCATCGGGGTGGCGCCGAGTGACGCCAGCGAGGCGACCTGCAGAAAGTAGCCGGACGTTGCGACCAGGTCGGGGAGGAAGGTGCGTGCCGTGTGGGCACTGCCCGTAAGGTTCACATCGATGATTCGACGCCAGGAGGCGGCATCCGATGTCGCGAAGGGGCCTCCTTCGGCGATGCCCGCGTTCGCCACGACCACCGACGGCCGGCCCAGGTGGCGGCGGACCTCGCCTGCCGCATGGTCCAGCGCGGTGTTGTCGGTGACGTCGACGTCGACCGCCAGCGCCGTGGTGGGCAGGGATGCCGCCAGTGCACGCAGTTCCGGCTCCTCGTGGCCGAGGAGAGCCAGGCGCGCTCCGCGCCGGGCCAGTTCCCGCGCGAGTGCCGCGCCCAGTCCGCGCGCGGCTCCGGTCACCACGACGGTCCGGTCTTTGAGGGGGCTGTCCGTCACCGGTTGTTTCTCCGCCGCCGGTCCCACTTCATGCCCGCCGCACGGACCGCTCCGGCCAGGTGGCGAGCGGTCAGTCCGGGCCGTGCCAGAAGAGTTGTTCCGGTCCGCTGCCTCGGGCGGCCCGGTGCCGCGCCCGGACGGTCGAGCCAGCGGGTGCGGATGTGCACTCCGTCGACCAGCCGTCCGCCGGAGGCCGTGACGGCGGACAGACAGAACCGGACCCACATGTTGAGCTGAATCTCCTTCGCCAGACGCAGGTGCGCGTAGAGCAGGTGCACCAAGCGGCTGGCGGCGCAGGCCCACAGCTCGATCTCGAACACCAGCAGGTCGTCGTCCTGTCGCGCCCTGAACTGCACCTGCCCGGCCTCCATGTGGCCGCGCAGGGTCGCCAGACGCAGGCAATCCGCGTCGCGGCGGACGACCCTGACGGGGCCGTTCCAGGGCCCCGGCATCTCCACCAGCAGCTCGTCCGCGACGTCGAGGCCGTGGGCGCGCAGTTCACCGGTACGGATGTCGACCACCTCCGAGGGGACGAAGCGCTTGAAGTCGCGGCACACCCCTTCGATGAGCCGGCCGGCGTCGAGGTCGGCGGCAGCGATGCGCACCTGGAAGAGGCGGTGGCACAGGAGGCCCCAGCCGTCCTCCGCCCGTTGCACCCGGTCGTCGATCGCTTCCAAGGGCAGCCGGGGCGGGCGGTCGCTGTCATCACCCGGCGCATCGCAACCGCGATGGAGGGGCGTCGTCTCCCACAGGTAGCGCCAGGTGACCAGCACCGTGCCCAGGAGCCACCGCGCCAGCACGGCGAGAAACCGAGGGCAGGCCGGTCCCGACATCCGCGCCCCCTTTCAGGCGGGTAAAACCTTGGAAACAGGTATAAATATATGTATACCTTGTTATACAGACGGTGACAAAGTGTGACGCCGTAAGTGGACGAACCCAGGAGGCCCACATGGTGGTCCGGCTCCTGCATCGGGCGGGCGTACGCAGTGCACACCTGCAGCTGGCCTCCCTCGGGGCGATCGGTCTCTGCCTGACGTTGTGGGTGCGCGCGAAGACGGTCGACCAGGATCAGCGCGGGAACGCCGAGCGGCGGGCCGTGTTCGTGGGCCTGTGGCCACCGACGCTGTGGCTGATCGGCGAATCACTTCAAGAATCCGAGTGATCGCAATGGGTGACGCGGTCTTCGGGCGGCTCGACGCCGTACAGGTGTGGAGAAGGCTCGCGAAGTCCCCCGTCAACTACTCACCTGCCGAGGTACGCCGCCCGTACTGGAACATCGACACCTACAGCATCCCGCTGCCCATGGAGCGACCTGGCGCTCCGGAGCCGGGAGGACCCTGGGAGCACGCCTGCCGCCTGGTCCGCGACTACGAGTTCTCCCCGCCGGAGATCGTCCGGGCACTCTACGACCCGGCCGCACCCCTCCTCGGCAGGAACATGCTCCTCGAGGCCCGGTTCCACGGCCTGCACTTCTACTGCGGTGTGCGCGTCACCGAGGTGGTGAACGAGAGACGGAACAACGCAGAACGCGCCTGGGGATGGGCCTACGAGACCCTGGAGGGCCACCTGGAGCGCGGCAAGGTCACCTACGAGGTGGTCAAGCAGCAGAACACGGGACAGGTGCAGTTCGCGATCTCCTGCCATTCGCAGGGCGCCCCCACCCTGGACCGGATCACTCTTCTCGGGTGGCGGCTGTTCGGCCGTCGCACCCAACTGCGGTTCTACCGCCGGTGCGGTGAACGCCTCCAGGCCTTCGTCGAGGCCGCGCTGAACGGTGAGCAGCCGAATCCCGGCCCTCCGGTCGGCGATCACCTGGTGCGCGCGCCGTCCGACGCGAAGACGCATCGCTTGGATGTGCTGGCGATCCGCCGCGTCGCGCCCGGCTGAGGCCGAGAAACCCCGGCATGCGGCTCGCGCGCGCCTACGGTAAAGCGATACGGAAAGAATCCAACATCCAGTACGTCTCGGGCAGAAATAGGCACGAAAGGAATTCCGCACCACTTCCAGTCGGCATTCCCGATGAGCGCCCCAACCGCCAGGACGCCTGGTGAACCAGCGCGCGGGATCGACTTTTGGCGATCAGTGACGTTTTCTCAGCGAAATGATCTACGCGAAGCGGCATGAACCACTCGATGCGTGAGCAGGCCGGACGAGTTGGGCCCGGCCGCGGACAGACGTAAAGCCCCTGGTAGGACAGGTCTCACCACAAGATCATGTCCGTAACCACCAGAGGCTTCACGTTGGTCACCTATGTTGCCACGCTCGATGTCCCGCGCCACGTCGTGGACCACCTCTCGCGTCTGCTCGCTGCCCACCGCCGCCGAATCGGCACCCCGCGCGGCAGCCGCGCGCTCGGCCCGTTCCGCCAAGCCGTGCTGGTGCTGCGCTGGTTCCGCGAACGCGGATGCGTCCACTGCCTGGCCCGCGACGCCGGCATCTCCCAGGCCACCGGCTACCGTTACCTGCACGAAGGCATCGACGTCCTCGCCGCCCAGGCCCCCGACCTGCACGAGGTCCTGGACCGCTGCCAACGCGAGGGCATGACCCACGTGATCCTCGACGGCACGCTGATCGCATCAGACCGCCTCGCCGGCGTCCGGGACAACGGCAACGACCTGTGGTTCAGCCAGAAGCACAAGGCGTTCGGCGGCAACGTGCAGTTCCTGGCCGCTCCGGACGGCACCCCACTGTGGGTCTCCGACGTCGAGCCCGGCTCCACCCCCGACGTCACCGCCGCCCGCATCCACGCCCTGCCCGCCCTCTACAAGGCGGCGGCCGACGGGCTGCCCACCCTGGCCGACAAGGGCTACATCGGCGCCGGCATCGGCATCCGCGTCCCGGTCCGCCGCCCGAAAGGCCAGTCAGAACGGGCTCTGCACACCGACACGCGAACCACCAACAGCCTGATCAGAGGCATGCGAGCTCTCGGCGAACGCGCCGCAGCCGAACTCAAGCAGCGCTGGCGCACCCTGCAACACATCACCATCAGCCCCAGCCGGATTGGCGACATCGCTCGCGCCGCCCTCACCCTCAACAGAATCTGGAAGTGATCACCGCTGAGAAAACGTCAGTCACCAAGCTGTTTTACTGCTCGCATGTCTATGTGGATCATGGGGATCTGCTTCATGCTCAGCGTGCCGCTCGGCGAGGTGATCCGCCGTCGGCGATCGCGGCAGGCGTTGGCACGGGCCAGGATGGGGCAGGCAACCCTCTTCCTTGTCGGGGCCAAGCGGCCGAACGTGGGCAGCCTTTGGAGTTCGGGCCGGGTGCGGGCTGACGCCGAAGAGTTTCGATGGGAACCTCGCCGGCCGTGGACTCGGCTCCGTGAGGTCCCGGCAGATCTGCGTGTTGTCCGAGTACGCCGGCAGAAGGGCGCCCAAGAGGCGTTGTGGCTCCCAGCCGGCGTCTCGGTGATCGAGTGCGAATCGTCTGACGGACCGGTATGGCTGTGGGCCGTGGACACGCAGTTGGCGCATGTAGTAGGGATGATCCGCTCCTGATCACGAATGCGGACTCGGCTCGTACTCACGACAGCGCCGGAAACGGCGCCGGCCGGGTCCGCGGCGATGGTCACCTCTGCGGGTCGATGAGGATCTTCCCCGCGGGGCCGCTTGCCGGGCTTTCGAGGTGGCCGGTGAGTTCGCTGAGCCCGATGCGTTTCCCGACGGCCGTGCGCAGACGTCCGCGGCGCAGGCTCTCGAAGACCGGTGCGAACAGCCCGGACAAGTGCCGTCCGCCGTCATTGTGAACGGTGTCGCGCAGGCGGAAGAGCTCCACTCGTACGTCTCCGCGGCCGGTGAGGCACTCCGCCGAGAGCGGCGTTCCCGACAGCAGGCCGTAGTGGACGAACACGCCGCCGCACGCCGTCAGCGTGAACACCTCTTCGCCCATGCCGCCACCGACGCAGTCGAAGGCCACATCGACGCCTTGAGGGCCGATCACCGACCGCAATTCTTCGCGCCACCCGGGCTCGTTCGTCCGGATCACGGCCCGCCACCGGGACGGCTCGGCCACCGTCCGGCCCGGCGTTCCGCGCACAACCCCGACCGGTGCGACTCCACGATCGGTCAGGAGTTCCGCCAGGTGTCGGCCGATGGCCGATGTCGCCGCTGTGACCACCACGTTCCGCACGCCCGGCCGGCAGAACCGCTCGACCATCATCACGGCCGTCAAGGGGTTGATGTAGGCGAAGCAGGCGACCTCGTCGGGAAGGTCGTCCGGCACCGGAACACACCAGGAGTAGTCGAGTCGCTTGTACTGCTGCCAGGCCCCGGCGGACCCCAGCGGCAGGACACGCCGGCCCACCGCCGCAGCAGGCACGCCCGGGCCGGCAGCGTCGATCACACCGACGCCCTCGAACCCCGGAACCATGGGGAACGACGTCCGCGAGCCGTAGGCGCCCGAGACGGTCACCTCGTCCGAGGGGTTGACGGTCGACGCGAGCATGCGCACCACGACCTCACCCGTGCCAGGAGTCGCAGGCCCGTCCGCATCACGCAGGGACAGGACCTCGGCGAGCGGTCCGGGCGAGTCGGCGACGGCAGCCAGCATCAACGGCCTCCCTACCGTGCACCCGTCAGGACGCCTCATCCTACGAACAGACGGTCCTCACAACGGCCCGGGGTGGTGCGTACGGCTCGGCTCGATGGAGCGCGCGTCACATGAAGTTGCGGGTGTGCAGTGCGGACAGGGCGGCCGCCTCGCCGTCGGAGAAGCCCAGACGGGACAGGCGGTGGCGGCGTCCCTCGTCCATCTCGGTCCGCAGCCGTCGCACCGCCTGCCAGCCGCGTGCGATGTCCTGCGGCTCGAAGGAGCCCGCAGCCAGCAGCACCAGGGAGTCGAAGACGTCCCGGTTGAGTCCCGCCGTCCCGGTCAGCGCGTCGTGCCGCCGCTCCACCGCGGCCCGCAGCCGGTCGTGCAGCAGCGGGTCGACCGTGGCCCGGTGCTCAAGGTGCCCGACCCCGAACGCCACGTGCCGCGCCTCGTCCTGGCGGACCAGACGGCTGACGCGGCGGGTGACCGGGTCGGGGGCGTGCCGCTCCAGGAACGCCAGGAGGCTGAGGAAGCTGCCCTCCCCGAGCACGGAGAGCAGGAAGGACGCGATGGAGAAGTCCGGCTCGGTCAGCAGGGTCGCGAGCGACGCCCTGCCGCCCACCGAGGAGGTGCCCATCGCGCCGCCCCGCAGCAGCGCCCGCCGGGTGAAGACCTCCACGTGCCGGGCCTCGTCGGCGGCCTGGACCGCCAGCAGTTGGAGCACCTCGCGGAAGTGGGGATGGACCTGGACCAGCAGTCGCGCAGGCATCACGAGCGCGGCCTGTTCGTTCTCCACGAGGTACGTCATCACCTGGACGACGGCGGCCTCGATCTCGTCGGGCAGGGTGAAGTCGGCATCCCACTCCACCGCACTCTGCGGGTCCCACTGCGAGGCGGCCGCCTGCTGGTACAGGCGCGGCGCGAGGTCCGCCCACGCGATGTCCCGGTCGACCACCGTGAAGGGCACCTCGGGGCCGCCCGCCTCCACCAGCGCCCCGCGTGCCGCGAGGCCCCAGTGCAGGGGCGCCCGCTCGGCGATCTGCGCGGCGGACGGGCCACCGGCGCGTTGCGCGGCCTTGAGACGGGCACCCGCGGCAGGCCCCGCCCGCAGGCGCGCCACCACCGGCGCCTCCCCCGGCTCGGCGGTCCGAAGCTCGTGCCCTTCATGGCGGCACCAGACGGCCAGGTGCGGCAGCAGGGCCGGGTCCGTGCCGAGGACCTCGATCCGGCTGCCGTGCGGCGCCTGCCGCACGGCGCGGTCCAGCAGCAGGTGGGCGCCCTGCTCGAAGCCAAGCGCCCCGAGGTCGACCACGGCCGCGGCGGGGGTCATGGCCGGTAGCCGTCCGCGGTGATCCGGCCGCTCGCGTCGTAGAAGCCCGTGGCGTCGACGGCCGCGGTCAGCGGGCCGAAACCGGTCTCCCGCCCGGGCACCCACCGGGTGAGTCCCTCCAGGTCCAGGAGCCGGCGGACTTCGGGATCGTCGTAGGACATGGCCAGCAGGAGCTCCGTGAACCGCTCCCCGAGTTCCGTGTCCAGGGACGGTCCCGCCGCCAGCAGGCAGTGGTCGTAGGGCGGGGTGCGCGTCAGCAGGCGCGTGCTGCCGGGCGGGAGGGTGCCCTCCCGCGCGAACAGCAGGTGGTTGGCGTCGATCATGCAGGCGGCGTCCGCCGCTCCCGCCATCAGGGCGCGCGCCGCGTCCCGTTCGCCGCCGATGTGGTCGCCGTGCAGGCCCACTCCGGTGTCGTGGCGGCGTACCTCGAAGTCGGTGCCCGCGACCAGGCCGAGGTCGGCCAGGTGCCGCAGCGGGATCAGGGTCGCCTGGGGCGAGTCGACCGCGCCGACGGCAACGGCCTTGCCCTTGAGGTCGGCCGGCGAGCGGAGTGTGCTGTCGCACCGGACCACGACCACGGAGGTCAGGTCGCGGTCCGTGTCCCGCATGACGAGCGGTCTCACCACCGCCCCGGCCGCGGCGGCCAGCCGACGGGTGCGCAGCCAGGCCAGCGGCGAGTGCCAGGCGGCGTCGATCCGCCCGTCGACCAGGTCGCGGGTCTGCCGCTCGTAATGGGAGTGGAGCACGAAGTCGAAGGGCAGGTCCCGCGCGCGCAGCCACGACCGGAATCCGGACCAGATCGTCACGACCTTGGGGTCGTACGCGACCGCGCCGAGCACCAGCTCTCTCATCGGGCCTCCTCGAAGAGCGGCAGGCCCAGTTCCGTGCGGCCGCAGAAGTCGTGCAGGGCTTCGGTGGTCGGTGCCATCACACGGGCCGCGAGCGCGTCCCGGAAGCGCCGTTCGAGGCCCGCCTCACGGCGGAAGGCGGAGCCGCCGCACAGCCGCATCGCGCCGTCCGCGACCGCGGCGGCGGTCTCGGCGGCGAGGGCCTTGATCTGCAGGACCCGCAGCGTCGCCTCCGGGCGTCCGGTCTCCACCGCGGTGAGCGTCTCCCCCATCATCGCGCGCAACGAGTCGGCGCTCAGCCGCAGTTGTGCGAACTGGTGGCGCGTCAGCGGCTGCTGCGCGAGCGTCTGGTCCAGGTGCTCAAGCCGCGTGTCGCGAAGGTGCGTGGCGGTGAGGCCGAGCAGGGCTTCGGTCACACCGAGCGAGAAGGCCGCGCTGAGTACCAGGAAGCACGGCAGCACCGCGTCCAGAGCCGTGGTCAGCCCTTCCCCGTCGGCTCCCAGCAGTGCGGCCCGGGGAACGCGGACCGCTTTCGCGGACATGGGACTGGAGGCGTTTCCGCGCAGTCCGAACCCGTCGTACTCGCCGTGCACTTCGAGTCCGGCGCTGCCGCCGGGCACGAGCCACAACGACATGACGCCGTCCGCCTGGACCGGTTTGCTCGACCAGACGTAGCTGTCGGCCTGGCCGGCCGAGGTGACCCACGACTTCTGCGCGTCCAGGCACACCGTGTCGGCCCCGTCGGGCGTGGCCGTGCCCACCGGGGCCCAGAAGTGGCTGCGGGAGCCCCGCTCGGAGAACGCGAGCGTGCTCAGATGACGGCCCGCGGCGATGTCACGCCGCACGTCGTCAGGGGCGTAGCGGTCCAGGACGCTCAGGGCCGAGTAGTGCATCAGCAGCACCATGGCCGTCGACCCGCAGGCGCCCGCGAGCCGTTCGATCACCTGCGCGCCTTCGCGCAGTCCAGCGCCCGCCCCGCCGCTCTCGCGCGACAGGAGCAGGGCCGGCAGGCCGGCCTCGCCCAGTGCCCGGACCCCCTCGCTCGGGAAGCGGCCGGCCCGGTCCACGTCGTCGGCGAGCGGTCCGACGATCTCGCGGACGACGGCCTCGAACTCGTCGGTCCAGGGGTACGGGGATGCTGCTCGCCTTGCCTGCATATTGACGCACCTTGATACGAGTAGTCACGAAATGCCCTGCGTTGTTCCGAAGTCAAGCATTCCGTCCGGCAAGACGGGAGGAGCACGCGCCGCCGCCACGGGAAGAGATGAGGCGCGTCCGGCGCAGTCGTCTCCTGTCCTCCCGGGCGTCCTCCTGCATCACCGGCCACACCCGGACGGTCGACGGCGGCTGGACCGCGGCGCTGTGGCATTCCCCCCGCCGGCCGCCCGCTCAGGGGCGCCTCCAGTCGTCGCTCTCCAGGTGCGAGCCGGCCATGGGGCCCATGCGCAGCATGCCGCCGTCGACGCTCCAGGACGCGCCCGTGACGTAGGAGGAGTCGGGACCCGCGAGGAAGGCGATCACGGCGGCGACCTCGCGGGCGTCACCGGGCCGCCCGAGAGGCACCCCGGGACGCCGCCCGGTGTGCACGTCAGTGTCCTCCTGGCCGGTCATGGGCGTGGCGATCTCGCCGGGCGCGACCGCGTTGACGGTGATGCCGTGCTCGGCGAGTTCCAGGGCCATGACCTGGGCCAGCAGGCCGAGGCCGGCCTTGGCCGCGCAGTACGGTCCGGCGCCGGCACGCGGCTGGTGCTCGTGCACGGAGGTCACGTTGACGATCCGGCCGCCGTGGCCCTGCCCGATCATGCGCAGCGCCGCCTTCTGCCCGCACAGCAGCGGCCCGACCAGGTCCACGTCCAGCACACGTCGCACGTCGTCCAGGGCGAGGTCGACGAAGGGCGTGGTCGTGCCGATGCCGGCGTTGTTGACCAGCACGTCGAGCCGGCCGAGTTCGTCGCACAGCTCGTCCAGTGCGTCCGCGGCGGCGGGCAGGCGGGACCCGGGGTGATGCGCTCCCCCGGCGGCGCCGCGGAACCCCTTGAGGAGGTGGAGGCGACGACAGACCCGGAGGAGTGCGGAACGCCTCCGGAGCGCCTGGTGACCACGTGACCGGGTACCAGTTGCTGGGCACGACCCGGGAGCGCCGGACGCCGCCCGGCATGACGGGCACCTGACCCGGTGCCCGTGCCTCTCATCCGTTCGACTCGCATACCACAAGGGACCCCGGATGGACCGTGCCGCCGTCTTCGACGTCGACGGAACGCTCGTCGACACCAACCACCTCCACGTCACCACCTGGTGGGAGGCCTTCCGGCAGGCAGGGCACCGGGTGCCCATGCACGCCATCCATCGCACGGTCGGGCTCGGCTCCACTGATCTGATCGCCCACCTGCTCGGCGAGGACCGCGACAAGGAGCAGGACAGCCGGCTCAGCGCCGCCCACACCGCCCTGTACGCCCAGTACTTCGACAGGCTGCCGGCCTTTCAGGACGCCGGGCGGCTGCTCCGGCGACTGCACCGGAACGGGTGGGCGGTGGTCCTCGCCACTTCGGCGAGCGGCCCCGAGCTGAGTGCGCTGCGCCGTGCCATCGACGCGGACGAGGCCATCGCCGCCACGGCCAGTTCCGACGACGTCGAGGAGGGCAAGCCCGCGCCCGAACCGGTCGCGCACGCTCTCGAACTGGCCGGGGTCCCCGCCGAGCGGGCCGTGTTCGTGGGCGACACCGTGTGGGACATGCAGGCCGGCAGCCGGGCCGGGGTGCCCTGCGTCGCCGTCCTGTGTGGCGGCATCCCGCGCGCCGACCTGGAACAGGCCGGGGCGGGCGCGGTCTACGACGACCCCGCACACCTGCTGGCCCGCCTCACGGACAGTCCCCTGGCCTGAACAGCCCGCTGCACGCCGGACCAGCGCTTCCGCACACGTCAGCGCACGGTGATCACGGTCTTGCCGCGGGAGTGGCCCTCCTCCACATGGCGCATGGCCTCGGCGGTGTCGGCCAGGGAGTAGGTCCGGCCGACCACGGGAGTGACCTGACCGGCCTCGATGAGCGCGGTCACGGCGAGCAGGTCCTCATGGGCCGGACCGCCCGGGGTCGCCGGGATGATAGGACGCAGGCTGTGCCGGGTGACCGCGTTGGCCGCGGCCAGCTTCAGCATGGAGCCGATCGCCCCGAACACCCGGCCGGGTGAGCCGCCGCCGTTGGCCACCAGGATCCCGGTCGGGGTGAGCGCCCGGCGCAGTCGGTTCGGCGGAAGGTTGCCCACGTTGTCCAGGATCACGTCGTAGCGAACACGTCCGTCGGTGAAGTCCTCGCGGGCGTAGTCGATGACATGCGCGGCGCCCAGTGACTCCACCAGTTCGGTGCTGTGTGCGCTGCACACCCCGGTGACCTCCGCGTCCAGGCCGGCCGCGATCTGTACGGCGAAGGTGCCCACGCCGCCGCCCGCCCCGTTGACCAGCACCCGCTGCCCGGCCCGGACCCGGCCCACCGTCCGGATGCCGCGCAGTGCGGTCACCGCCCCCATCGGCACGGCCGCGGCCTGCTCGAAGGACAGACGCTCGGGCTTGGGCACCACCAACTCCGCCGTGGCGCAGGCGTATTCGGCGAACGCCCCCGCGCAGAAGCCCATTACCGGAGTGCCGGGCCGGAGCCCTTCCACGCCGGAGCCTACGGCCTCGACCACTCCGGCCGCGTCGATGCCGGCCACCCGGCACTTCGGACGGCTCAGTCCCATGCCTCCCATCAGCCGTGCCGCGTAGGGGTCGCCGCGCAGCATGTGCCAGTCGTAGGGGTTGAGCGCGGCGGCGTGCACACGTACGAGGACCTGACCGGCCTCGGCCCGGGGCCGGTCGACTTCCCGTAGCCGCAGGATGTCCGGCGGCCCGAACCGCTCCTGGAGCACTGCCTTCATCGCCCTGTCCCCCATCTCCTCGGGACCCGTCACGACGGGCACTTGTCCGCCGCGCGAGTGAGGGCAAGGTAGGCGTACGCACCACAGCCGTCAATGTCCGGGCGGAACGGGGCGCTCTCCCGAAAGTCCGCCAGGGCTTGATCCGTGGAGCGATCAAGTGCGCCTGCATCGGGTGCATCTTGACGTGCGGGTCGGCACCGGACTCGTGGGTGAGGAGCGCGTGGCCGCGCTTGAGGCCGAGTGCGCACGGCTGATCGCGCTCGGCGCGGTTCCCGTGCAACTGCTGCTCGCCCATGGCTTCAACGAGTCGTGCCTCGTGACGCAGGACATCGAGGGCGACGAGTTCTGTCTCGACTGACTGGCCGCGGGCGTGGCGCCTTCGCGAGTCGACTGCTGCGGTTCGCGCTCAAGGTGACGGCGGTCCGGGGATGGTGCCGGCACGGAATCACCTGCGCCTCAGGTTTGTTTGAGGGGGTCAAAGATCTTCTTATAGTCTGCATGCGCACGTCCCCCATAGAGAGGTCCCCCCGTGAACACGCTCCTCGGACGCCGGGTCCGTATCCTGGCCGCCATCACCGCAACAGCCGGAGCGGTGCTCGTGGCAGGCTGCACGTCGAGCGGCAGCGGCGGCGCGGGCAAGTCGGCCGACGGCGGGGTCGACCTCGTCAAGGCAGGCCGGCTCACGACCTGTACGCATCTGCCGTACCCGCCCTTCCAGTCGGAGATCGACGGCAAGGTCCAGGGCTTCGACGTCTCCCTGATCGACCTGGTCGCCAAGGACCTCGGGGTGAAGCAGCAGATCCTCGACACGCCTTTCGAGAACTTCAAGACCGGCGCGTTCCTCAACTCCGGCGAGTGCGATCTGGCCGCCGCGGGCATGACCATCACCGCCGAGCGCAAGAAGAACGTCGACTTCTCCGACCCGTACTTCGACGCCACCCAGGCCGTCCTGGTCGACAAGAAGAGCGGCGTCACGTCCCTGGCCGATGTGAAGGCCAAGGGCAAAAAGCTCGGTGCCCAGGCTCAGACCACCGGGGAGGACTATGTGCGGGGGCAGGGCTTCGACCCCGTCTCCTTCGAGTCCTCCGACGCCGTCCTCAACGGCCTGCGCACCGGACAGGTCCAGGCGGTCGTCATCGACTACCCGATGGTCCAGGGCTGGCTCAAGGACAAGGCCAACGCCGACGCCTTCAAGGTGGTCGGCAACCTCGACACCGGTGAGCAGTACGGCTTCACGGTGAAGAAGGGCAACTCCGAACTCGTCGCCGCGGTCAACAAGGCGATCAAGAACGCGAAGGCCGACGGCACCTACCAGAAGCTGTACGAGCAGTGGATCGGCCCGTACACCCCGTCCGCCGCCTCGCCGTCCGCCTCATGAGCGACGCCATCGGCACCGCCGGCGCCGAGGTCCGGCCCCGTAGAAGGCGTCTGACCAGGAGTCGGCGGCGCGCCCTCTCGCGCGGCGTGCAGTACGCCGTCTTCGTCGCCGCCGTGATCGCCTTCGCGGTCACGGCCGACTGGGGCCGGCTGGGCAACCAGTTCGCCCAGGCGGACATCGCGCGGCGGATGTTCCCGGACGTCATCACCCTGGCGCTGAAGAACACCGTGCTGTTCACCGTGACCGGCTTCGTCGTCGGCCTGGTCCTCGGCATGGTCATCGCGCTGATGCGGCTGTCGTCCGTGGGCCCCTACCGCTGGGTCGCCGGCGTCTACATCGAGATCTTCCGCGGTCTGCCCGCCCTGCTGATCTTCATCTTCGTCGGTGTGGCCGTGCCACTGGCCTTCCCCGGCACGGAGATCATCGGGGGAACTTACGGCAAGGTGGCTCTCGCGCTCGGACTGGTCTCGGCCGCGTACATGGCGGAGACGATCCGCGCCGGCATCCAGGCCGTGCCCAAGGGGCAGATGGAGGCGGCCCGTTCGCTGGGCTTCTCGCCGGCCCGGGCCATGGTCTCCATCATCGTTCCGCAGGCGTTCCGCATCATCCTCCCGCCGCTCACCAACGAACTGGTCCTGCTCTTCAAGGACTCCTCGCTGGTGCTGTTCCTCGGCGTCACGCTGGAGGAGCGCGAACTGTCCAAGTTCGGCCGGGACCTGGCCAGCCAGACCGCCAACTCCACGCCGATCCTGGTCGCGGGCCTGTGCTATCTGCTGGTCACGATCCCGCTCGGATTCGTGGTGCGCCGTATGGAGGCCAAGGCCCAGGGAGCCGTCAAGTGAGCACTGTCCCCGAGATACTCGTCCGCGGCCTGCACAAGTCCTTCGGTGACAACCAGGTGCTGCGCGGCATCGATCTGGAGATCGGCCAGGGTGAGGTGGTCTGTGTCATCGGGCCCTCCGGCTCCGGCAAGTCGACCCTGCTGCGCTGTGTGAACCTCCTGGAGGAGCCCACCGAGGGGCAGGTCTTCGTCGGCGGCACCGAGGTGACCGACCCCGATGTGGACATCGACGCCGTACGCCGTCGTATCGGCATGGTGTTCCAGCAGTTCAACCTCTTCCCGCACCTGACGGTGACCGAGAACCTCACGCTGCCGCAGCGCCGGGTCCTCGGTCGGGGCAAGGCGCGGGCAACGGAGATCGCCGCCGAGAACCTGGGGCGTGTCGGCCTGTCCGAGAAGGCGGACGCCTATCCCGCCTCGCTCTCCGGTGGTCAGCAGCAGCGTGTCGCCATCGCCCGCGCGCTCGCCATGGGCCCCGAGGTGATGCTCTTCGACGAGCCGACCTCCGCGCTCGATCCCGAGCTGGTGGGTGACGTCCTCGCCGTGATGCGCATGCTCGCCGACGAGGGCATGACGATGATGGTCGTCACCCATGAGATGAGCTTCGCGCGGGAGGTCGCCGACCGGGTCGCCTTCATGGACGGCGGGGTGATCGTCGAGGACGGCACACCGGCCCGGGTCATCGGTAACCCCGCTCATGAACGCACCCGGCACTTCCTGTCCCGGCTCCTGGATCCCGCGAAGGCGCAGGTCGAGGAGGACAAGGCGGACCGGGCGGGCGCGAGCGGGTAGCACCGAATCCGGGTGCGGTACATGAGCGGTCGCGCGGTGCCCCAGGTGATCACCCGTCCGGACTGAGGCGTTTACCCGACTCGGCTTGAGTATGCGCACTCATGTCCGGCGAGTCCTCGCGCGGCGAGGATCGGTGCAGCGCCGCAGCCGAGTGGCGCAGGCCCGATCCAGGGTTGAGACAAGTATGGAGATTCCCATGTCCCGACGTGTTGCTCTGTCCGTCGTCGCCGGTGTCGCTCTCCTCGGTGGCGCCGGTGCGTTCGCTCTCGCCCAAGCCGGGGAGCAGACCCCGGCGCTGGGGCACAGCACCGCCCGCTACTCCGCTCCCGAGGGGGACCGCGACGGCTCGCTGGTCTTCGTCACCGACGTCACGGCGTCCTCCGGTGTCAAGAGCGTGAAGGTGCTGGCCTGGCCGCAGCACTCGTCCTTCGCCGAGAAGGGGCTGACCGCCAAGGACATGGCCGCCGCGGAGACGGCCGTCTGCAAGCCCGCCGGCCAGGACACCGTGCGCTGCACCTACACCGTCCGGGTCGCCGACGCCGACGCCAAGTCGTCCCCGCGCGGTGCCTGGCACGTGGCCGTCCTGGCCACCGCGAAGGACGGCACCACGACACTGGACACCAAGGCGGCCGACTTCACCGTCCGGTGACCCGGACGCGCACGCGGTCGAGTGCTCACGTTTCCACCACACGGAACCCCTGCTCATCGAGCAGGGGTTCCGTCTTGGGAGAGGGAGGCGTGGAGACGGGCCGGCACCCCGTGCCGGTACACCCGTTCGGCGTATATTGAGGAGAAAGGCGGACGTATTGGCATCAAAAGGTCGATTCCCGCCTTTCGTGGCGCCTGACGAACCCACTCACCGGATCCGCCCCCACCTGGGGCACGAGTCGTATCCGACCCGTCCGGAGGAGGACGCGATGAGGGACGTGGCGAGCGAACGGGACGCGGACGGCCGTCCCGCGGTCACCGAGCGGGTCGTGACACTCACCGTGAACGGCCGATCGCACACCCTGCGCCTGGACACCCGGGTCACCCTGCTGGACGCCCTGCGGGACCGGCTGGGCCTGGTGGGCACGAAGAAGGGCTGCGACCAGGGTGCCTGCGGCGCGTGCACGGTCCACCTGGACGGCAGGAGAGTGCTCGCCTGCCTGACCCTGGCGGCCCAGGCCGAGGGCCGGGCGATCACCACCATCGAGGGCGTCTCCGGCGCCGACGGACCGCATCCGGTGCAGCAGGCGTTCATGGAGCACGACGGCTTCCAGTGCGGCTTCTGCACGCCGGGGCAGATCATGTCCGCGGTGGCGTTGTTGGCCGAGGGCCGGGCCGGCTCCGACGAGGAGATCCGGGAGTTCATGAGCGGCAACCTGTGCCGTTGCGGCGCCTATCCCAACATCGTGGCCGCGATACGCGAGGCGGCGTCCGTAGGAGGCCCCGATGCGCGCCTTTGACTACGTCCGGGCCACCAACACCCAGGAGGCGGTGCAGCTGCTGGCGGACGACCCGGCGGCGTCCTGCCTGGCGGGCGGCACGACACAACTCGACCTGATGAAGGACGGGGTCCTGGAGCCGCCGCGGCTGATCGACATCACCCGGCTTCCGCTGCACGGCATCGAGCGCCGCGGCGACCGCCTCCACGTGGGGGCGCTCGCCAGCATGGAGGAACTGGCCGCCGACGCCACGGTGGCCCAGCGGCTGCCCATGGTGCGCGAGTCCCTGCTGCAGGGCGCCTCGGTGCAGCTGCGGAACATGGCCACCATCGGAGGCAACCTGCTGCAGCGCACCCGCTGCCGCTACTTCCGCGACCCGACGGTCGCCGAGTGCAACAAGCGCGCACCGGGCTCCGGCTGCGCCGCGGTGCAGGGCGTGGCGCGTATGCACGCCGTGCTCGGCGTGAGCGAGCGGTGCATCGCGCTGCACGCCTCCGACCTCGCCGTCGCCCTGGTGGCGCTCGACGCGGTCGTGAACATCCAGGGGGTCTCCGCGCGTCGCACGGTGCCGCTGACGGAGTTCTACCTGACGGCCGACGAAAGCCCCGAGCGGGAGAACGTTCTGGAGCACGCCGAACTGATCACCGAGGTCGAGATCCCGCTGCCGCCGCCGACCGCCCGGTCGGGCTACCTCAAGGTCCGCGAGCGGGCGTCGTACGAGTTCGCCCTCACCTCGGCCGCGGTGATGCTCGTCATGGACGGCGGCACGATCCGCCAGGCCCGTATCGGGCTGGGCGGGGTCGGGTCGAAGCCCTGGCGGGCCTACGAGGCCGAGCACGCGCTGACCGGCGCGCCGGCCACGACGGCCACATTCCAGGACGCGGCCGGGGCCACGATGCGCGATGCCTGGACCGTCCCGGGCACGGCGTTCAAGGTGCCGCTCGCCCGGCGCACCCTGGTGCGCCAGTTGCAGACCGTCTCGGGAGTGCAGGAGTGACCGCATGAGCACCGTCGAGAGCAGGCCGCTGGTCGGCGCGGGCATCAACCGGGTCGACGGCCCGCGCAAGGTCACCGGCACGGCCCCGTACCCCATGGACTTCAGCGTCCCCGGCCAGGCCTACGGCGCCGTGGTGCAGAGCACCGTCGCCGCGGGCCGGATCGTCCGTATGCACACCGGGGCCGCGGAGCAGTCCCCGGGCGTGCTCTCGGTCCTGACCCACGAGAACGCCCCCGAGGTCGCCACGGGACCGGCGACGGTGCTCGGGGAGCCGACGCCCTCACCCCTGCGGAGCGACCGGATCCTCCACCACGGACAGCACATCGCCTTCGTGGTGGCCGAGACCCCGGAGCAGGCCGCCGCCGCGGCACGGCTGGTGCGGGCCGACTACGAGGCCTCGGAGCCGCTGCTGGACCTCCAGGACCCCCGGGCCGAGCAACTCGCGAACCCGTGGGGGACGGACCACTCGCGCGGCGACGCCGCCGCGGCGCTGCGGAGGGCGGAGGTGACCCTCCGGGCCACATACACCACGGCGGACAACACCCACAACCCGCTCGGGCTGTTCGCCACCCTGGCCGTGTGGGAGGGCGACACCCTCACCGTCCACGACACCAGCCAGTGGCCGTCGGGGGTTCGCACCACCCTCGCCACGGTCTTCGGCATCCCGGAGAGCTCGGTGCGGGTGCTGGTCCCGTACGTCGGCGGGGGCTTCGGCGCCGCGCTGCGCGTGTGGCCGCACGTGATCCTGACCGCCATGGCCGCGCGCATGCTCAACCGCCCGGTCAAGCTGGTCCTGACCCGGCCGCAGATGTTCACCTCCGTCGGCCACCGCCCCAGCGGCCTGCAGTGGCTGGCCGTCGGCGCCACTCGCGACGGCGAACTGATCGCCCTCGACCACCGCAGCCTCAGCTCCCTGAGCATGGAGGGCAGCGACTACGAGCCGTTCGCCTCGGGAACCGCCTTCGCCTATCAGTGCCCCCACGTGACCACACGGGACCGGCAGGCGCGGCTCAACATCGCCCTGCCGACATCCATGCGCGCCCCGGCCGCGGCACAGGGCAACTTCGCGCTGGAGTCGGCGCTCGACGAACTGGCCTGCACCCTGCGCATGGACCCCCTGGACCTGCGGTTGCGCAACCACACGGATGTCGACCCGCGCAACGGACTGCCCTGGTCGGGCAAGGCGCTCCTGGAGTGCTACGAGGCCGGCGCCCGCCGCTTCGGCTGGTCCGACCGCGACCCCGAACCGTGCTCCATGCGCGAGGGGAACTGGCTCATCGGCTACGGCATGGCAAGCGCGCTGTTTCCCTACTTCGCACAGCCCTGCACGGCGCAGGCCACCATCCACAGCGACGGCAGCGCGCTGGTGCGCAGCGCGGCGACCGACATCGGGACCGGCACGTACACCGTGATGGCCCAACTCGCCGCCGAGGAACTGGGTCTGCCCCTGGACCTGGTCCGCTTCGACCTGGGCGACTCGGACATGCCGCACTCGATGATGGCGGGCGGCTCCGGCCTGACCGGCGCGCTGGGCAACGCCGTTCACAACGCCTGCCGGCAACTGATGCGCTCGTTCGCGGGGCTCGCGCACGGCGACGCCGACTCGCCTCTGCGGGGCGCGTCCCCCGACGACGTGGAGTCCACCGGTGGACGGCTCCACCTCGCGGGGCGCCCCGACCGCGGGGAGCCGTACGCCGACATCCTCGCCCGGCACGGGTTGTCCGAACTCACGGCGAACGGGAACAGCACCCCGCCGTCCGCCACCGAACTGGGCATGTCCCTCGCCGGCGCGTACGGCGCGACGTTCGCGGAAGTCCGCGTCGACGCCGACCTCGGCCTCATCCGGGTCACGCGGGTGGTCTCCGCCATCGACGGCGGCCGCATCCTCAACGCGAAGACCGCCAGGAGCCAGATCATCGGCGGCATCGTCGGCGGCATCGGCATGACCCTCTACGAGGACACCACAACCGACCCGCGCACCGGACGCGTCACCAACGCCACGCTCGCCGACTACCTCGTCGCCGTGAACGCCGACATACCCGAACTCGACGTGGTCTTCGTCGGCGATGCCGACCACGCCACCCCGACCGGCACCAAAGGCGTCGGCGAGGTCGGCCTCGTCGGCATCGCACCCGCGCTTGCCAACGCCGTCCACCACGCCACCGGAAAACGCCTCCGCGAACTGCCGATCACCCCCGACAACCTCCTCTGAACAGCTGCTGGTTGCCGTCGCAGTCGCCGAGTGACTGGTCGGGCCGGCCGGCGCTCTCCGTCCGCGTGACCTCCTACTGCGGCGTCATGGCCGCGAATACGCTCCGTGCGATCGTTCCGTTCGGCCAGGTCCACCCGGCGACGAGGCTTCCGGACGACCTCTGCGCGGCCTCCGCCGGCCGCAGGACGCGGTTGATGTGCACGTCGAGCCCGTCGTCAGGGCCGGTGCCGTGCACGGTGACGGTCGGGTCAGGGGTGTCGCTCTCGCTCTGGTGCTGCGGCACCGCCTCGCCGCGCAGGAGGGCGCGCAACTGCGCCATCACCACCGGGTCGTGGACGCCGTCGTAGATCCACCGAGTGCCCAGCACCCCATGCTCGGAGGTGCCGATCAGGGTCTCCCCCGGGACGCCCTCCAGCGCCGTATCGCGGTAGCCCATCGGCACGAGATACGCCACCGGCTCCTGCGCGGCGGCGTCCACCACGACCATGAACTCGATCCCGACCGCGCCCTCCGGATCGTCCAGGCGGAACCCACCGGCCTTGGACAGTTCCGGCGTGTTCGCGTCGCCCAAGTACCAGTTCTGCTTGGGCAGCCACTCGGTGAGCAGTTCCAGCTTGGTCGGCGTCATGGTGGTGTGATGGATGAAGGCCATCCGAGCTCCCTCGCGCGTAGGTCCAGACCCGTCCTCCAACGGGATGTGATCGAACCTACAGGAAGCGGCTGTGCTTCCCGAGCGGCGGCAAGTGGCCTGGTTTGTCTCGCAGTTGGGGACGGGCGCAGGTACGGGGCCGGTAGGGGTGCCGGCAGGGCCGTTCGGCCCCGGGCTTCCCCAACATGCTGCTCGGCCTGGGCGCCTTCGCCGCGGTCGCCGTGCTCGGCGTGGCCGTGCTCACCGGGGCACGTCTGCACCGGGCGCTGTGGCTGGCCCTGAACGCCGGCGCCCTCGCCGGCGTCGTGTTCGTGCACTGGCTGATCCACCAGTCACTTTTCGGCGTGGGCCGGCTCTGCCCCTACTGCGCCGTGGTCCGGGTCGTCACCATCGCCCTGTTCTGGTACGTCACACCGCGCAACCTCGGAGTGCCGGGCTCTCAGCCTTCGGTGTGAGCCAGCCACAGGTCGGGGCCGAAGACCTCGTAGCGGATGCTGCGGGCGGGGATGCCGGCCTGGAGCAGCTGGGCGCGGACGGCGCGCATGAAGGGCAGGGGGCCGCACAGGTACACGTCCGCCTCGGCGGGCAGGTCCAGACCGTCGAGGTCCATCAGGCCCGCGCGGGAACCGGTTCCGTCGGCGGCGTCCCCCTCGTACCAGAACTCCGCTCGCGCATCGGGAAGTTGGTCCACGAGGCGCAGTCTCGGCGCACAGGGCGTGATCGGCCGCGGTGAGATCGGCATGCAGGACGTGCACCGGGCGATCCGACCCTGTGGCGGCGAGGTGTTCGAGCATGCCGACCATGGGTGTGCAGCCGATCCCGGCGGAGACCAGCACGAGCGGGGTGTCGGCGTCGTCGAGCACCACGTCGCCGAACGGGGCCGACAGGGTGAGTTCGGCGCCTGCCCGGACCTCGCGGTGCAGTTGGCTGGAGACCTCGCCCTCGGGGGCGTCGGCGACGTCCGCCACCCGTTTGACGGTGATGCGCCGCAGGTCGTCGCCTGGGGCGTTGGACAGGCTGTACTGGCGGGTCTGGTGGATGCCGTCGGGCATGAGCACCCGGACGCTGACGTACTGGCCGGCGCGGGCCGCGGGAACCGGGCCGTCGTCGGCAGGGCGCAGCAGGAAGGACACCACGTCCGGGGTCTCCTCCCGCCGCTCCACGACG
Organism: Streptomyces sp. NBC_01788; assembly: GCF_035917575.1. Lineage (GTDB taxonomy): Bacteria > Actinomycetota > Actinomycetes > Streptomycetales > Streptomycetaceae > Streptomyces. The sequence goes on along the minus strand of NZ_CP109090.1, from coordinate 7,975,408 downwards.
GTCCACTGACGCCACGGATCGCGCGGGTCGACCTGTGCTTCCTGGTAGAGGCGGGCCTCCCGGGCGATGAGGGCGCCGGCCATCAGCCAGTAGACCTCGTCCCAGGCGGCGGCCACCTCGGGGGTGACCGCCTCGCCCAGTACGTCGGCGATCGCGCGGAACAGGTACTTGTGGACGATCGTGTACTGGTCCTCGGTGACGCCGAGAGCGGCGTGCTTGTGGGCGATGCGGGCGAGAAGGGCGTCCGGTCGGGTGTCGGGGTCGTCCAGCAGTGCCGTGGCGAAGCCGGCGATGGACCCGGCCAGCGCCCGGCGCTGTTCGCCGCTTGCCTGGCTGCCGCGCTTGAACAGCCCGTCCAGCAGTTCGGGCTGCTCGGCGAACATGGTTCCGTAGAAGCGGGTCGTGATCTCGTCCAGCGCCCCGCCGACGGCGGGCAGGGTGGCGCGGACGACGGCGGCCGGCTCGGGCGAAAGCATGGCTCTCCTTTGCGGTGCGGGGCACACGGGGGACGGCGCTCGCCGTCGCCGCCGGGGGTCCGTCGTGCGGACACGGCCGGCGCATCGATCGTGCCGGTTCTTCCGTGAGCAGGAACAGGACTGAACATCCCTGAGCGGCCGGGCCTGTTGGCCCGGGTCGGTGTGAGCCCGGACAGCGGCGCCATGACGAGCACAGCCCGGCGTGCCGGTCACGCTCCGGATCGTGTGTGTCGCATACGCTGCGACGGCGGCTCTTCACGTCGGCCCGGTGGCACGGTCGCCGGAGCGAGGAAAGGGTGTGGCATGAGGTCCCCAGGCGTGCACCTACGGGAGATCACCGACGACAACCGGGATGCCGTTCGTGCCCTGCGCGTCCGCCGTGACCAGAAGCAGTTCGTCGCCTCCGTGTCCTGGTCGCTCAAGGAGGCGGCGAAGACGCCCGAGGCCAATCCCTGGTACCGGGCCCTGTACCGCGGCGACGAGCCGGTCGGCTTCGTGATGCTGTCCTGGAAGCCGCCGACGGGTCCTTTCGAAGGACGGCACTTCATCTGGCGCCTCCTCGTCGACAAGCGGCACCAGGGGCGAGGGATCGGCCGGGACGCGCTCACGCAGATCGCCGACCTGGTTCGCGCGGACGGCGGCACCGAGCTGCTGACCAGCTACGAGTCCGGCGACGGCGAACCGGAGCCCTTCTACCGGAAGTTCGGGTTCGAGCCCACCGGGGAGACCTACGACGGCGAGACCGTTCTGCGGCTCACCCTGCCCACGAACGCCGGGGACGGATGATCCGGCCGACCGGCTCGAACAGGCCTGGGCCGCCGGCAGGTCTCGCGGTCGTGAAATGGATGCGCAGCATGCCTCTCGCCCTCCCCGTCGGCGTCCCCCGCTCGGCGAGCACGTGGAGACTCCCGTGACAGGAGTCGATGCCTCAACTCTCTTTCGCGCCACACTCACGGACATGTCACTGGTTGACGGCGGTGCCACAGGATTCTGTGTCACCGGCCGTCTCGACCGCCCGGGTGACCCGCATGGTGCCGCATCAGGCGACGTTCGCCCTGTTGCCGGCCGGCGGTGTCAGCCCGTGCCGAGTGGCGCGGTTTCCCCGTCGTCGAGCTGGTGGTCGGCCCAGACGTAGCTTTCGGGCAGCAAGTCGGTGATGAGGACGGTTCGGACGCGGTCGCCCCCGCCGACGATGACCTTGAGGGCGGGGAAGTAGTCGAGAAGGACCTGACGGCACCGGCCGCACGGGGGAACGACCCCTCGGTCGCGGTCGCCGACGGCGACGATCGTGTCCAGCTCGTAGGCGCCCTGGGCGGCCGCAGTGCCGATGAGGACCAACTCGGCACAGGGCCCTCCGGTGAAGTGGTAGGCGTTCACCGCGGTGACGATCCGGCCGTCCCGGGCGCGGGCCGCGGCTGCCATGGTGTGGTTGTCGCCCCGGCAGCGTGTACGAGCGACGTGGGCCGCGGCCTCGATGAGTTCATGGTCGAGGGGGTGGGTCTGCGTGGTCATCTTCTCTGCCTTCGTCGGGTGTCAGGCGACGCTGGCGCACTTGACGAGGGTGCGCAAGCGAATATCGGCGGTGTGCTTGCCGGACGCCCTCGTCGGAGACCTGTGCCGGGTTCACGTCAGCTGCCGAGCCAGGCGAGGGCGGCCACCGTCATGGCGCTGACGCCGGTGTCCAGGGTCGGTTGGACGACGGGGGCGAAGGCCGGGCTGTGGTTGACCGGGACGTCCTGGGCGACGGTGCCCTTCTTGGCGGCCTCGGCGTACAGCTCGGCGTCGATGCCTCCGATGCCCCAGTAGGTGAACGGCACGCCGAACGCTTGCGGGATCTCGCTCATGTCCTCGCTGGCGGTCTGCAGGTCGATGGTGTGCGCGTCGTCGCCGAAGTGGGCCGCGAACGCCTCGGCGACGCGCCGGGTCGTCTCCTCGTCGTTGACGGTGGGCGGGAAGGCCGCCGTTCGTTCGATCTCGGGTGCCTTCGGCGAACCGGACGCCTCGCTCTCGGTCCGGACGATGCGCTCGATCGCCTTCAGCACCTGGGTGCGCGTCGCATCGTCGTAGGTGCGGACGTTGAGTTCGATGACGGCGCTGTCGGGGATGACGTTGGGACCGGTGCCGGCGTGGATGCTGCCCACGGTGACGACGGCGGGGGTGATGGCGGCGAGTTCCCGGGACACGATGGTCTGCAGGCGCACCACGATCATGGCGGCCATCACCACGGGGTCGACCGCTGCCTGGGGCATGGAGCCGTGGGCCCCTCGGCCGTGGACGGTGACGCGCAGGCTGTCCGCGGCCGACAGGAAGGACCCCGGACGGGTGCCGACGTAGCCGGCCGGATAGGGCAGGACGTGCTGGGCGAGTACCACGTCGGGCCGGGGCGCCCTTGCCGTGAGACCGTCGTCGATCATGGCCTGGGCGCCGTCGCCGTTCTCCTCCGAGGGCTGGAACAGCGCCACGAAGGTACCGCGCCAGGCGTCCTTGGCCCGATTCATCAGCTGTGCGCAGCCGAGCAGGGCGGTCACGTGCACATCGTGCCCGCAGGCGTGCATGACCGGCTGCTCGGTGCCGTCCGGACCGGTCAGGGTCACGGTGGAGGCGTAGGGCAGACCGGTCTGTTCGCGTACCGGGAGGGCGTCCATGTCCGCGCGGGCCATGACGGTGGGTCCGTCGCCGTTGGCCAGTACGCCGATCACGCCCGTGCCGCCGATGCCGTCGGTGACCTCGTAACCGAGATCCCGCAGGGCGTCGGACGCCTTCTTCGCCGTGCGGTGCTCGCGCAGGCCGAGTTCGGGATGCCTGTGCAGGTCCCGGTAAAGGTCCTCGAGATCGGAGCGGATACCGGCGAGGCCGGACAGTACCGCAGCGTTCCGGTCGGTCACGACGACTCCTTGCGCGGGTGGGACTGGTCTTCTTTCCCTTTCCGGGCGGCGGTGCCGGTGCCGTGCCGCAGTGTCGCGGCCATCGTGGAACGGGGCTGCCAGTCCAGGCTGTTGGGCAGATTCCAGCCGAACCGCACGGCGCTGAGCCGGAAGGCCAGGGCCAGGGTGATGCCCAGGCCGGCACCGATGGCCGGCACGCCGAGGTACACGCAGAGCACCGTGACTCCGGCGACCGCGATGGCTACGGTGGCGTACAGACCGTTGCCCCCGAAGACGGCCGGCACGCGGCCGAGGACGACATCGCGCAGGGCGCCGCCGCCGACGGCGGTCACGGTGCCCAGGAGGACCGCCGGAAGCCATCCCAGCCCCACGGCGAGGGTCTTGTTGACCCCGGTGACCGCCCAGAACCCGAGGACGGCGGCGTCGAGGGCGGTGAAGAGCCGGGTCCAGGACGCCTCACTGATCTTGAGGAGAAAGACCACCACGGAGCCGGCGATGGCGGTCGGCAGGTAGGCGTAGTCGGTCAGCGCGACCGGTGTGCCGTGCTGCAGCAGCACGTCCCTGATCACGCCTCCGCCCAGACCGGAGATGATGCCCACCACCAGGAACCCGAACAGGTCCAGGCCGGCCGTGCGGGCCACGGCGCCCCCCAGCAGCGCGCACGAGAAGACACCGGCGAGGTCGAGATAGCGCGTCGCGACCGCCATTCCGGCGGGGATCGGGGAAGCCGACATCACACACACGGTGGACACGATGTCGAGCCTAGTGACTCTGCGTCCCCACGGCACGCGCAGCCCGCCACGGACAGCGACGTCCCGCGACACACGGCCACCAGGCCGGATCGCCCCCGCGGTCACGGGTGCGGCGGCGCAGAAGAACACGGGCGGGTGCAGCAGGAGCAAACGGACGCCGGCCGGGCGAAAAGGCGAGGCCGGCCGCCGGCAGTCCCCCCGGGCGGCGCTGCACTCCCGCACACTACCCGGCAGGCCTCTACGCAGACCCCCGCCCAGGCCCTGACCTGAGGCATCCGCGCCCTGGACGCTGCCAAGCGAGTCTCCGCCCCGGGCCCCGCTGCATGACGCACAGGAACGCGTCCCTCACCGTTGAGGGGCCGCCGTCGCCTGATCGAGCGCTGCCGCACGAGGGCGATTGCGCACGTGGCAGCCGAAATGGGATCGGTTTCAGGGCACCAGGACGACCTTTCCCTGATTGCTCCGGCTCTCGATGGTCACATGCGCTCGTGCCGCGTCAGCAAGGGCGAACTCCGCGTGGACCGTGGGCCGCAGTGAACCCTCACCGAACAGCCTCCACGGCTCCTCGATCCACCCTGCATACCGCCGCGGCTGAGTCCTGGCCACGATCGCCACCTGGAACCCGATCGCCGACTTGCCGCCCACGAGGAGGTCATACGCCTCGATGGTGCCGCCGCCCGAGCTGTACGCGACCAGCCGTCCACCAGGCGCGAGCGCTTTGACAGCGGAGGTGTGCGGTGATCCGGCAGGAGAGGGTCCACAGTACGTAACCCGCTCCCCGGCGTTGTGCGGCGGATCGTGCGGGAGCACGGTCGGCCGGCCCGGAGGAGTCGGGCCGGCCGAGGGGGCGGTGTGCCGTCAGGACGCTGTGCAGGCGGTGCCGTTGAGGGTGAAGCCGGTGGGGGCGGAGTTGGCTGAGCCGGAACTGCCCTGGAAACCGAAGGAGGTCGAGCCTCCCGCCGGCAGGGAGCCGTTGTAGCTCAGGTTGGTGACGGTCACCGCGTTGCCCGACTGGGTCGCGGTGGCGTTCCAGGCGCTGACGACCTTCTGATCGTTCGGGAAGGTCCACTTCAGCGTCCAGCCGTTGATGGCGGCGCCGCCGGAGTTCTTCACGGTCACATCGGCGTTGAATCCGCCCGCCCAGGAGCTGCTGATCCTGTAGCTCACGGCACAGGCGCCGGCCGACGGGGGGTTGGTGGGCGGCGGGCTGCTGGGCGGCGGTGTGGTCGGCGGCGGGCTCGTGGGCGGGTTGGGGGCGTTGACGGCCAGCGCGTAGGCGATGTCGGGCAGGAAGGTGCCCGCCTTGCCCGCACAACCGTCCGCCTCACCCGGCGGTTTCACCCACAGGAAGGCGTCGATCGCCGCGTCTCCGGTGTTGACGGTGGGATAGTTCCCCAGGGAGCGACCTGAGGGGTCGCACCAGGCCCCGCCGCCCGCCGGGCCGTTGCCGTTCCGGCTGGTGTCCACCACGGCGTGCAGATGGGACGGGTTGCCCAGCGCCGAGAGGATCGCCTTGTCGTAACTCACCTCGCCAGAGGTGGTGTTGAAGTTGGAGACATTGGTGTAGAAGCCGTCGGCATTGGTCAGCACACCCGCGCCGCGCAGCCGGTTCGCCTGCTCGGAGGCGCTGTTCCAGGTGGAGTGACCGCCGTCCATGTAGACCTTGGCCTGAGGCGCGGCCGCGTGGATGGCGGCTCCGGCCCGCGAGAGCGAGGCGTAACGGTCGCTCAGCTGCTGGGAGTTGAGGCAGGTGGTGAGGGCGATGGAGTCCGGCTCCAGAATGACGACCGACGGTCCGCTGCCGAGTCCGGCCGCGAAGCCGCGGGCCCAGCTGTCGTAGGAGGCGAGGTCCGGGGCGCCGCCCGCGGAGGCACCTCCGCAGTCGCGGTTGGGGATCGTGTACGCCACCAGCACCGGAACCTGGCCGGCGGCGGCCGCGGCCGAGGTGACCTTGCTGACGTCGGCGGTGACGGTGGAGGGGCTGTACACGGAGAACCAGACGGCCTGCGGCTGGCTTGCGATTTTGGCGGAGATCACGGGCTGGCGCGAGTCACCGGGGTTGGCGGCCGCCCACTTGACCACCTGGGAGTTGGGGTCCTTGTAGAACTGGGTACCGGCGGGCAGGCTGCCCTGCACCGCGGCCGCCTGCGCCTGGGTCAGCAGCACCGTTCCGGCCGTCGCCACACCGGCCGCCAGGCCCAGGGCGGCGACCCGGCGCCTGAGTGAAGTGCGGCGTGCGGAAGGGCCGCTGGGGGATTTCCCGGGATGCCGGGCGTGGTCGGGGGGTGTCACAGTCGTCCTCCGTGCTCTCGGGTCGGAGAGTGCCAGGGGCGTGCGCAGGATCGTGGGAGCGCTCCCGCGCCCCTGAGCAGCGTATCCATGCGTGACAGGTTCACGTAATCCCTCAACTCCCGTGAATAACAAACTTCACGGGAGCGCTTCCGTGAAACGGTCCCCGGCTCCTGAGGACGGGGCCGGCCGCTGTGGGAGTGCACCCCCGCAGCCTCACCGGCCTGCCCGGCCGGGCTGCGGGCTCCCTCGAATGCTGGGACGGCGTCTCGATGTCCGCAGTGCCGGCCGGCACAGTCACAGGGACGTCAGGTGAGCAGCAACTCCGGCTTGTACATGTCCAGCCACAGCGCCAGGTTCACGGTGCGTTCGAGGCCGCGCCGTGAGGCCAGCGTGACCTGCGGGGCCTCCCGGTAGGCCGCTTGGTGCACCCGGTCCCGGTCGAGCAGGTCGAAGACCGGGTGGGACGGGCGGGCGAGGATGTCCCTGACGTGCTCCTGGATGGCGACGGCGTACTGCGGGTCCTGGGTCGACGGGTAGGGGCTCTTCGTCCTGTCGTACACGGACCGCGGGATAAGGTCGGCGGTCGCCTCCCTGAGCAGGCTCTTCTCCCTCCCGTCGAACGACTTCAGCGACCAGGGCGCGTTGTACACGTACTCGACGAGCCGGTGGTCGCAGAACGGCACCCGCACCTCAAGGCCGACCGCCATGCTCAGCCGGTCCTTGCGGTCCAGCAGGACCCGTACGAACCGGGTCAGGTGCAGATGGCAGATCTTCCGCATCCGGTACTCGAAGTCGCTCTCCCCGTCGAGGCGGCGGATGTCCGAGACGGCGGTGCAGTAGCTGTCGGCGACGTACGCCTTCAGGTCCAGGGCTTCGGCGAGAGCGGGATTCAGGACGCCGGAGTCGCTGCCGAAGCGCTCGGCCTGGGCCATCCACGGGAAAGTGTCGGTGGTCCGGGCCTTCTCGTCGAAGAACTGGAGGTAACCGCCGAAGACCTCGTCGGCCGACTCGCCGGACAGCGCGACCGTGGAGTGCTCGCGGATCGCCCGGAGGAGCAGGTAGAGGGAGGAGTCCAGATCGCCGACGCCCACGGGCAGGTCGCGCGCCCGGATCGTCTCCGCCCTTACGTCGAGGTCGGCGAGGGCCCGCGCGTCGATGACGATGTCCTGGTGCTCGGTGCCCGAAGCGCGGGCGACGTCGTGCACGTACGGGGCGTCGGGTGTGGTGCGCAGTTCGTCGGCGATGAAGTTGTCGGCATGTCCCGCGAAGTCCACGGCGAAGCTGCGTACCTTCTCGCCGTGCTCGGCCAGTTGGCGGGCGGCCAGGGCGGTCAGGGCCGAGGAGTCCAGGCCACCCGACAGCAGCATGCAGCGGGGAACGTCGGCGACGAGCTGGCGGCGGACGATGTCGTCGAGCAGTGAGCGTACGGTGGCGACGGTGGCGCCGCGGTCGTCGGTGTGCGGACGGGTCTCCAGTTGCCAGTAGACGCGTCGGCGCATCCCCTGCCGGTCGACGGTGAGTACGGTGCCGGGCTCCAGTTCGCGCATGCCGTCCCACATGGCGTGTCCGGGCGTCTTGACCATCGAGAACATCTCCCGCAGTCCGTCGAGGCGGACCCGGGCGCGGGCGAGCGGATGGGCGAGGATGGCCTTGGGTTCGGAGCCGAACAGCACGCCGTCGGAGGTCGGGTAGTAGTAGAACGGCTTGATCCCCATACGGTCGCGGACCATCACGAGCCGGTTGTGGCGGCCGTCCCACACCGCGAACGCGAACATGCCGTTGAGCCGCCTGGCGAGCCCCTCGCCCCATTCGAGGTAGGCGTTCAGGACCACCTCGGTGTCCGAGTCGGTCGTGAAGCGGTGGCCCAGGCCGGTCAGCTCGCTCCGCAGTTCGGTGAAGTTGTAGGTCTCCCCCGAGTAGACGAGCACCACCGTGCCCTCGGGCGTCCGGACGCTCATCGGCTGCCGGCCGCCGGGAAGGTCGATGATCGCGAGCCTGCGGTGGCCGAGGGCCGCGGGTCCCTCGGCCCAGGTTCCGCGGTCGTCGGGACCCCGGCAGGACATGGTCTCTGTCATCGCGTCCAAAGTCGCGCTCTCGGACCGCAGATCACGGTCGAAGGACACCCAGCCGGTGATCCCGCACATGTGTTACCTCCCGTGTCCGGCCTCCGGGGTGAGCCCGACCACCTGCGGCTTCCTGCAGCCGCTCCCGGCGAACCAGTTCGTATTGAGCCCTACGAGCCTCGCCCCGGCCGCGAGCACCGGGTTCCGGGCCGCGGCCGTCGGCTCTCGGCCCGCCGCACAGCATTACCCCAGCTCGCACGCCGTCCGGCCGGCCCAGCGGCTTTCGCCTTCTTTCGGGGGCAGGAACTGTCCGGCGAATGGCTCTGTACCGTCACCCGTGGTCGCGCCGAGAGTTGACCTCCGCCTCCTCGAACCCGCTCTCCCGGTTCGTCGGGTGCGGCATGCCGCTTCCCGCAGCGGTTCATCGCCGTCGCGCTCGCGCGGCGCCCACCGGGCAAGCCGCAGGACACCCACCGCATCGAATGGGTCGGCGACGACGTGGCACCACGGATCAACGGCTCGCCGGCGTACTTCCAGTGCACGCCGTGGGCGGGGTACGACGGCGGCGACCACGTCCTCGTGCTCGGGCGTGTGCTGTCCTACGGCCGGCAGGACGACACCCGGCCCCTGCTCTTCCACCGCGGCCAGTGGGGCGCTCTGGCCGAAGCCGCCGAGCGCGACGCCGGTGAGGGCGCGCAGTCCGGGAGGGGCCGACGGTGATGGTGGACATACAGGCGGGCGAGCAAACGAACAGGCTGCTCGCGGAGTTGACGGACATCTACCCGCTCCTGCGGAGCGAGGCCGAGGACAGCGAGCGGCTGCGGCGGCCGACACCGGTGGTGCAGGACGCCCTCCGCGACAGCGGTGACAACTGGGACATGCTGGGGCTGCCCGCGACCGCGAGCCTCGACTACCGGGCCGAGGAGGTGCTCGTCGAGGACAAGTACGTCTTCGGCATCGGCACCGAGAACCTCCGGCGTGGCCGCTGCATGAGCCGGGTGAGCCCTGCCCTGCCGGCCGGCCTGCACCAGGCGGCCTGGTCCCAGGGCGTGGGGCGGCGCATGCTCGACGAGCTGCGCGAGCTGACCCGGCGCAAGGACCCTTCCGAGGGCTCCCCGGTCACCAGTGACGAGTTCCTCGCGGAATTCGCACGGCACTTCTCGCACGTCCGGGGCACGATGGCGCTGCCGCGCGAGACCTGGCGGGACAACGAGTCCACGCTCGCGACGGGAGCGCAGTTGAACGACGAGCAGGAGCCGATGTCCCGCTGCCGGGTGCGCACGGTTGCCGGTCTCACTTCATTCCTTGGGGCACATGCGCAGCCCGCCTGGACGGTGACGAGTTCACCGAACTCCCCGGTCACGCCGGCGTCGATTCCCTGCCGGCGGACGAGGACTGGCGGCGGATCGCGGCCAACGCCACCGGGCGCCGGCACCGCAGGGGCGACGTCGATGTGCGGACCGTCGTACCGCGTCCCTCGAAGGTGCTGTGCGCGGGCCTCAACTACACGAGTCACATTCAGGAGATGGGCCGGGAACTCCCCGCTCGTCCCACCCTCTTCGCGAAGTTCGCCGACACCTTGACCGGCCCGGCTGACGCGGTGCCGGCCGTGGCGGAGGATCCGGGGATGGACTGGGAGGGAGAACTCGCCGTCGTCGGACGGACCGCGTACAAGGTCCGTGAGGAAGAGGCGGACCAGTACATCGCCGGTTTCACGGTGGCCAACGACATCCCCATGCGGGGGTGGCAGTACGGCACGACGGAGTGGCTGCAGGGCAAGATCCGGGCACGTTCCACTCCCGTCGACCTGATTCTCACCGGCACTCCCGGTGGGGCAGGAAGGGCTCGCTCGCCGCGGAGGTACCTGCGGCCCGGGGACCTGGTCGAGGTGACACCGTCGACGGTATCGGCACGGTGTCCACCCCGATCACTCTAGCCCCACCCCTGCGGCACCTCGGCTCGGCCCGTCCGGTCCTTACGGGCGCTGCGCCGGCTCCTCGGCTCACCGGGCCTGTGCCTCCGCCTCACCGACGCTCGGGCCGCACCTGCGCGTGTTCCGGACGGGTATACCGAGCGGTGCGGGGTAGAACGGCTGATGGCTCCCCAGCCACGGGAGTCGGGGATGCCCGTGATCAAGGGCTGTTCCCAGGCATGGACGAAGGAATATCAGTATGGCCAGCGGCACCGTGAAGTGGTTCAACTCCGAAAAGGGCTACGGCTTCATCGCCCAGGACGACGGAGGCCCGGACGTCTTCGCCCACTACTCCGAGATCCAGGGCGCAGGCTACCGTGAGCTGACCGAGGGCGAGCACGTCACCTTTGACATCGGCCAGGGCCAGAAGGGCCCGCAGGCGCAGAACATCGTCCGGGGCTGACCGCTCACGATGATGCGAGGCGGGTTGCCGAACAGGCAACCCGCCTCTTTCATGTTTCATGCCGCGAAGGGCCTGACGGCCGGGTCCGGCCGCCGGACGGGCCGGCACCGCGGTCGCGGTCTCAGCAGTGGGCGTACTCGTGCGGACGCAGCAGCATGGCCGCGGCCATCGCCGGAAGCATGAGCAGGTGGCCCCACAGCATCAGGGCGCCGGCGTCGATGAGCCCCAGCGACAGCGGCACGAACAGCACGAGGAAGGGCGCGTACATGGCCGCGCCCATCTCGGCGACGGGCCGCCGGCCATGACCGCGGAACTTCATCCACGCGGACATGGCCACCGTCATGTTCGTCGCCATGATCAGCGCGCCGCTGTAGGGGTTGTGCATCACTCCGGCAGCGCCGAGGGCGTCGAGGACGGCCATCCACACCGGGTGCAGGACCACCATGCCGACGGCCATGGCCACGACCATCTCGGCGAAGTGCAGGGCGAATTTCTTGGCGCTCGGGCGGTGGCCGTCGTGCGCCGCGGGGTTGGTGGGCGCGGGGACGGCGGTCGGGGTGGCAGTGCGGTCGTGCACGGATGTCTCCAGAGGTGGGTGCGGGTCACGGGACGAGGGCGTACCCGGCCTCGTCGACCGCGGCGGCGATGTCGGCGCGGTCGACGGGCTGGGAGGCGGTGACGGTGGCGGTGCCGGTGGCCAGGTCGACGACGACGGACTCGACGCCGGCGACGCCCGAGATCTCCTCGGTGACAGAGCGGACGCAGTGCGCACAAGCCATACCGGTGATCTCGAAGGTGGTCGAGCCGATGAAGGTGCGGGGGGTACCGGAGAGCAAGAGGGAACTCCTCGATGCGGTGGTGACGGTGCGGTCAGGTGGCCCGCGGTTCGCGGGTCGGGGATGACCGGTACTCGGTCCGCGCCCTCATCGGCCGGGCGACGCGGCCGCCGGGACCCGTATCCGCCAGGCGACCGCGACCAGCCAGCTCATCCACGCCACGTCCAGGACGAAGGCCAGCACGATGGCGATCGACTCCGTCGAGGAGAATCCCCCGGAGCCGACCACGCAGCCCTGCACCAGGTAGCTGAGGCCGGAAAGGCTCATCAGGAGGACCACCGGCCGCGGGATCCAAGCCGTCCGCGCGGCGGCGACCGCGAACAGGAGCACAGCGAGGCCCAGGGCGAAGTTCTGGTAGCTCCTGACTCCCCACTCGAGCCAGCGGACGGCCTCGGCGCTCGCGAAGCGCGCCGCCTTCTCGGGGTCCGGGGCGCTCGCCCAGGCGTTCACCGCCTGCTTGAGGGCGACCCCGTCCACTGCCTGGAGGACGCCGTACAGCGCCAGCGTAGCCGCCGCGGAGGCGGCACCGAACCGGCCCGCCCACCTCGCTGTCCTGCCGC